>NZ_CP053939.1:317822-635644 GCF_013267835.1 Neisseria mucosa
GTTGACATAGAGGTCGAACCAATCGCCCGATTGGGTATCGGGCAGGGGCGGCAACTCGGCTTTGTGTTCTTTAAATTCTCGTGCGGCAACTTCTTCAGGGCTTTCCTGATAACGCGTGTTGGTCAGCGTATCTTTTTGGCTGAAACCCAAAGCAAATGCTTGAGTCGCGGCAAGGCTGAGAGCGAGAAGGGCAAAACGGCGCATAGACAGCTCCAAAGTGAAAAACGGCTTTATTTTATGGGCTTGCAGGGTGGGGTGCAAGTAAGTGCGGTATAATTGACGTTAATTCTGATTAATATGACGAGTTTTCATACTAAGGACATAGCGGTAAAAATACAGGAAGGTTAATCGATCGCAAAGCAGCTTTGAAACAGCGATTAAATCGATAATAAGATAAATGCTAAGGGGAAAATATGAAATTAGACAATGTACTAAGTGAGTTAGTAGAACTATATTCAAGAACAACCCCATTTCCTTCAAATAAATTAGAATTTTCATTTGAAGAGCTGGATATTTCATCCTCATCTTTTCAAGGGGAGCTTTTATATTATTATCAGCATGTCCAAATGAAGGGAGATTGTTATTTTGGAAATAGTAATTTCAATTTAATATTGCTGCCTTTATATTCCGAATTTACAACAGTCGAACATTGGGCTTTGCAAGATTATGAAGAATTTATAGATGGGAAATATCAAATTTTTGCTTGTACAGATAGTGATGCCATTATTTTTTGCGATATAACTCATTCAATGTCTCCTGTATATGCAGGAAGACCAGGAGATCCGGATTTTTATCAGTTGAGTAATAGCCTGACAGAATTTTTTATGTTTTACATTGCTTTCACAAAGATGCAACAAGAAAGAGAATTTGAAAAATCTACTGAGTATTTTGCGGAAACAGCCATATTGATTGAAAAATATATTTCTGAAAATTCACAAAATACAGCAAAAAAATTTCTTTTACATTAAAAATGCTGAATTCCATAAAATAGTTAAAAGTTAAATTTATCATTGCGTTAGTTATAGCTGAATAGTTGTGCCGCTGTTGGTAACGCGGCAATAAAACCTAACCCCAATACACCTATGGAGCCTTATGAATACACAAACTCTGGATGTCATCGGTTTGAAATGCCCGCTGCCGATTTTGCGTGCCAAAAAAGCTTTGGCGCAAATGCAGGAGGGTGAAGTGCTGACCGTATTGGCCACCGATGGCGGTGCGCCCAGCGATTTTGAAGCGTTTTGCCGTCAGACCGGACATGTTTTGTTGGAATCGAGCGAGGCCGACGGCGTGTTCAAGCTGGTGTTGAAACACAAATAAAGGCCGTCTGAAATGTCTAAAGCCGTCGCGTTGTCTGCCGTCGTATTGGCTGTTTGCCTGAGTGCATGCGGCAATGAAGGCGTTTCGCCGCAGAACGCTGCCGATTATGCTCAAAATGTAACCGACTTATTCCGCCAAAGCTGTGTGGCCGCAGACGGCGATACCGCCCTTGTCGGCGAGTTCGCCAATGCCAACAAATTGATTTTATTGTCGAAAAAAGATATTGCCGATTTGCCTGCCGGAATGATGGATTTGGAGGCATTAAGTATTTGGAAGAAAACGGTAAACGGCGCAGATTATTATTTAAGCCTGACTGAAGACAGTTGTAGCGTGCGTACGGCTAAAGCCGACGATCATCTGATTTTCAAACAATTTTTGGCTTTAGCAGAAAATCCGCCGCAAGGTTTGAACGCTGAATTGCGTGCCGATAATTTGTCGGAAGCCCCGTTGCCTATGCGTCAGATTTCCTACGCATGGCGCGCGTCCGGCAGTCCGAAAGAAACCTTGCTGACCGTCAAAACAACGTCGTCCGAGCATTTTCCGGTACAGGCTGTTTTTTATTTGACCCATCATTCTTACGACAATAAGGCCGCCGTTTTACCTTAGACCGGTTGACGATTGGAATATCAAATCAATACAAACCATTCCGCCGAATAAAGGCCGTCTGAAACATTATCAAACCAAACCACTCGAAAGTAAGCTATGCAAACCCTGACCATCATCCGCCCCGACGATATGCACCTGCACCTGCGCGACGGCGACGCGCTCAAAGCCGTAGCCCCCTATACCGCCCGACAAATGGGCCGCGCGGTTATCATGCCCAACCTCAAACTGCCCGTCGTCAGCGTTGCCGATGCCCAAGCCTACAAAGCGCGCATTATGGCCGCCCTGCCTGAAGGCAGCGCGTTTGAGCCGTTGATGACGCTTTATTTGACCGACAACGCCACGCCCGAACTCGTGCGCGAGGCCAAGGCTGCCGGTATCGTGGCTTTTAAACTCTATCCTGCAGGCGCGACCACCAATTCTGATTCCGGCGTGACCGACTTGTTCAAACTGATTCCCCTGTTGGAAGAAATGGCGAAACAGGGCATTTTGTTCTTGGTTCACGGCGAAGTCACCGATCCTGAAATCGATATTTTCGACCGCGAAGCCGCCTTTATCGAGCGCGTGATGAAGCCCATTTTGGCGCAAGTACCGAATCTTAAAGTCGTGTTCGAACACATCACCACTGCCGAAGCCGCCCGCCTGGTTTTGGAAGCAGGCGACAACGTTGCCGCCTCCGTGACGCCGCAACACTTGCTGCTCAACCGCAACGACCTCTTGGTCGGCGGCGTGCGCCCTCATCATTTCTGCCTGCCCGTACTCAAACGCGAAACCCACCGTCAGGCTTTGGTTGCCGCCGTTACCGGCGATAAGGCGCACAAATTCTTCCTCGGTACGGACTCTGCGCCACATGCCAAAACTGCCAAAGAAAATGCTTGCGGTTGTGCCGGTATGTTCAGCGCGATGACCGCCATCGAGCTTTATGCCGAAGTGTTTGAGAAAGCAGGTGCGTTGGACAAACTGGAAGCCTTTGCTTCTCAAAACGGCCCGCGTTTCTACGGCCTGCCTGAAAATTCTGATACCATCACCTTGGTCAAACAAACGCAAACCGTTCCTGCCAGCGTGCCTTACGGCGATGGCGAACTTGTACCGATGAGGGCCGGCGGTGAGATTGAATGGACGGTGCAATATTAAATTTGCTGTCAATGAGACATAAAAAGAAACAACCTGCCTGAAAGGGCAGGTTGTTTTTTATGGTCGTTCAGACGGCCTGTTATGGGGAGGAAAGACAGACGAGGCCGTCTGAAAACCGGATTAGAGTGTGCGTTTATTCGGTCAACATGGGTTTCAGCGCTTCCCAAGCCTGCGGCAGTTGGGTAAAGCCGTCCGAAGCCATCAAATGGCCGCCTTCGGGAATATGGGTAACAGGGCTTTTGAGCTTGGCCGCCATATCCAAAGTCAGTTCGGGCGGAACATGGGTGTCGTTGTCGGAAACCAGGCAGTGTTTGGGCATGTCGATTTTGCGCAGGATGTCGAAATCGGGGGACGCTGCTTTAATGTAGGCATCGAGCGCAGGTAAGGGCGGCAGCGTATTGGCAAAACCGGCGGCAAGCAGCAGGCCGCCGATTTTTTGCGGCTGTTGGCGGCTGAGGAAGTGAAGGAGGGTAATGCAGCCGAGGCTGTGGCCGACTAGGAAGGTATGGGCATCGGGCTTGCCGATGTGCTGGTCAAGGGTAAACTGCCACGCGGTCGTGCTTGGTTTGTCGGGATTGGGCATGGCGAGGGAGATTGCTTGTGCGCCGGTGCTTTTGATTTGGGCGCAAAGCCAGTCAAACCAGTTGCCGTGCGGATTGCCTTCAAAGCCATGTACGATATAAACGCGTCGGTTCATGTTTCTCCTCCTTCAGACGGCCTGAGATTTTTGTCTAAATCTCTGCCTGCAAGTGTTTATTATACCATGTTTGTTTATGTTTTATTGTTTGTCGCTTTGTCAGGATTTTTGATTAAGCTTTTGTTGTTAAATGATATTTGCAAGAATAATAAAGCAAACAACACGGTAGGGGCGGAAGGCTTTGCCGTGTTGTTCGGGTTTGAAATATATAGGGGCCGTCTGAAAAAACGGTTTAGAAATAGCCTTGTTTTTTGCGCTCTTCCATTGCCGCTTCCGATACGCGGTCGTCCATGCGTGTGGCACTGCGTTCGGAAATGGTCGCGGCGGCGGTTTCCGCAATGATGTCTTCGGGTGTGGCGGCGGTGCTGGCAACCGGGCAGGTACAGGAAATATCGCCGACGGTACGGAAGCGGACATCGCGGATTTGGGCAACTTCGCCTTCGCGTTTTGGGGTCAACGGGGTAACGGGAACGAGCAGGCCGTTGCGTTCGACAACTTCGCGCTTATGGGTGTAATAAATCGGCGGCAGGGCGAGTTTTTCGCGTGCGATGTATTGCCAGATGTCCAATTCCGTCCAGTTGGAAATCGGGAATACGCGCATGTTTTCGCCTTGGAACAGGCGTGTGTTGTAGAGCGACCATAATTCAGGACGTTGGTTTTTGGGATCCCATTGGCCGAACTCGTCGCGGAAAGAGAAGATGCGTTCTTTGGCGCGCGCTTTTTCTTCATCGCGGCGTGCGCCGCCCATCAGCGCATCAAAGCCTTGTTCTTCGATGGTTTCAACCAGTGTAACGGCTTGGGCGGCGTTGCGCGAATCGGTTTCGCGGCGCAAGACGACGCTGCCTTTGCGGATGGATTCTTCTACGCTGCCGACCACAAGTTGTACGCCGGTGCGGGCGACCGTGTCGTCGCGGAACTGGATGACTTCAGGGTAATTGTGGCCGGTATCGACGTGCAGGAGTTTGAACGGCAGTTTCAGCGGGCGGCCTTCGATTTGGAAGGCTTTGACGGCAAGCGCCAGCAGGACGACGGAGTCTTTGCCGCCGGAAAACAGCAGGGCCGGGTTTTGGGCGTTGGCAATCACTTCGCGGATGATGTAGATGGACTCGGCTTCGAGCCAGTCGAGGTGGTGGTTTTGGATGGACATTTTTTCTCTCTTTGCAATCTTGGCGATAGCCGATACTTTAGTGAGGCCGTCTGAAAAAGGGAAAGAATGGTTTGTTTGTTGCAAAGATGTTTTTGTTATATTGCCCGAGTGTGTTTTCAGACGGCCTTTGCGCTTTAACTTATTTTTAACCCGATTTCTCTGACGAAGCGTCTGTCTTCGCGTACACTTTGGTTTTTTAGAAATGAGAATGGTTTATGTATCACGGCGAGAGATTTAATGCGTACAGCCATTTGGCCGGTTTCTTATTGGCAGTGGCGGCGTTGGTGCTGATGCTGGTGAAAGCGGTGGAATCGGCGGACGGCTATCGGATTGCCGGTGCACTGACTTACGGAATCTGCCTGCTGCTCCTGTATTTGGGTTCAACCTTATACCACAGTATTCCGCAGCCGAAGGCCAAGGCGATTTTGCAAAAGGTCGATCATTGCATGATTTATCTTTTGATTGCAGGCAGCTATACGCCGTTTACGCTGATTACCCTTCACGGCGGCTGGGGTTGGTCGCTTTTCGGCGTGTCGTGGGGGCTGGCTTTGCTGGGCATTGTTCAGGAGCTGACGATCGGGCGCAAAAGCGAGAAGCGGCTGCTGTCGATGGTGATTTATGTGTTGATGGGCTGGCTGATTGTGGTGGCGGTATGGCCGCTGATACAGTCGCTTTCGGCGGGTGGATTATTTTGGCTGGTGTTGGGCGGCGTATTGTACAGCGTGGGGATTTATTGGTTTATCAACGATACGAAAATTCGCCACGGCCACGGTATTTGGCACTTGTTTGTCTTGGCAGGCAGTTTGACGCAATTTATCAGCATTTATTTTTATGTGTTGTAGTTTCAGACGGCCTGAAATAAAAAACCTCTCAGTTTGACTGAGAGGTTTTTGTTTGTCGTTAATCAGGGTTTTTGTCGTGGAATTCGTGGAATTCATAGTTGTAGGTCAGCTCTTTGCCGGCTTTGGTTTGCGCCAGATAGTCGTCGTAAACCGCACGGATTTCCTTACGCAGCAGGAAGAGGGCGATTAAGTTCGGCAAGACCATAAAGCCGTTGAACATATCGGACATGCTCCAAACCAAATCCACTTTGCCCAATGTGCCCAATACGATGGCCACCAAAACCAGTGCGCGGTAGATGCCCAAATGTTTGCCGCGGAACAGGAAGCGGATATTGGATTCGCCGAAGTAATACCAGCCGATGATGGTGGTAAAGGCGAAGAAGGTCAGACAGACGGCGAGCAGTTGCGAACCGAAACCCGGGAAGGCTTTGTTAAAAGCCAGTTGGGTAACCGCCGCGCCGGTCTCGCCGGAGAGGTTGGCGTCGGTCAGCAGGATAATTAGCGCGGTTGCCGTGCAGACCATCAGCGTATCGATAAAGATACCGATAAACGCGGCCATACCTTGTTGCACAGGGTGTTTGACGTTGGCGGTTGCATGAGCGTGCGGGGTCGAACCCATACCGGCTTCGTTAGAAAACAGGCCGCGTGCCACGCCGAAACGGACGGCCTCGCGCATACCGATACCGGCCGCACCGCCCAATACCGCTTCAGGATTGAAGGCGGCAACAAAAATATGGCTGAACATCGGAATAATGTGGTCGGAGAATTTGAACAAAATAATCACGGCACATAAGATGTAAATCACCGCCATAAACGGCACGACAAATTGCGCGATACCGGCAATGCGGTTGATGCCGCCGATGATAATCAGGCCGGCGAGTACGGCCACAGCAATACCGACTGCCATCGGCGGAATATTAAAAGCCAAATTCATGGCCGAGGCGATGGAGTTGGATTGGGTTGCGTTGCCGATGAAACCCAGCGCGATAATCAAGGCGATGGAGAAAAAACCGGACAGAAAACGTGCCGCGCCCCGGCCGATTTTCGGGGTCAGGCCGTGCGTGATGTAAAACGCAGGGCCGCCGATGTATTTGCCGTGGCTGACCACGCGGTATTTTTGCGCCAAAACGGCTTCTGCAAAAATGGTAGACATGCCCAAAATGGCAGACAACCACATCCAAAAAATGGCACCCGGGCCGCCGGCGGTAATCGCAGTGGCGACACCGGCAACGTTACCGGTACCGATTTGCGCGGAAATCGCCACGGCAAGCGCTTGGAATTGAGACAGGGATTTGCCTTCGTGGTCTTTGTCTTTTTTACTGAACAAGCCGCCGAAAACGGATTTGAAACCCGTTCCTAATTTGGTAATTTGCGGTGCGCCCAAGTACAGGGTAAAAAACAGGCCGATGCCGATTAAGGCATAAATCAGCAGGTAGTCCCAAAGAACCAGATTGACTGCACCCACCAGAGCAGACAATATTTCTTCCATAATAAAACCTTTAATAAAAACAATAAAAAGAAAATGATACGGGCAACTACTCCCGTTCATTTTCGCGGTTGGCAACAAGGGCGAGCAGGCCGTTTTGCCGTTTAATACCGGTTAAGTTGTCAACAATCCTGACCGATTTTGTCATCATACCGTAAACCTTCGTGAATTAAAACGAAAAACTGACAAAGGTTTGCCGCAAATATGCATCTTTAAAAAAGATTCTTTGTTTTTCAGACGGCCTGTTTTTGCAAATATTCGGGCCGTCTGAATATTTTGGCTAAAGACAACTTATGATAAAATGCACGCCTTACAAATAAAGCACATCCCGCCTCAGCGCGTGAAAAAACGAAAGGAATCAATATGGCAGGTCATAGTAAGTGGGCAAATATCCAACACAAAAAAGCCCGACAAGATGCCAAACGCGGCAAAATCTTCACCCGTCTGATTAAAGAAATTACCGTTGCTGCCCGCATGGGCGGCGGCGATCCCGGCGCGAACCCGCGCCTGCGCCTGGCTTTGGAAAAAGCCGCCGAAAACAATATGCCTAAAGACAACGTGCAACGTGCCATCGATAAAGGTACGGGCAATCTGGAAGGTGTGGAATACATTGAGTTGCGTTACGAAGGCTACGGCATCGGCGGCGCGGCTTTGATGGTGGACTGTCTGACCGACAACAAAACCCGTACCGTTGCCGACGTGCGTCATGCGTTCACTAAAAACGGCGGTAACTTGGGTACTGACGGTTGCGTAGCGTTCAACTTCGTGCATCAAGGCTATTTGGTGTTTGAACCGGGCGTTGACGAAGATGCGCTGATGGAAGCGGCTTTGGAAGCCGGTGCGGAAGACGTCATCACCAACGACGACGGTTCCATCGAAGTGATTACCGCGCCAAACGACTGGGCAGGCGTGAAAGCGGCATTGGAAGCCGCAGGTTACAAATCCGTTGACGGCGACGTTACCATGCGCGCCCAAAACGAAACCGAGTTGAGCGGCGAAGATGCGGTTAAGATGCAAAAACTGATTGACGCATTGGAAGATTTGGACGACGTACAAGACGTTTACACTTCTGCCGTGTTGAATCTGGACTAAACAGTTTAAAGAACAAAAGGCCGTCTGAAATTTCAGACGGCCTTTTTATATCGAAACCAATCAGATTTTTCTGGTTTTCAACCAAGCCCAAAGCAGCAGCAATACCACGAAGCTGAAATACAAAATACTCCACACCGGCAGGGCGACGCCGAATAGATAGTCCGGCTCGGCACAGTTGCCAAAGCCGCGGACGATGGGTTCAAACCAATCGAACAAAGGCCAGTCGCGCAGGCGGAAGGTCCAAGGTGCGCCGCAAGAAGGAGCGGTGCCGGGCGGCAGGCTTTGCAACCAAATTTGATAGGCGGCGACACCGGCGCCGTAAACGGCCGGAGCGGCAATCAACAATGCCGAGAGCGAACGGGCAAATTTGGAAGACTGCGAACTGAACGCCGTAACAATGGCCAACAGCCCGACACCCAATACGCACAAGCGTTGCAGGATGCACAATACGCACGGGTTCATGCCCAAAACGTATTGGGAAATAAAGGAGCCGCAGGCGGCAAATATGGAGAGGACGACTAAAAATAAAACAGTCTTGCGGAAAAAGTTCATCACATAAAACCTTTCAGACGGCCTGGACGCAAAACAGCCGATAAATAATGTTTACTTTAACACAAAACGCATATGCTTTTTTGGGTTTGACGGTTTTTTGCGTATGTTTGTTGATGTTGCGTAACCATATACATAGAAACAAAATGTGTCGTACAGAAAAGGCCGTCTGAAATGTTCAGACGGCCTTTAAGGGAGAGACGTTTTATTTTTTCCCGTGAGATTTTTTGACATCTGCTTCAGTAATCGTACCGCCGCCATTATTAAAGGCGTTCATGATGTAAGTGGCAACGGCGGCAACATCGGCATCATTGATGGCGGTAGAAGGCATGAAGCCGTTGTAGGGTTTGCCGTTCACTTTAATCGGGCCGTTGATGCCCTTGGTCATGCTTTGCAACAGGACTTGAGGTTTTTTGTTGATATAGTCGGACTGGAACAGTGGCGGGAACATGGCGCCACGGCCTTCGCCCTTTTTGCCGTGGCAGGCGGCGCAGTTGGTTTCGTAAATCTTTTGTCCTTTGCTCATCAGCGTGGCATCAGCGGCAAAAGCGGTTGGGAGGCTGAGTGCGGTCAGGAGGAGCAGGATGGGGCGGAGTGCAGTCATGATGTGTTCCTTTTTGAGTCGTGTTTTTGATGGCTACACGCTTGGTTTGCGTTTGAATAACTTGATGATAACGCTAAAGGCCGTCTGAAAGTGGATTTTTCAGACGGCCTTTGGTTTAGGTCAAATCCAGCCTTGCAGATTGGCCCGGCTTAATTGGGCAAGTGCGGCAATCCAGTCGGCGGAATCGTTGAGGCAGGGGATGTAACGGTATTCTTTGCCGCCGGCGGCGTGGAATTGTTCGCGTCCCATAATGGCGATTTCTTCCATGGTTTCGAGGCAGTCGGCCATGAAACCGGGGCAGAAGACGTCGAGTTTGGTCGTGCCTTGTTTCGGAAGTTCATCAAACAGGGCTTGCGTGCTGGGCTTGACCCATTGGGATTTGCCAAACTGGCTTTGGAAAGAAACGATGTATTCTTGTTCGGACAAGCCCAATGCCTGCGCGAGCAGTTTGGCGGTATGGTGGCACTCGTCAGGATAGGGGTCGCCGTCGTCATGATGCTTTTGCGGAATGCCGTGGAAGCTCAACATCAGTTTTTCGCCGCGTCCGTTTTGGGCCCAATAGGCTTCGATGTGCTGCTTCATGGCTTGAATATAAGCGGCATCGTCGTAGTAACGGGAAATAGTGCGGACGCTCATTTGGTTGCGTTGCAGCAATAATTCTTGGAATACTTTGTCCAAAGCCGCGCCGGTGGAAGAGCCGGCATATTGCGGATAAAGCGGGATGACCAGCAATTTGCCCACGCCTTGGGCTTTGAGTTCCGCCAAAACGTCGGCAACGCTCGGGTTGCCGTAAGTCATGGCATGACGGACGATGACATCAGGCAAATGTTTGGCCAGGGCTTCTGCCTGGCGGTGTGTGTAAACCTCAAGCGGCGAACCTTCTTTAAACCAAACTTTTTCATAGGCATGCGCGCTTTTTTTCGGGCGAAAGGTCAATACCAAGCCGCGCAATATCGGTTGCCATAAGAGCTTGGGCAATTCGACAACGCGTTGATCGGACAGAAATTCTTTCAAGTAGGGCTTGACTGCGGCAGCAGTGGGCGCGTCAGGCGTGCCGAGGTTGAGCAGCAGGACGGCGGTACGGTTTTGTGCGGTGTAGGCTAGGGCCGGTTCGGTATGGAAACGGGACATGGTTGTGCTTTATTAATGAAGAATATTGAGGCCGTCTGAAAAGTAGTTTGAATCAAAACCTGGTTTCAGACGGCCTTTAAAAGGATTAATCCACACCACGGGCGCGGTTTTCATGGAATTGCGCCTGCCAATCGGCAAATTTGCCTTGTTCGATGGCTTCGCGCATTTCTGCCATGATGACTTGGTAGAAGTGCAGATTGTGGATGGTGTTGAGCTGTGCGCCCAAGATTTCGCCGACTCGGTGCAGGTGGTGCAGGTAGGAGCGGCTGAAATTCTGACAGGCGTAGCAGGTGCAGCTTTCATCAATCGGACGCTTGTCGAGTTTGTGTTTGGCGTTTTTGATTTTTAAATCGCCAAAACGGGTAAACAGCCAGCCGTTACGCGCATTGCGGGTGGGCATGACGCAGTCGAACATATCCACACCGTGTGCCACGCCGTACACCAAGTCTTCAGGCGTGCCGACGCCCATCAAATAATGTGGCTTGTGTTCCGGCAGGATAGGGCCGACAGCGCGCAACATACGGTACATTTCAGGCTTGGGTTCGCCAACGGACAAGCCGCCGATGGCCAAGCCGGGGAAGTCGAGTTCTTCCAAACCTTTCAGCGATTCTTCGCGCAAATCTTCATACATCGCGCCTTGTACAATGCCAAATAACGCATTCGGGTTTTTCAGGTCTTCAAAAGCCTTTTTGCTGCGTTCCGCCCAGCGCAGGCTCATTTGCAGCGATTTTTGCGCTTGGCTGTGCGTTGCTTCGCCAGGGGTGCATTCGTCCAACTGCATCACGATGTCGGAATTCAATACGGTTTGGATTTTCATCGACACTTCGGGCGAGAGAAACAGTTTGTCGCCGTTGATCGGGCTTTGGAATGTACAGCCTTCTTCGGTCAGCTTGCGCATATCGGACAACGAGAATACTTGAAAACCGCCCGAGTCGGTCAAAATCGGCTTGTCCCAGCCGATAAATTCGTGCAGGCCGCCGAATTGTTCGATGACTTCCAAACCTGGACGCAGCCACAGATGGTAAGTGTTGCCTAAGATGATTTGCGCTTTGATGTCATGCAGGTTTTGCGGGTTCATCGCTTTGACCGAACCGTAAGTGCCGACCGGCATAAATACCGGCGTTTCGATTTTGCCGTGGTTTAGTTCCAAAGTGCCGCGTCGGGCATGACCGTCTTTTTTGTGTAAGGTAAATTTGAGCATAATAATAAGAGATTGGACGTTCGCGTGTGTGCGAAATGAAAGGGCAGATTATAAAGGATTTTTCGTTGGTTGACGGCTGGATTTTATCTTTGTCAAAACAATGCTTCAGACGGCCTGAATGATAGAAGAAATAAAAAATGAGGTATAAATCAAACAAAAATATCCAGGCCGTCTGAAAAGTATTTACAGATGCTTGCAAAAGGGAACACGCTTCGTTACAATAAGCGACTTAGATGAAGGCACATAGCTCAGTTGGTTAGAGCACCACCTTGACATGGTGGGGGTCGTTGGTTCGAGTCCAATTGTGCCTACCAAATTTCCATAACGGCTTTATGCCGTTATTTTTTAATGTTTTGGAGCTTTCTGATGTTGAACATTACCTTGCCGGACGGTTCGGTCCGCCAATATGAATCACCCGTTACCGTGGCGCAAATTGCAGCGTCTATCGGTGCAGGTTTGGCAAAGGCAACGGTAGCAGGCAAGGTTAACGGTAAATTGGTGGATGCTTGCGATCCGATTACCGAAGATGCCCACGTTCAAATCATTACGCCTAAAGATAAAGAAGGCGTGGAAATTATCCGCCACTCCTGCGCGCACTTGGTCGGTCATGCGGTCAAGCAGCTCTACCCTGATGCCAAAATGGTTATCGGCCCGGTCATTGAAGACGGGTTCTATTACGATATTGCAACTGAAAAACCATTTACGCCTGATGATGTAGCCGCCATCGAAGCGCGCATGAAAGAGTTGATTGCACAAGACTACGACGTCGTTAAAGTGATGACGCCCCGTGCAGAAACCATCAAAATTTTCCAAGATCGCGGCGAAGAGTACAAATTGCGTCTGATTGAAGACATGCCTGAAGTGGAAGCAATGGGTATGTATCATCATCAAGAATACGTCGATATGTGCCGCGGTCCTCACGTTCCCAATACCCGTTTCTTGAAAAACTTCAAGCTGACCAAACTGGCAGGCGCATACTGGCGCGGTGACAGCAACAATGAAATGCTGCAACGTATTTACGGTACGGCTTGGGCAAGTAAAGACGAATTAAAAGCCTATATACAGCGCATCGAGGAAGCGGAAAAACGCGACCACCGTAAGCTGGGTAAACAATTGGATTTGTTCCACCTGCAAGATGAAGCGCCGGGTATGGTGTTCTGGCATCCTAAAGGCTGGGCTTTGTGGCAAGTGATTGAGCAGCATATGCGCAAAGAGCTGAATGCTGCCGGCTATAAAGAGGTGAAAACGCCTCAGATTATGGATAAAACCTTCTGGGAAAAATCTGGCCACTGGGAAAACTATAAAGACAATATGTTCGTGACCAGTTCCGAAAAACGCGAATACGCGGTTAAACCGATGAACTGTCCGGGTCATGTGCAAATTTTCAATAACGGCTTGCGCTCATATCGCGATTTACCGATGCGTTTGGCTGAGTTTGGTTCTTGCCACCGCAATGAACCAAGCGGTGCGTTGCATGGTCTGATGCGTGTTCGCGGTTTTGTGCAGGATGATGCGCATATCTTCTGTACCGAAGACCAAATCGTTGATGAAGCACGCGCATTCAATGAGTTGCTGGTTCGCATTTACAAACAATTCGGCTTCCATGATGTTGCCGTGAAGTTGTCCCTCCGCCCTGAGCAACGTGCAGGTTCTGACGAAGTCTGGGATAAGGCCGAACAAGGCCTGCGTGATGCATTGACCGCTTGCGGCGTAGAGTGGGAAGAATTACCTGGCGAAGGTGCATTCTATGGTCCTAAGATTGAGTACCATGTCAAAGATGCTTTGGGTCGTTCTTGGCAGTGCGGTACCCTGCAATTGGACTTCGTATTGCCTGAGCGTTTGAATGCAGAATATGTAACCGAAAATAACGACCGTGCGCGTCCTGTAATGTTGCATCGTGCTATTTTGGGTTCTCTGGAGCGCTTCATCGGTATTCTGATCGAAAACCATGCAGGCTCATTCCCATTGTGGCTTGCGCCGGTTCAAATGGTGATTATGAATATCACTGAAAACCAAGCAGATTATTGCCGTGAAGTGGCTGCCAAGTTGCAGGCAGCAGGCTTCCGTGTCGAATTGGATCTGCGTAACGAAAAAATCGGTTACAAAATCCGTGACAACAGCCAATACCGTTTCCCTTATCAAATCGTTGTCGGCGATAAAGAGAAACAAGAAAACAAAGTTGCGGTACGCCGCAAAGCAGAAGACTTGGGTTCTTTGAATGTAGATGATTTCATTGCACAATTACAGCAAGAAATCACTGATGCCCTCGTCAATCATTAATCTTTATAGGAGTATTCATCATCGCTCAAGAACGCGAAGCACGAATCAATGGTGAAATTACCGCCAAAGAAGTGCGATTAATCAGTGAGTCAGGCGATCAGCTTGGTGTCGTTTCAGTTCGTGAAGCTCTGGCTATGGCCGAAGAGCAAGATGTCGATTTGGTAGAGATTTCCCCGACTGCCAAACCGCCTGTATGCAAACTGATGGATTACGGTAAATACAAATACCAACAAGCCAAGAAGCGCGACGAAGCCAAGAAAAACCAAAAGCAGGTACAAATTAAGGAAATTAAATTCCGTCCGGGTACAGATGAAGGCGACTATCAAATCAAGATGCGCAACATCAACCGCTTCCTTGCCGATGGTGACAAAGTCAAAGTAACATTGCGTTTCCGCGGTCGTGAAATGGCCCACCAACAACTGGGTGCCCAACTGCTTGAGCGCGTAAAAGAAGATTTGGCGGAAGTAGCGCAAATCGAGTCCTTCCCTAAAATGGAAGGCCGCCAAATGGTGATGATGATTGCGCCTAAGAAAAAATAAAGCTATAATCCAAGGCTTATTTCGATTGCCGCTCGAAATAAGGTTTAATTAGCGGCAAAAACCGTGGTATTTTGGGTTTCAAGTGTTTGAAATTTATTTCAAAACCCCCTTATACCTTATCTAATAACGAATGGAGTTTTCCAATGCCTAAAATGAAAACCAAGTCTAGCGCGAAAAAACGCTTTAAAGTACTGGGTAACGGTGGTGTAAAACGCGGTCATGCGTTCAAAAGTCACATCCTGACCAAAAAAACCACTAAAACTAAACGTCAATTGCGCGGCACCGCTATGGTGGATTCACGCGATTTGGCTTCTGTTGCTAAAATGTTGCCCTACGCTTAAGGAGTTTAGAATATGCCACGCGTAAAACGCGGTGTTACCGCTCGTGCTCGTCACCAAAAAGTCTTCGCGTTAGCCAAAGGCTATCGCGGTCGTCGTAAAAACGTTTACCGTGTTGCCAAACAAGCGGTAATGAAAGCCGGTCAATACGCATACCGTGACCGTCGCCAACGCAAACGTCAATTCCGTCAACTGTGGATCGTTCGTATCAACGCAGGTGCCCGTGAAAATGGTCTGTCGTACAGCAAATTCATGAACGGCCTGAAACGCGCTGCTATCGAAATCGACCGCAAAGTATTGGCTGATTTGGCTGTATTCGACAAAGCTGCATTTGCAAAATTGGTTGAAAAAGCTAAAGCTGCTTTGGCTGCTTAATTCGATAAGATTATTTAAAAAGGAAGCTTATGCTTCCTTTTTTCTTTTTTGGAAGAAACTCTATGTAGTTGATTTTCTTTCTTTAAACTCTATTTTTTTATACTGATTTGCGATAAAATAGGCCCCTCTTATCAAACGGATTGGCCGCACTAATACAAAAGGCCGTCTGAACAGGTTTGCAATCAAACCCAACAGACGGCTTTGTTGTTTCAGACGGCCTGCCATCAACAAACAGACGATAAACTACTATGGAAAATGTAAACCGTATCGTTGCAGAAGGTATTGCCGCTATTGAAGCCGCGCAAGACTTCAATGCCTTAGAACAAATTAAAGCACGCTATCTTGGTAAAACCGGCGAATTGACCGGACTTTTGAAAACTTTGGGTCAAATGTCTCCTGAAGAGCGTAAAACCATAGGCGCGCACATCAACGAATGCAAAAATCAGTTTCAGACGGCCTTTAATGCCAAACGCGATGCCCTGAATGAAGCCAAGCTGCAAGCCCAATTGGCTGCAGAAGCCTTGGATATTACTTTGCCGGGCCGTGCACAAGAGCATGGCGGTTTGCATCCAGTGACTTTAACTTTGCAACGAGTGGTTGAGCTGTTTCACGGTATGGGTTTCGAAGTGGCGGACGGCCCTGAAATCGAAGACGATTTCCACAATTTCCAAGCCTTGAATATTCCTGCAAATCACCCCGCACGTGCGATGCAAGATACCTTCTATGTTGAAAACGGCGACGTTTTACGCACACACACTTCGCCTATTCAAATCCGCTATATGCTCGACAAAAAAGAGCCGCCTATCCGCATTATTGCTCCCGGTCGCGTTTACCGCGTGGACAGTGATGCCACTCACTCGCCTATGTTCCATCAGGCCGAAGGTTTGTGGGTAGAAGAGGGCGTAACTTTTGCCGACTTGAAAGCAGTGTTCACTGATTTTATCCGTCGTTTCTTTGAACGCGATGACCTACAAGTACGTTTCCGTCCGTCTTTCTTCCCGTTCACCGAGCCTTCTGCCGAAATTGACATCATGGGCGAAAACGGCAAATGGTTGGAAGTCGGCGGTTGCGGTATGGTACATCCTAACGTGTTGAAAAACGTTAATATCGACCCTGAAAAATATACCGGTTTAGCTTTCGGTATCGGTCTCGACCGTTTTGCCATGTTGCGCTACAACGTCAATGACCTGCGCTTGTTCTTCGATAACGATTTGAACTTCTTGAAGCAGTTTAAATAAATTTCAGATGGTCTTTTGATAGGCCGTCTGAAAAAGTGAATAGATATTACTGATTTCGTCTGATAAAAATTTGTTTCAGACGGCTTGATAGTAGAGAAAATAATATGCAATTTCCTTATTCATGGCTGAAAACCCAAGCCAATCCTGATCTTTTTGCCGATAAACTGGAACATCTTTTGACCATGGCTGGTTTGGAAGTGGAAGAAATCGATACTGCCGCCCCTGCTTTCAGTGGCGTGGTTGTTGCCGAAGTAAAATCTGTTGAAAAGCATCCTGATGCAGACCGTTTGAACGTTACCCAAGTTGATGCCGGTACGGGCGAGTTGGTTCAGATTGTTTGTGGTGCGCCGAATGTCAAGCCGGGCATTAAAGTGCCGTGTTCGCTGCCGGGTGCCGTTTTGCCGGGCAATTTCAAAATTAAGCCGACTAAAATGCGCGGTGTGCCATCAAACGGTATGCTGTGTTCGACCAATGAATTGGGTTTGCCTGATGATGGTGTGGACGGTCTGCACATTCTGCCTGAAGATGCGCCTATCGGTACCAATATCCGTGAATACTTGGATTTGGACGATACGCTGTTTACGTTGAAAATTACGCCTAACCGCGCTGACTGCTTGAGCGTTAAGGGTATTGCGCGTGAGGTTTCTGCGTTGACTCAATGTGCGTTTACGCCTGTTGAAATTCAGACGGCCTCTATCGGCAGCGAGAAAAAACAGGCTGTCCGTATTGATGCACCGGCTGATTGCGGCCGTTTTATCAGCCGCGTTATTGAAAATGTCAACGCGAAAGCGACTACTCCTGATTGGATGAAACAACGTTTGGAACGCAGCGGTATCCGCAGTATTTCCGCATTGGTGGACATCGGCAACTATGTCATGCTGGAAATCGGTCAGCCGATGCATGTTTTCGATGCCGACAAGCTATCGGGCAGTTTGATTGTCCGCCGTGCTCAAAATGGCGAGACGTTGGCATGCCTGAACGAGAAGACCGTTACTTTGGTTGACAATACACTGGTAGTCGCTGATGAAAAAGGTGTGTTGAGCTTGGCCGGTTTGATGGGCGGTGAGGCAAGTGCGGTTTCTGATGAGACGCAAAATATTGTATTGGAAGCAGCTTGGTTTACCCCTGAGATTATTGCCGGTAAATCCCGTCAATACGGTTTTGGTTCGGATTCTTCTTTCCGCTTTGAACGCGGTGTGGATTACCGCTTGCAAGCTGATGCCATTGAGCGTGCTACCGAATTGGTGTTGCAGATTTGCGGTGGCGCGGCCGGTGAAATGGTTGAAGCACAAGGCAAATTGCCTGAGGCAAAACAGGTCGAATTGCGTTTGGGCCGTCTGAAAACGGTATTGGGCGTTGAAATTCCTGCCGAGCAAGTCGAAATTATCTTGCAACATTTGGGTTTGCAGCCTGAGAAAACCGCAGAAGGATTCCGTGTCACTTCTCCTAGCTTCCGTTTCGATATCGAGATCGAAGCCGATTTGATTGAAGAAATCGGCCGCGTTTACGGTTATGAAAATATTCCTGACGACTATACTTCAGGCCGTCTGAAAATGTTGGCATTGCCTGAAACCAAACGCCCGCGTTTTGCGGTTTATAACGAAATGGCGGCTCGCGGTTACCGCGAAGTGGTCAGCTATGCGTTTGTGGATGAGCAATGGGAGCAAGACTTTGCTGCCAATACCCATCCTATCCGCCTGCAAAATCCGTTGGCGGCGCAGTATGCCGTCATGCGTTCTACGCTTATCGGCGGTTTGGTGGAAGTTTTGCAAAACAATTTGAACCGTAAGCAAAACCGTGTACGCGTATTTGAAATTGCCCGCGTGTTCCGCAAAGATTCGGCTGATCAATTTGTTCAAAATGAACGGATCGGCGGTTTGTGGTATGGCTCCGTGTTGCCCGAGCAATGGGGTGAGAAAACACGCAACGTAGATTTCTACGATATGAAAGCCGATGTTGAGAGCCTTTTGAAAAACAAAGAGGTATCCTTTGTGAAGACCAAACATCCGGCATTGCATCCTGGACGTGCCGCCAATATTGTTTCAGACGGCAAAGTAGTTGGTTTTGTTGGCGAGTTGCATCCGAAATGGCTGCAAAAATATGATTTGCCACAAGCGCCGCTGGTGTTTGAAATCGATATGGATGCGGTATTGGGTCGTGAGAAAACCCGTTATCAAACCGTATCCAAATTCCAGCCTGCACGCCGAGATTTGGCATTTGTAATGCCTGAAGCTGTAACGCATGATGATTTGTTAAATGCCCTGAAAGCGGCGGCGAACAAGCTGGTTCAAGAAATCAGCGTATTTGACGTTTACCGCGGTACAGGCGTGCCTGAAGGCATGAAGAGCGTTGCCGTCAAAATCATTTTGCAGGATATGGAAAACACGCTGACAGATGAAGTCATCGAGCCTTTGGTTGCGAAAATGATTAAAGCCGCAGCCGAAAAAGACGCGCAACTTCGCGCTTAAAATGAAGATAAAAGTTGTCGCCAAAAATTGCCAATCATATTTGATTTTTTGGTGAGGACTTGATTTTTAAAAGAATTTTGGTAATAATTGCACCAGTTTGAATGAAGGTAAACACATGACACTAACTAAAGCAGAATTGGCCGATATTTTGGTCGACAAAGTCAGCAACGTCACCAAAAATGATGCCAAAGAAATCGTCGAGCTCTTTTTTGAAGAAATCCGCAGCACTTTGGCGCGTGGTGAAGAAATTAAAATTTCCGGTTTTGGCAATTTCCAATTGCGCGATAAACCTCAACGCCCGGGCCGTAACCCTAAAACCGGCGAAGAAGTGCCGATTACCGCACGCCGTGTGGTAACTTTCCATGCCAGCCAAAAACTCAAAGGCATGGTGGAGCATTACTATGACAAACAACAATAACCCGGTTATTCCTGCCAAGCGTTATTTTACGTTGGATGAGATGTGCCAACTGGTGCAGATCAGTCCGGCCCAGTTTGCCCAATGGCAACATGAAAATAATGTTGTGATTGGATACGGTGGCGATCGATATACGCGTTTAGATGTAGTTAAGTTGTTGAAACTGAAAGATACGTTTGAACCGTATATCGATACGTTCAGCCGTGGTGCTTTGGATGCAAACGGCAACCCTGCTGCCAATGCGGAAGAAGTCCGTCATGGTCTGACGCAGATTTTGTCTGATTTGGAGCGTCATCTGGGTTCTGAACAACAAAACCACCATGTCGAGCCGTAATCGATAAGGAAATTGTGATCAAAAGTGCGAAGGCATACAAAGATTTGCATGATTGATTCTTGTAAAGGCTGTTTGAATTGTTTTCAGACGGCCTTTATTGTTTTATATTGCTTTCAAAATATCAGAATCTTGATTGCAAATGATTCTATGAAATAGCCGTAAATGTTATACTTAGCCTCTTGTTTGCCGATTGGGAAAAGTGGCCATTTGTTTTTGCGGCAGACTAAATTTTTTTTACAATAAATGTAACGGCAGAATAGATTAGGCTGTCGGACAACATTCAAATCGATGAAATGGATAGCAGAAAATGAGCAGAATCCAACAAACTTTCTCAGCGCTCAATGGCGCAAAAGCACTGATTCCTTATATTACGGTGGGTGATCCCAACCTTGAGACGACCTTGGCATTGATGCACAGCCTGGTGGCTAACGGTGCCGATATTTTGGAACTGGGTGTGCCGTTTTCTGACCCGATGGCGGATGGTCCGACCATTCAGCGTGCGGCCGAAAGGGCGTTGGCAAATCATGTTTCTTTGCACGACGTATTGGAAACAGTACGTTTGTTCCGCCAAACCAATGATAAAACGCCGATTGTGTTAATGGGCTATTTGAACCCAGTACATAAAATGGGTTATCAAGCGTTTGCACAAGCGGCTGCCGACGCGGGTGTAGATGGCGTGTTGACTGTGGATTCTCCGGTAGAAACCATTACCCCGCTGCATGACTCGTTGAAAGCGCAAGGTATTGATTGTATTTTCCTTATTGCGCCGACAACAACTGAAGAGCGTATTCAAACGATTGCCAAAGTAGCTGGTGGCTTTGTGTATTATGTATCGCTCAAAGGTGTAACCGGTGCGGCAAGTTTGGATACTGAAGAAGTTTCGCGTAAAATAGAGCTTTTGCGCAAATATATTGATATTCCGATCGGTGTCGGCTTCGGCATTAATAATGCGGAGAGTGCGCGTAAGATTGGCGCGGTAGCGGATGCCGTTATTGTCGGCAGCCGTATCGTCAAAGAGATTGAAAGCCACGCAGGTAGCGAGGCCGAAGCGGTAGGCGTGTTGGTTAAAGAGTTGAAAGACGCGATTCGCTAATATTTTTTATTCCATTATTTCAGACGACCTTACATTCAACAGGCCGTCTGAATTCTGAATTCCAAGGAGTCATTCATGAGCTGGCTAGATAAAATTCTTCCTCCGAAAATTAAAAACCGAAGCAGTTCGTCCAGCGTCCCTGAAGGCCTGTGGCACAAATGTCCGTCTTGTTCAGCAACGGTTTATTCAACCGAGTTGAAGCAAAACAGCGAAGTCTGCCCGAAATGTAATCACC
Organism: Neisseria mucosa; assembly: GCF_013267835.1. Lineage (NCBI taxonomy): Bacteria > Pseudomonadati > Pseudomonadota > Betaproteobacteria > Neisseriales > Neisseriaceae > Neisseria > Neisseria mucosa. The sequence goes on from NZ_CP053939.1 coordinate 338,941, forward strand.
ACAATCCGCTTTCTGCGCGTGAACGTTTGAATCTGCTTTTGGATGAAGAAGGCCGTGAAGAGATTGCAGCCAATATTAAACCGACCGACCCGCTGAAATTCAAAGACAGTAAAAAATATCCCGACCGCCTCGCGGCTGCGCGTAAAGCAACCGGCGAAGACGATGCATTGGTCGTTATGAAAGGCACCATGAACGGCCTGCCTGTCGTGGTGGCTGCGTTTGAATTCCGTTTTATCGGCGGCTCTATGGGCTCGGTCGTGGGCGAGCGTTTCGTTCAGGGTGTACGTCGTGCCGTTGCAGATAATTGTTCGTTTATTTGTGTGGCGGCTTCTGGTGGTGCGCGTATGCAGGAAGGGGTCAACTCTTTGATGCAGATGACGAAGACCAGCGCGGCTTTGCATTTGCTGACTGAAAAACGTCTGCCGTTTATTTCCGTATTGACCGACCCGACCATGGGCGGCGTGTCTGCCAGCTTTGCTTTCTTGGGTGATGTGGTTTTGGCAGAACCGAATGCGCTGATTGGTTTTGCCGGTCCGCGCGTTATCGAGCAGACTGTACGTGAAACCTTGCCGGAAGGTTTCCAACGTGCAGAATTCTTGTTAGAGAAGGGCGCAATTGACCAAATCGTCGATCGCCGTTCCATGAAAAAACGTATCAGCGATTTGATTACCTTGTTGCGTCATGAGGACAAAGTAACCGCTGCTTGATGGGTATAATAAAAAAGGCCGTCTGAAAATCATTTTTCAGACGGCCTTTTGTTTGATGATTAGGCAGTCAATGCGGCTTTCAAAACCTTGTTGACTTCACCCATATCGGCTTTGCCTGCCAGACGGGTTTTCAATACGCCCATGACTTTGCCCATATCGGCCATGCCTGACGCACCGGTTTCTGCAACGGCTGCTTCCACGGCAGTTTTGATTTCTTCTGCGGATATCATTTGCGGCAGGTAGCGGTTGAGGATTTCGATTTCCGCGTTTTCTTTGTCAGCCAAATCTTGACGACCGGCTTCGGTATAAATTTTGGCACTGTCTTTGCGCTGTTTCACCATTTTGGTCAGAATAGAGATGACTTTGGCGTCATCGGCCTCAGTACGCTCATCTACTTCAAATTGTTTGATGGCGGCATTAATCAGGCGGATGGTGCTTAAAGATACTTGGTCTTTGGCACGCATGGCGGTTTTCATGTCTTCGGTTAATTGTGTTTTTAGGCTCATAATGTTCTCACTTTATATAAAAGATGCCGTCTGAAAAACAAAACACACCGCAAAGCTGCCCTTGCGGTGTGTCGTTTATCACAGGGCAGGCCTGTAATTAGTACATTTTAGGAGGCAGTTGTTGGCTGCGCAGACGTTTTTGCAGACGTTTTGCTGCAGCAGCTTTTTTGCGTTTGCGTTCGGTAGTTGGTTTTTCGTACGCTTCACGGGCGCGCAGTTCGGTCAACAGACCGGTTTTTTCTACGGCACGTTTGAAACGACGCATGGCAACTTCAAATGGTTCATTCTCTTTAACACGAATAGCTGGCATTTTATTTCCTTTAAATTTTGTTCAATCAAACCGTTTTAAGAAATAGGGGACGGCTTGTCATAATGGGGTAGTTGTTGTATCGCTGGTTTGCCGAGGGCAGGGCGGGATACGCGCCGTGATGTAAACATCACCTCCTAACAAGTCGGCTTTTGCCGTGCAAGTGACCTTTTCGGTCAGAAACAATCGGGCGATTATCTTACAAACCCGATAGTCTGTCAAGATTGCAGGCCGTCTGAACGTTTGATTCTGTCTCACTTTTCAGACGGCCTATCGGGTATTAATAACGGCCGGGAACCGTACCCATACGTTGTTTCAACGAAGTTTGCGGTTCGTTGAACAATGACGCGTAATAAGTCGCATTGGTCATGACTTTTTTCACGTAATCGCGGGTTTCGGTAAATGGGATGGTTTCGGCGTAAATCGCGCCTTCCAACGGCGAAGAAGCCTGCCAGTTGCGGGCGCGGCCTGGGCCGGCGTTGTAGCCTGCGGTGGCCATCACTTCGTTATTTTGCAGGCGGCGTTTGGCATCTGCCATGTACCAAGTACCCATGCGGATGTTGCCGTCCATGGTGTAGAGTTCGCTGCTGCTCATGCCGATTTTGCCGGCGATTTCGCGGGCGGTTGCAGGCATGACCTGCATCAGGCCTTGTGCGCCGACGCTGGATTGCGCGCCCATGACAAAACGGCTCTCTTGACGAATCAAACCGTAAACCCATGCCGGGTCAATGCCTGCCTGTGCGGCATAGCGGACGGTCAGGTCTTTAAACGGAGAGATATAGCGCAGTTTGTAGTTGAGTTTGTGGTCGGTACGGTCGGCGCTGTTGATCGCCATGTCGTAGAACTGGTTGTCAAAAGCGACTTGTGCGGCAGTCAGCAGGTTGTCTTCGTTGAAGTCGCGGGTGGCAAAACGCCATTCTGCCTGTGCCTGACGGCGCATTTTAGAGTCGCCGTTGCTTTGGCTGTTTTTAAACAAAACCAATGCGCGTTTAATGGCGCCGTCTTCGCTCATGCGGCGGACGTCTTTGGCATCGGCATCGGAAACGTTGTTGCGCGTATTGATGCGGCGGCCCAGCTCTTCACCTGCCAATACAGCGTAGAAATTGCGGCCGGAAGCGGCGGCTTTTTCATACATTTCTTTGGCTTGGCTGCTTTTGCCTTGTGCGGCAAAGCTGCGGCCCAGCCAATATTTCCATGTCGGGTCTTTTTGCAGTTTTTCAGGCATATGCTGAATCACGCTTGCCAATTCGTCCCAACGTTGCAGGCGCAAGGCGGCGCGTGCGTACCATTCCAATTGCTCGTCGGTCAGTTGCTTGCGGTCGGAAACGCGGCCGTAGTAGCTCAAAGCAGTCGGCATGTTTTGGCTTTGTGCATGGTAGTGGCCCAATACGCCCCATGCGAAGCTACGCTGTTCGCGGCTGAGGCCGGGTTCCATGTCGGACAGGGTAGCGGCGGCAGAAGCGGATTTGCGTGCATCTTTGCCGATTACGCTCAACAGGCTGTATTCGGTCGCACCTTGCGCACCACCTTCAAACGGACTGCCCAATGCGGCGGCGAGGTTGCGTGCATCCGTGGTTTGGCTGTTGCTCAACAAGCCGCGCACGCGACGCCATGCATCGTTGGTGTTCAGACGGCCTGAAGCTGCCGCGCTTTCAACCAAGCGTGTACAGCCGGCAGGCAGTTTGCCGGTCACGCGAACCAGCTCGGCGGCTTTGCTGTAATTGCCGCTGCTCAAATCGGCATAACATTGCACTTCTTGTGCAACTCCGGCGGCATTCAATTTGCCGAATTCTTGACGGAACAAATCCCACTGGCCGCGCGCGCCCAAGGTTTTCAGCCATTCGTTGCGGACGTTTTCAGCCATTGCGCTGTCGCTGGCTTGGGATAAAAATTGTTGTACCCAAGCATCGTCACCGCGTTTGGCGGCATCGACGGCGCTTTGGTATTGGCTGTAATCGGACAGGACTTTGGATTCGCTGTCGGCGCGGCGTGAAGGAATAGAAGTGGATTTAGGCTGAACGACGCTTTCGTTTTTCGAAGCAGTCGGTGTGTTTTGGGTGGCGCACGCCGATAAAACAGCGGCGGTAATCAAACTGAGGGAGAGAGGGAAAAGACGTTGAACGTTCATTGGATACCGTGTCGTTTTTAGAATCAAAATAGTTGCTTATTTTAAATGATTTATGCGGAATAACCGAATTACAAACCGATATTTACATTTTCAAAGCCCGGAAATGACTAAGGCCGTCTGAAATATGAAACACTTTTGAGGTATTCCTAATTCAGACGGCCTGTTATGAAGGAAGTCGTCAATCGGGTTTGTGCTCGATATAGTCTTGCGGTTTATCGGCTTTGCCGGTGCGCGTAACCGTGTATTCGCCTTCGATAATGTCTTCATCATCTTTGGCTGAGCCGTAAGTCTGACGGCTTTGGAAAGACTGTGCAGAAGAAACGGGCGTATTGCCTTTAAACGGAATCAGCAAGAGCAGGGCGACGGCGGTTGAAATAAAACCGGGGCTGAGCAGGAAAACCGCGGCGGCGGTATAGCGAATCGGCCATAGCATTTGATAGAGGGAAATGTTTTGGCCGCTGCGGACGGCAGCGCCTGCGAGCAAAAGGCCGGAAATGCCGGTATGGCGCAGCATAAAGATACCGCTGATAAAGCTGACGGCCATCACAAACAGCGTCCAGCCGCCGCCTATCCAGTCGGCAACCCAGACGATGGACATGATTTCCAAAAAGATTAAAACCAAAAAACCGATTCCAAAATACTGCATAAGTGTTTGTTCCTTCATTCAACGGATAGTGTCGATTGTGTTTTATCTAGATAAAGATAAACCTTATTTTTTCAAGCAAATGCTGTGTGAAAAAGGGTAAACGGGCGATGAGGCCGTCTGAACGGAGATAAAAAGAAGACAGATGTTTCAGACGGCCTTTAGATATTCTATCGCATCACATTGTTCCAATCGCTTTCAAAATAGCTGACGAGGATTTGGTTGTTCAAATAATTTGCTTCAACCTTGCGCCTTGCCATATCGGGCGGAAAGCGGAACATTTCGGCGGCGGTTTGGGCGTTCAGATAACGCGTGGGGACGTCGAATTTTTGCGGAATGGGGAAGTTTTGGTCAAACCCTGCCAGCACAAATCCCCATTCGCCAAAGGAGGGGACGTAAACATGATAGGGCGCGGTATTCAGCTTGGCCGCTTCGAGGGTGGCGACGACCGACCAGTAGGCATTGGGTGCGAAATAAGGCGAAGTCGATTGCACAACAATCTTGCCCTGCGGCTCGAGATGGCGGGCGACGAGGCGGTACATGGGGACGGAGTAGAGTTTGCCCAGCGAGAAATTGGAGGGATCGGGCAGGTCGATGATGATGACGTCGAATTTTTCAGACGACCCTTCCAGCCATTTGGCGGCATCGTCGTTGACGACGTGCATTTTGGGGTGGGACAGCGAACCTTGGTTGAGTGCGCTTAAGGTGGCGGAGGTTTTAAAAGTGGCGGTCATGTCGGGGTCGAGATCGACCAAAGTAACATTTTTGACTTGCGGATATTTCAAGACTTCGCGTGCCGCCAATCCGTCACCGCCGCCGAGAATCAGGACGCGTTCGGCATTGGGAACCATCTGCATGGCGGGCAGAACGAGAGCTTCGTGGTAACGGGCTTCGTCGCGTGAGGAGAATTGCAGGTTGCCGTTGATGTAGAGGCGGGTGTCGTCTTTCCAGCGGGTCACGACGAGCCGCTGGTAGGGCGAGTGGCTTTGATAAACGACGGGATCGCCGAAATAGCTTTGTTCGGCTTTGAAGGAAATGCGGTCGGCGTAGGCGAAGATGATGGCGAGGATGGACAAGACAATCAGCGCACGCAGGCGGATGGCTCGGTAGCGTGGCAGTTCGGCTTTAAACACGCGCGCGGTCAGATAGGCGACGGCGGCGTTGAAAATGCCGAACAAGAGGGCGGAACGCGCCATGCCGAGTTTGGGGGCGAGCAGGAGCGGAAATAATAACGAGACGGCAAGTGCGCCCAAGTAATCGAAGGTCAATACTTTGGAAACGAGTTCTTTAAATTCCGCCCCTTTTTGGTTTAACACGCGCATGACCAACGGGATTTCCATACCGACAACCGCGCCGACAATCAGCACAAAAGCGTAGAGCAGGGTGCGGAACGGTGCGGCGGATAAACCGAAGGCCACAAATAATGCCAGCGCGGAAATACCGCCGATGATGCCGACCAGAAGTTCGATTTCGATAAATCGGTGCAACACGTCTTTATCTTTGATGTATTGGGTCAGGTGCGCGCCTATGCCCATCGAGAAAAGATAAAGCCCGATGACGGAGGAAAACTGCAAAATACTGTCGCCCAAAAGATAGCTTGCGAGCGCGGCAATGATGAGCTCGTAAGCGAGGCCGCAGCTGGCGACGATAAAAACAGAGATGATGAGGGTGCGGTGGGCATTCATGATGACGTTTTTGTTGCTTGAGTGTGGGCAATGTAATGATTTTTAAGGTGGGCTGCAAGTTTATTTATAGGATGTAGAAAAGGCCGTCTGAACAAATTGTTTCAGACGGCCTTTAATCTGTCAGGCATTAATAGCGGTGTTTGAATACCATGCCCACTGCGTAAGAAGATTTTTTCGGCAAATCTTCGTCGTATTTCGGATTGACGTTTTCTTTCAACCAGCCGGCGCCGAGTGTGGCGGTCGTCCGTTTAGAGAAGCTGTAATCGGTGCTGACGGCGACGTGTTTGTAGTCCTCGCCGATAGAGCTTTTACCGTAGGCAAAGCCGATTTGAGGTTTGAAATTACCTACTTTGTATGAGCCGGACACCATAAATTCTTTGGTGTTGTTGATTTCTTTGTCGTAAGAACCGGCTACGTTGCCTGCCGCATCTTTCCATACGCCCCAGCAGCTGAAGCCGTCGCAAGTGTTTTTGGCGTATTGGAACGCGGCATCAACGGAGATTTTGTCTTTGCTGTATCCGGCCATGAATGCATGGGCTTGGAAGTCTTTGGTTTCGGTCGGAGAGTCGTTGGGTGCGTATTCGGCAGCGTAGTGGGCTTTAAAGCCGTTGCTTGGGTGGTAGTAGTCCACGCCCCAGCCGAAGACCCAGTCGCCGTCACGTTTTTTGTCCGGATTCCAGTCGTTATTGTTGCGCGCGGCATTGGAACCGGGGGAAACGTTGAATTTGAATTGGAAACCGTTTTTCCAAGGAGACTCATAAGCCATGGAAACGCGACGTTGGCCGAAGCGGGAAATTTTGCCGAATTCCAAAATCGAGCTGTTGGTGTCGAACGGGTTCAGATAAATGCTGTTCATGGGCGTACTGATGTAACCCATTTTGACGGTGCCAAGGTTTTTGTAGCTGTTGAGCGCGACGTATGAGTCGGCAGTACCCCAGCCGCCCCAGCGGTCGGAATCGAAGTAAATAAAGGAGCCAAGTTGCCATTTCAGCCATAAGTCGTTGTTGAGTCGTACTTCATCGGAGAGATAAAGACTGGAACTTTTATCGGAAATGGTTGTATTGGTGACGCCGGTTTTATTGTTGTGTTCGACCTCGGTCATGATGTATATGGTACCGCTCATTTTAGGTTCGGCGTGGGCGAAGCTTATGGAAGAGCCGATGAGGGTAGTGGCAACAAAACAAGATAACTTGTTCATTTTGTTCTCCTTTTATGTCTTTTTCTTAATTGGGGACGGGAAATTCGGATAATCTTATTTGACAAATTATAAAAAATCAATACATTTGTAACTTATCGTAGGATAAATTGAAAAATAGTTTTCAGTTACGTATTTTTGTGTTAATTTGCCGACAATCTTAGACGGCTGCTTTTATTTCGATGGTATAGGTAGTTTTAAACACTATTTTTATATTTAGAAATAGAGGATTTAACTGGGTTTAAAAACCTTAAATATTTGTAGTTAAGTGTAGTTTGAATAATCAGGCCGTCTGAAAAAGAAGAATACCCAAAAGAAGGAATGAAATATGGCCGGAAAAACCTATCCGCTGTTGGCTGCATCATTGGCCGCCGTATTTGCGTTGTCGGCGTGCAGCCGCGATGTCAAACCCGCCCCTGAGTTTAAGCGTACGGATTATGAGCGCGTGGTGGTCAGCAACGGCGTCGAGCCGGGCACGCTGGATCCTCAGATGAGCGGCGATATGGCGGCGGGTGCGATTATCCGCCAGCTGATGGATGGTTTGGTCGGTACGGATGCCGAAGGCAAAACCATTCCTGCTTTGGCGGAAAGATGGGAAAGCAAGGGCGAGCGTGTCTGGACTTTCCATCTGCGTGATGCCAAATGGAGCAATGGCGATCCGATTACCGCCGAGGATTTTGTGTACAGCTTCCGCCGTCTTGCCGATCCGGCCACGGGCGCACCTTTCGGCAGCTATTTGGTCGATGCCCAAGTGGAAAATGCGGAAGATATATTAAACGGCAAAGCCAAGCCTGAGACATTGGGCGTTAAGGCGTTGGACGCAAAAACCCTGCAATTTACGCTGATTGCGCCCGTACCTTATTTCCCCGATATGCTGATTCAGCAATTCACGTTTCCGGTGCACCGCGCCACTGTCGAAAAATACGGCAACAAGTGGACGCAACCCGGTCATTATGTTTCCAGTGGCGCTTATCTGTTAAAGGATTGGAAAGTCAACAGCCACATTAATATGGAACGCAACCCCAATTATTACGATAAAGACAAAGTGGCCATTCCGAAGGCGGTTTTCTTGTCAGGCAGCGGCGAGTACAACCGTTATCGCGCCAATGAAATTGACGTGACTTACGGCATTCCCAGCGATCAGGTCAAAGTGGCGGATATTGAGTTTCCGGGCCAAGTGAAACGTACGACTTCTTTGTGCAGCTGGTATTTGGAGCCGAACCACGAAGCAGCGCCGTTTAATGATCCGCGCGTCCGCAAGGCGCTCAATATGCTGACGCGCCGCGACATCGTCGTCAAAGTGGGCGGCCGCGGCGATACGCCTGCCTTCCAATTGACGCCGCCGCAAATGCAGGGCGTGATTCCTGTTTATCCGGAGTGGAAAGAGTGGACGCCTGAAAAACGCATCGAAACCGCACGCAAACTGTTGAACGAAGCAGGCTACAACGATGACCATCCGCTTGAGTTCGATATTTTGTACAGCACCAGCGAAGCGTCTAAAAAACAAATCACTGCCGTGCAGTCGGTGTGGAAGGCCGCCATTCCGTTTATCCGTCCGACTTTGTCCAACGAGGAATGGAAAACTTATTTGGATACGCGCGCGCAAGGCAATTTCAAGGTTTCGTTCAGCGGCTGGTGTTCCGATTTCAACGATCCGGCAGGCATGCTCAATATCTTGAAATCCAACAATTCAAACAATGCATTCCGCTACAAAAGCGCGGCGTTTGACGCATTTATGAACAATACGTTGAAAGATGGCGTCAGCAAGGAAGCGCGCAGCCGTCTTTATGCCGATGCGGAGAAGCAGCTTCAAGAAGACGCTGCGCTGATTCCGCTGTATCATCAGGTTGAAGTGCGTATGGTCAAACCCGATATTATCGGCTATTCCGACAAAGACCCTTTGCGGAACTACACGGTCAAGAGCTGGTCGTTCGCACCGAAAAAATAGATTGATGATAGACAGCACAAATTTTCAGACGGCCTTAATGACAGGGGCCGTCTGAAACAATAGGAGACATAACACATGAAATCTGTACAACAACGTTTGTCCGCTTTACGCGAAGCCATGAAAAAACATGGCGTGGACGCGTTTGTCATTCCTTCCGCCGATCCGCACCTTTCCGAATACCTGCCCGAGCATTGGCAGGCGCGCCGCGATTTTTCCGGCTTTACCGGTTCGGCCGGTACTTTGGTGGTAACCGCCGATAAAGCTGGCGTGTGGACGGACAGCCGCTATTGGGAACAGGCCGGCCAACAGCTTGCGCCAAACGGCATCGAGCTGCAAAAAATGGGCGTTGATGCGCCTTATACCGAGTGGCTGGCACAAAATCTGCCCGAGGGCGCAGTGGTCGGCGCGCCTGCCGATATGTTCGCACTCAGCGGCGAGCGCGGTTTGAAGCAGGCACTTGCCGCCAAAAACATCCGCCTCGAATATCCTGAAACCTTGTTGGACGAAGTGTGGGACGACCGTCCTGCATTGCCGACTCAGGAAATCTACGTTCACCATCCCGATTACGTTTCCGAAATTGCGGCCGAAAAACTGGCCCGTATCCGTGCGGCCATGAAGGAGCAGGGCGCAGATGCGCATTTGGTTTCTTCTTTGGACGACATCGCTTGGATTACCAATCTGCGCGGCGACGATGTGCCGTTCAACCCTGTGTTCTTATCTCATCTGTTTATCAGCCAAGACAAAGCCGTATTGTTTACCGATGCAGGCCGTCTGAAAGCCGAATCTGCCGAAGCTTTGAAAGCGGCAGGTTTTGAAGTGTTACCTTATGCGCAAGCGGCAGACTATTTGGCAGACGTTAAGGGCGCATTGCTGATTGATCCGAACAAAACCGCCGTCGGCACTTTGCGCCGCCTGCCTGAAGATGTTCGTTTGATTGAAGCCATCCACCCAAGCACATTCTTCAAATCAGTCAAATCCGATGCCGACATCGCCCATATCCGCAATACCATGGCGGAAGACGGCGCGGCATTGTGCGGCTTCTTTGCCGAGTTTGAACAAATCTTGGCAGACGGCGGCGAATTGAGCGAGTTGGACATCGACGGCATGCTCTACAAACACCGCAGCCAACGTCCCGGCTTTATTTCACCAAGTTTCGACACCATCGCCGGCTACAATGCCAATGCCGCCTTGCCTCATTACAGCGCGACACCGGAAAACAACAGCAAAATCAAAGGTGACGGTATGCTGCTGATTGACTCCGGCGGCCAATACTGGGGCGGTACGACCGACATCACGCGCGTGGTGCCTGTCGGCAATCCGAGTGCGGCCATGAAACGCGACTACACTTTGGTGTTGAAAGCGCATATTTCTTTGGCGGAAACCATTTTCCCTGAAAACATCAAAGGCCCGATGATTGATGCCATCTGCCGCAAATCGCTCTGGCAGGCGCAATGCGATTACGGTCACGGTACAGGTCATGGCGTGGGCTATTTCCTCAATGTGCACGAAGGCCCACAAAGCATTGCCGTTGCCGCCGTACCGCAACCGCATCACGCAATGAAATCAGGCATGCTGACGTCCAACGAGCCGGGTCTTTACCGTCCGGGCAAATGGGGTATCCGTATTGAAAGCCTGGTCATCAACCGTCCGGTTGAAAACCCAGAGGAAACCGAGTTCGGCAAATTCCTGTATTTCGAGACCGTTACCCTCTGCCCGATCGATACGCGCCTCATCGATACCAAACTGATGACCGGTAGCGAAATCGAATGGCTGAACCAATATCACGCCAAAGTGCGCCGCCGTCTCGAGCCTTTGACAGAAGGCGCGGCCAAAGCATGGCTGATCGAACGCACCGAACCTTTGGCGCGTTAACGTGAAAGGCCGTCTGAAACGGCGGATACCAAGTTTCAGACGGCCTGATAACAACAATTATCTACAAACTACAAAACCTTACCCGACTCCGAATAAAAACAATAACCCGGTCGGAATAGAGAGAGAAACCGGCGCGGCGACGTTACAGATGCCTGCTGCCATTCATCCGATTTCCGCTTCAGGTCAGCTTTGTTTTCACGAGTCCGGTATGTTCAGACAGGACAGCCTGATTATGTTGAAATTCATCATCAAACGGATATGTGCTTCCATCCCGACCATGCTGGTGTTGATTACCGTATCGTTTTTCCTGATGCGGCTCGCACCGGGCAGCCCGTTCACAGGCGAGCGCAACCTGCCGCCTGCGGTCATGGCCAACATCGAAGCCAAATACCACCTCAATGATCCGATGTACCTCCAATATTTCCACTACCTCAAACAATTGGCGCAGGGGGATTTGGGGCCGTCGTTCAAATATAAAGATTTCAGCGTTAATGAGTTGCTTGCCCAATCCCTGCCGGTATCGGCGGAACTCGGCTTCTACGCCTTTTTGATTGCCGCTATCTTCGGCATGTTTATCGGCATCATCGCCGCCTTGAAACAAAACAGTTGGCTGGATTATGCGCTGATGAGCGGTGCGATGACCGGTATCGTCGTTCCCAGCTTTGTGATGGCGCCGGTATTGGTGCTGGTGTTTGCTGTCAGACTGCAATGGCTGCCTGCCGGCGGCTGGAACGATGGCGCACTGATGAACTTGATTCTGCCCGTCGTTACCTTGTCCATCGGTTATGTATCCAGTATCGCGCGGATTACGCGCGGCGCGATGATTGAAGTATTGAACAGTCCCTTTATCCGCACGGCACGCGCCAAAGGCCTGCCCATGAGCCGCATCATCCTGCGCCATGCGCTGCGTCCCGCCATGCTGCCGATTGTTTCTTTCTTAGGCCCGGCATTCGTCGGCATCATCACCGGCTCCATTGTGATTGAAAACGTGTTCGGTATTCCCGGCGTCGGACAATTGTTTGTCAACGGCGCGCTCAACCGCGACTACGGCATGATTTTGGGTTTGACGATTTTGGTGGGCATCATGACCATTTTGTTTAACGCCATCCTTGATATCCTGTATGCCATTATTGACCCGAAAATCCGTTATTAATCCCATTTGCGCAAAGGCCGTCTGAAACGTTCAGACGGCCTGAAGAAAGAAGAAAAAGCGAGAGAGAACATTATGTTATTCAAAAAGAAGCAGACTCAGGCCCTTGCAGAGGCAGCAGAATACGCCCAAGTACACGGCAAAAGCCTGTGGAGCGATGCATGGCGGCGTTTTAAACAGAACAAAGCGGCGGTGTACAGCATTATCATCCTGTTGCTGATCAGCATTTTTGTGATTGTGGCGCCATGGATTGTCCGCTACACCTACGACTTCACCGACTGGGACAATATGCAGATTCCGCCGTCCTTTTCTACCCATCACTATCTGGGTACGGACTTGCTCGGCCGCGATTTGCTGTCGCGCGCGGCAACCGGTGGACGTATTTCCTTGCTGGTCGGTGTGGCCGGCGCATTGGTGGCCGTTGTCATCGGTACGCTTTACGGCGCGATTGCCGGCTTTATCGGCGGTAAGCTCGATTCGCTGATGATGCGTTTTTTGGAAATTTTGAACGCGTTTCCGTTTATGTTTTTCGTGATTCTGCTGACCACATTCTTCGGCCGCAACCTGCTTTTGATTTTTGCCGCCGTGGGTTTGGTGTCTTGGCTGGACGTGGCGCGTATCGTGCGCGGCCAAACCTTGAGCTTGAAGCATAAAGAGTTTGTCGAAGCAGCGCGTGTGAGCGGCGTGGCAAAACGTAAAATCGTAACGCGCCACATTATTCCGAATGTTTTGGGTGTGGTGATGGTGTATGCCTCATTGTTGGTACCGGGCATGATTATGTTTGAATCCTTCTTGAGCTTCTTGGGTTTGGGCGTGCAAGAGCCGATGACCAGTTGGGGTTCGATGCTGCAAGAAGGCGCGATTTCGATGGAAGCCGCACCATGGCAGCTGCTCGTGCCGAGTTTCTTCCTGGTAACCACTTTGTTCTGTTTCAACTTTATCGGCGACGGCCTGCGCGATGCGCTCGACCCGAAAGACCGCTAAACCGCAACCAAAAGGATAATCAAAATGACAAAACAGTTACTGGTTGTAGAAAATTTGGACATCAATTTCGAACTGCATGAGAAAACCGTGCACGCCGTGCGTAATGTCAGCTTTAAAGTGGCAGAGGGCGAAACATTGGCTTTGGTCGGCGAATCCGGTTCGGGCAAGTCGGTAACGTCCATGTCCATCATGCGTCTGCTGCCTGAAAAATTTGCCCGTTATGGCAAAGATTCGCGCATTACGTTTGACGGCATTTCCATTTTGGACGCCGATGAGAAAACCCTGCGCGATTTGCGCGGCAACCGCATCAGCGTGATTTTCCAAGAGCCGATGACTTCCCTCAATCCGTTTATGCGCATCGGTACGCAACTGATTGAAGCGGCGCGTGTGCACAATAAAAAGCTCGGCAAAAAAGAGGCAGGACAAAAAGCATTGGCATTGTTGCAACGAGTTGGCATCAAAGAAGCCGAACGCCGCATGAAGCAATATCCGCACGAGTTTTCCGGCGGTCAGCTGCAACGCATCATGATTGCCATGGCGCTCATCAATGAACCCGACCTGCTGATTGCCGACGAGCCGACCACCGCTTTGGATGTGACCATTCAAGCCGAGATTCTCGATTTGCTCCATGATTTGCAACAGCAAATGGGCATGGCGATTATCTTCATTACCCACGATTTGGGTTTGGCGGAACACTATTCCAAAACCGTCTGCGTCATGCGCAACGGCGAAATTGTCGAACGCGGCAAAATCAAAGAAGTATTTGCCCATCCGAAACACGAATATACCGCCGAACTCATCAATGCCATTCCCAAAGGCATGAAAGAGCCGGAAGAAAACAACGCCGGTGTGTTAATCGATGCCGATAATGTCCATGTTTCTTTCGTATTGAAGCAAAACTTTTTCGGCAAACCGCTCAAAACTTTTGACGCCGTCAAAGGCATCAGCCTCAAAATTAAAGAAGGCGAAACATTGGGCGTCGTCGGCGAGTCCGGTTCCGGCAAATCCACGCTGGGCAAAGCCGTCATGCAGATGCTGCCTTATACCGGCAATATTTCCTTTGAAGGCAAAGACCTGAAAAACTATACCGCCGAAGAAGCACGCCGTCTGAAATCGCAACGGCAAATTGTGTTCCAAGATCCGTTCGGTTCGCTTTCCCCACGTCTGACCGTTGGCGAAATTATCGGCGAAGGTTTGACGGTTCATCATCCTGAAATGAACAAAAAAGAACGTATCCAGCGCGTTTTAGAAGTCATGAAGGAAGTGTCCCTGCCGCTTGACGCGCTCAACCGTTATCCGCACGAATTTTCCGGCGGCCAGCGTCAGCGTATTGCCATTGCACGCGCCGTTATCCTGCGCCCGAAATTCATCCTTTTGGATGAGCCGACCTCTGCACTTGACCGTTCCGTACAATCCAAAGTGGTCGAACTTTTGCGCGATTTGCAGAAGAAATACGGCCTGACTTATATGTTCATCAGTCATGACCTGTCTGTCGTGCGCGCCGTCAGCGACAATGTGATTGTGATGAAGCAGGGCGAAATGGTCGAGTACGGCAGCGCGGATCAGATTTTCCACCATCCGCAAAACGACTACACCAAACGTTTGATTAACGCCGCGTTTGATTTGTAGAAAAACCAAAGGCCGTCTGAAAAGAGATTTTCAGACGGCCTTTTTAAGCGGGGGCTTTTTTCATTTAATTAGCGCTACTATTGCCTATGCCTGTGCGGCATCCAATGCCTGTGCCAAGTCGGCAAGCAAATCGTCGATATGCTCGATACCCACGCTCAGGCGTACCATGTCGGGGCTGACGCCTGCTGCGGCGAGTTCTGCATCGTCAAGCTGACGGTGAGTCGTTGTAGCGGGATGGGTAGCCAGCGATTTGGCATCGCCGATATTCACCAAGCGCAGGAAGAGTTGCAGTGCGTCGATGAACTTCGCGCCAGCTTCACGACCGCCTTTAATACCGAAACTCAGCAAACCTGAGGCTTTTCCGCCGTAGTCTCGGTCAATCAAGGCTTTATACGGACTGTCGGGCAGGGCAGGATAGTTCACCCATTCGACCTGCGGATGTTTCTTTAAGAATTCGGCTACTTTTAGGGCGTTTTCGCAATGACGTTCCATACGCAGGGCGAGGGTTTCCAAACCTTGAAGCAGTAAAAATGCGCTGTGCGGAGACAGGGCGGCACCGGTGTTACGCAATGGGACGACACGGGCACGGGCGATATAGGCGGCCGCACCAAAATGTTCGCAGTAGTTTACGCCGTGGTAAGACGGATCAGGCTGATTGAAGGTTTTTTCAAAACGCGGATTGCCTGCCCATTGGAATTTGCCGCCGTCGATAATGGCACCGCCAATCGTTGTACCGTGACCGCCGATGTATTTGGTCAGGGATTGGATAACGATGTCGGCGCCATGCTCGATGGGGCGGAACAATGTGGGCGTAGCGACTGTGTTGTCCACCATCAGTGGCAGCCCTTGAGCGTGCGCGGCTTGGGCGAATACTGGAATATCAACGACATTGATGGCGGGATTGCCGATAGATTCGCAATACACCAGTTTGGTACGGCTGTCGGTATTGGCGGCGATTTCTTCGGGTTTGGCCGGATCGATAAAGCGTACTTCAATGCCTTGGCGCGGCAGGCTGTGGGCAAAGAAATTGTAAGTGCCGCCGTAGAGCGTTTTGGTTGCGATGATGTTGTCGCCTGCTTCAACCAAGGTTTGAACGGCATAGGTAATTGCAGCCATACCGCTGGCGACAGCCAATGCGGCGATACCGCCTTCCAAACGGGCAACGCGTTCTTCCAAAACGGCAGTGGTCGGATTCATGATACGGGTGTAGATATTGCCCGCTACATCAAGGTTGAACAAGTCTGCGCCGTGTTGCGTGTTGTCGAAAGTGTATGAAGTGGTTTGGTAAATGGGGACGGCAGCGGATTTGGTAGTCGGTTCGGATTGATAGCCTGCATGCAGGGCAATGGTTTCCCGTTTCATTTAAATATCCTTGTAGCGATTAAATAATGATAAATAGAGGCCAGCAGATTCGGATTTGAAGGGCAAACTTTCCATAACGGAAAAGTTCGGTATGCAGCAGCATACAGCCTTTCCTACAAGAAAGATTACCCTGAGCGACACGCAACTGACCCAAGAAGAACGATACCACATTCAAGACCTGTCCTGCCACCACACCATCATCGAATGACACCCCATCACAATACCGTTTACCGCGACCTTCTCCAAGATAAAAGCAACGGCGGTACTTTGTGGCAACAGCTCGGAATATGCAGCAAACCCTACTGCAAACGATACGGCGGCATACAGACCTAAGGCAAAATGCACGATCGCGTCGGCATGGAAAACGTCCCTCCATGGTCGAGCAAAAATTCCGTATTGGTGATGGGTAGGCTAATACCCTTGATGACAAAGATCAGAAAAGCGAAGACCTTTGCAAAAATCCCCCAAATTTCTAAATGTCTGGGTAGGACTTTAGGGATTTGGGGGATTTTTTAAAGGGATTAGGCCGTCTGAAACTGCGTCATAGAAAGTTTCAGACGGCCTTTACGGGATTCTTTGGATTTGAAAATAAAAAAAGACTTGAATCATCAAGTCTCTCATTTCATTTTTCATTAGATAAAAAAATATCAAGAATGGCGGAAGCGGTGAGATTCGAACTCACGGAGGGCTATCAACCCTCGACGGTTTTCAAGACCGTTGCATTAAACCGCTCTGCCACGCTTCCGTTCTTGAAGCCGTAATATTAATGGAACTTACGGCCTTTGCCAAGTGGT
Organism: Neisseria mucosa; assembly: GCF_013267835.1. Taxonomy (NCBI): domain Bacteria; kingdom Pseudomonadati; phylum Pseudomonadota; class Betaproteobacteria; order Neisseriales; family Neisseriaceae; genus Neisseria; species Neisseria mucosa. The sequence goes on from NZ_CP053939.1 coordinate 355,851, forward strand.
ATTTTAGGGAAAATATCTAGTATTTTGTTTTTATTTGGATTGTTCTTCACGCATGAATACCCATTCGGCTTCGTTTGAAGCTGCTTCATTGAATGAATAGCCCTCGTAGTCGAAATTTTTGAGCATTTCAGGCTCGGTAATGCCGTGTTCTGCCGCGTAGCGTACCATCAAACCGCGCGCACGTTTGGCGTAGAAGCTGATGATTTTGTATTTGCCGTTTTTCTCGTCTTTAAAAATCGGCGTAATCAGGCGTGCGTTGAGTTTTTTGGTGTTGATGGATTTGAAATATTCTTGTGAGGCGAGGTTGATTAAAACGTCGCTGCCGGCCTGCTTCAGCGTTTGGTTGAGCAGGTCGGTAATTTTATCGCCCCAAAATTCGTAGAGGTTTTTACCGCGCGAGTTGGCAAAGGCCGTGCCCATTTCCAAGCGGTAGGGCTGCATCAAGTCGAGCGGGCGCAGTACGCCGTATAGGCCGGAGAGCAAACGGACGTGTTGTTGCAGGTAGTTGATTTGCTCCGGCTTGAGCGTATCGGCGGCAATGCCTTCATAGACGTCGCCGTTGAACATAAATACGGCCTGCTTGGCGTTTTCAGGTGTAAACGGCGTGTGCCATACGGCATTGCGTTCAGCGTTGAGCAGGGCGATTTTGTCGGAAACGTGCATCAGCTCGGCGATTTGTTGAGGGGCAAGTTTGCGCAATTCCTGCATCAGGATTTCTGCTTCGGGCAGAAGGTCGGGCTGGGTAAAGCTGCTGACGGGGGAGGGGTCTTTTTCGTTGAGGTTTTTGGCTGGGGATAAGACAAAAAACATAATAATTTCGGCTTTGAAATGAATAATGTGTGGGATTGTAGGTTTAAAATCGAGGAAGAACAAGACGGGCTAAACGCATTAATTGAATGCTTTTATTGAAACGTATTTCTGTTGAAAGTAAAATTCGAAGCTTCCACCTGTTTCTGACATTTCTACTTGAGGAGAATATCATGTCTAAAACCATTATCCATACCGACAAAGCCCCTGCCGCAATTGGCGCATACAGCCAAGCAGTCCGCGCAGGCGATACGGTTTATATGAGCGGTCAGATTCCTTTGGATCCGGCTACGATGACTGTGGTCGGTAATGGCGACTTCCGCGCCGAAGCCGTGCAAGTATTTAAAAACCTGCAAGCCGTAGCTGAAGCGGCCGGCGGTTCTTTGAACGATATCGTCAAACTCAATGCTTATTTGACCGATTTGGCCAACTTTGCCGTGTTTAATGAAGTGATGGCTGAATTTATCGAGCAACCTTTCCCTGCGCGCGCGGCAGTTGGCGTGGCCAGCCTGCCTAAAGGCGTTCAGGTTGAAGCGGAAGCAGTATTGGTTTTAAACGCATAATTGATGTTTCAGACGGCCTGGGCTGGGCTTGAGGCCGTCTGAAAATAATAACAACGGAAAACAATAATAATGGCACATTACGCAATCGGAGACATTCAAGGCTGCTTTGACGAGCTGACTTTGCTGCTTGCCAAAATCGGCTTTAATCATGGTACGGACACCCTTTGGCTGGTCGGCGATATTGTCAATCGCGGTCCGAAGTCATTGGAAACCCTGAAATTTGCCAAAGAGCACGACAGCAGTGTGCAAATGGTTTTGGGTAATCATGATTTGCATCTTTTGGCCGTCGGTTGCGGTGAAGGAACGCTCAAGCGCAGCGATACGGTTGAGCCGATTTTGACCCATCCCGAGAGTCAATCCCTATTGGACTGGCTGCGTCATCAACCGCTTTTGGTGCGCGGCAACAGGCATGTGATGGTGCATGCCGGTATTTTGCCGCAATGGTCGGTTGATAAGGCCGAAAGCCTTGCCCGTGAAGCCGAGGCTGAATTGCAAGGTAAAAAATACAGGAAATTTTTTGGCAAAATGTACGGCAACAAGCCGACTGCGTGGACGGATGATTTGACAGGCTACGAGCGCCTACGCATGATTGTCAATGTCTTTACCCGTATGCGTGCGCTGACGTACAAAGGCGAATTGGATTACGAATATAAATCCACTTTGAAGAAAATGCCGCTTTACCTGCGCCCTTGGTTTAAAGCGCCTGATAGACAGAATTTGGATTATATTACCGTGTTCGGGCATTGGTCGTCATTGGGCTACGTTAACACAGACCAAGTAATTGCTTTGGATACCGGCGCGTTGTGGGGCGGAGAGCTGACAGCGGTCAATTTGGATACCAACGAAGTGATACAGGTACCGTCGTTGGGCGGATTGGACTGGAAAACGGCATTGAAATAGTTTGGATAAGATGAAAGGCCGTCTGAAATGTTTCAGACGGCCTTTTTGTATTGGTTAATCCAAAGAAGGCAGGAGTTTTCCCGGATTCATGATGCCGTAAGGGTCAAGCTGATTTTTGATGGCATGCATCAGAGCAAGTTCGGCCTGTGTGCGCACTCGGGGCAGCCAATGTTTTTTGATGATGCCTACGCCGTGTTCGGCGGCAATCGTGCCGTGGCAGGCAAGGATGTTTTCATAAACAATGGTATTGACGGCGTCTTCGTATTGGTAGGCTTCGTTGCTCAATACGTTGGGCAGGAATGTATTGTAATGCAGGCTGCCGTCGCCTAAATGTCCGAAGCAGACAATTTGTATGCCGGGAAAGTGGGTTTCCAAGGCAGGCGCGCATTGGCGGACAAAAGCGGCTACTTGGGCGATAGGGACGGCGATGTCGTGTTTGATGCTGGTGCCGAGTTTGCGTTGGGAAGCGGAAATATTTTCACGCAGGGTCCACAAATCAGCGCGTTCTTGCTCGGATTGCGCCAAGATGCTGTTTTCCCATCCGTTTTGATAGAGAAATTCGGCAAGCTTTTCATCCAAACCTGCGTCGGGAACAGAGTCGGCAAGTTCAATCAAAATATGCCATTCTGCATCGGCAGGCTTTTTGAGTTGGCTGAATTCCGAAGATAAATCGAGGGCAAAGCGGCTAATTAGCTCGAAACTGGTCAAGCGTTCGGCAAAATGGCCTTGAACAGCGGTCAAAAGCGAGACGGCAGATTCAATATCATCTAGGCCTACCCATGCAGTCGCTTTGGTTTTGGGCTGGGCAAAGAGTTTGAGTGTGGCGGCGGTAATGATGCCTAATGTTCCTTCGCTGCCGATAAAAAGATGGCGCAAGTCGTAGCCGGTCGTGTTTTTGTGTAGGGGCTGAAGGTGGGAAATCAGTTCGCCGTTGGGTAAAACGACTTCCAAACCCAATACCAAATCACGCATGCTGCCGTAACGCAAGACATTCAAACCGCCTGCATTGCAGGCGATATTGCCGCCGATTTGGCAAGAGCCTTCGCTGGCAAGGCTGAGCGGAAACAGTCGTCCGGCTTCGGCTGCCGCCTTTTGAGCATTTTGCAAAATCACGCCGGCCTCAACCGTCATGCTGTTGTCGGCAAGATTGATATCACGGATGCGGTTGAGCTTGGAGAGGTTGAGCAGTACGCCTTCGTTGGTTACCGTCGCGCCGCATAATCCGGTATTGCCGCCTTGCGGGGTGACGCGGATGCGGTTTTCAAAACAGAAACGCATGATTTTCTGCACACTTTCGACAGAGTTCGGCTGTAAGACAATATCCGGAGAAGAAGTAAAACGGCGGCGTTGGTCGTTTAACAAGGCCGGAGTGGCTTCGATGATTTCAGTGGCAGAAAGAAACGCTGCAAAACGGTCGTGAAGGTGCATGGCGGTCAGACGGAAATATTGGGAAGGGAAGATGAAGGAATGTAAAAAAGCAGGATACGCAATGGTATCCTGCTTTTTTTATATTCAAAAGAATATTATTTAGCAGCTTCAGAAGCGGCAGAAGCAGCGGCATCAGTAGCAGACGCAGCAGCTTCAGTAGCAGAAGCAGCGGCTTCAGTAGCAGAAGCAGCAGCTTCGGTAGCGGCAGAAGCAGCGGCATCAGCAGTAGAAGCAGCAGCTTCAGTAGCAGAAGCAGCGGCTTCAGAAGCAGCAGAAGCGGCAGTTTCAGCAGCTTTATCAGCACCGCCACAAGCGGCCAAAGCTAAAGACAACAAAGCAGCAGCGAACAGAGATTTTTTCATTTTTAAGAACCTTTTTTAAATCGATTTAAACTAAAAATAGCCGTCAGACGGCCTATACAGTAGAAATTCATTGCTGAATTTTTCAATATTATGCCCCACGGGATAGGTCAATGCAACGTTGCGTAACCGTTTGCCGGCTAAAATCAATACGAAAATAGTGAAAATAATGTAAATCATATTGGCGCGCGAAAAATCATCTAAAAATATTCATTATTAATGAAGATTTTAAAAATATATTGTATTCAATGGTTTGTGTATTTTTATTTGTTATTGGTTTTAAGGGTTTGGAATGTTTTTGCTTTGGGGAAGTTTTTTGTAATTTAATCACTTTGTGTTGTGAAAAAGCAACTTCTGCGTATTGAAATCATTTGATTTTGCTTTTTTATATAGGCTTTTATCTTTTTGTCGCATTTGCACGGGGTATTTATTAAAGCAAGCCGATTGTTTGGTTGCGGCTGTGATAGAATAACTGTAACGTAACTTTTAAATATTGATTAAGGACGGCATGATGTCTATTGTTAAAAATTCCGTAGTTTCCCTGCATTATGAAATGTACGATGCCAACAACCAGCTGTTGGACAAAACCGAAGAGCCGATTGCTTACCTGCATGGCGGTTATGACGGTATTTTCCCTTTGGTGGAAGAGGCGTTGCACGGCAAAAATGTAGGCGATACCGTCGAAGTGGCTTTGTCGCCCGATGATGCTTTCGGCGAACAAGATCCTGAGTTGGTGCGCATTGAAGATGTCAGCGTGTTCCCTGTTGAAGTAGAAGTCGGCATGATGTTTGAAGCCGATGATCCGGAAACCGGCGATGTATTAATTTATCGTGTAACCGATGTTGCCGACGGCAAAGCCGTGGTGGACGGCAACCATCCTTTGGCCGGTATGAAAGTATTGTTCAAGGCGACTGTTGAGGGTGTGCGCGATGCGACCGAGGAAGAAATTGCCCACGGTCACGTACACGGTCCGCACGGTCATCACCATCACTAATCAGGCTTAACGCATGATAAAGGCCGTCTGAAAAGGAATGAAATCCTCCTTTTCAGACGGCCTTTAAGTTTTTACAAGACAGATAAATAGGAAATTTTGGCTCAGGTCAAATCAAGCGGGGAAATATGGGGTTTGTTTGAGACTACAATGAATTACATATCACGGTGCGGCAGAATCTGTATTAAGATTCAGATATTGGTAAAACAGGCAGAATACAATGAGTGAAACATTGGAGCAGCAGGCGGTGCAGGCCGGTATTGATTTAGGTTACCACGACATCAACGGCACTTATCATGTGACCAAAACGGAAGTTTTGGAATCGATTGTCGCTATTTTGGATAAAAGCAAACCGGATTCAGACGGCCTTTATTTGAATACGATGGTTGCGCATGAAAACGGCGAAGAATCTTTACAGATGCCGTCTGAATTTCATGGCGCTGAAGCGGTCGTATTGATTGATGAAGCAAATAAATGTCAGACCTTGACTTTGTATCCGGGCGACAACGATACGCTTTGGATTAAGCTGCCCCAACTGGCTTGCGGTTATTACACCTTGTCGGCCGAGACCGGCGGCAAAAGTTGCCTTGTGCGCCTGATTGTTGCGCCTGAATCGGTTTATCAGCCTAAACTGCTTGCCAATGGCGGACGGATGAATGGTTTGACCATGCATTTGTACAGCCTGCGTTCTGAGCGCAACTGGGGCATAGGCGACTTTACTGATTTGCTGAACCTGATGAAATATGCGGCGGAGAAAAAGCTGGATTTTGTCGGTATCAACCCTTTGCACGCTTTGTTTACCAGCAAGCCCGCCTTTGCCAGCCCGTATAGCCCTTCTTCGCGCGAATGGCTCAATCCGATTTATTTGGATGTTGAGAAGGTCGGTGCGTTCACTTATAACGAGCAACTAAAAAACTGGCTGGCACAACCGAAAATCCGTCAGCGCATCGCTGCTTTGCGTATCACGGAAACGGTGACTTATACAGCGGTTTGGGCATGCAAGCGTGATGCGCTGCACATGGCGTTTAACGCGTTTGAACAAGATACCTGCGAAGCCGCGGAAAATGAACGCGCTGTATTTGAAGCTTTTGTATTAGAAAAAGGCAAGGCTTTGCAGGGCTTCGGTTTGTTTGAGGCTTTGGACCAGTATTACAGCCGTCCCGGACAAGTGGGTTGGCAGTCATGGCCGTCTGAATTTCATCAACCCGATGGCGAAGCGGTAGAAAAATTCGCGCGCAGCCATGAACGTGAAATCCGTTTTTATATGTGGCTGCAATGGCTTTGCGCGGAGCAGTTGCGCGAAGTCAACCAAGCCGCTGCCGAATACGGTGTCAAACTCGGTATTTACGGCGATTTGGCAGTCGGCGTGGCGCGCGGCAGCGCGGATACTTGGTTAAACCGCCAAGATTATTGTATGGACTTGTCAGTCGGCGCGCCGCCCGATCCTTTGGGGCCGACAGGGCAGAATTGGGATTTGCCGCCACTTAATCCGTTGATGTTGAAGCATACGGGCTATGAAAAATTTGCCCATCTGTTGCGCGAAAACATGCGTCTGTATGGCGTATTGCGGATCGACCATGTAATGGCATTGTGTCGTTTGTGGTGGGTATTAAACGGTAAAACGGCGGATTTCGGCGCGTATGTGCATTACGATGCCGAAGTGATGTTTGCTATTTTGGCGTTGGAAAGCCGGCGCAACCGTTGCGTCATCATCGGCGAAGATTTGGGAACGGTACCTGACGAAGCCCGCCATCTGCTCAACCGCTATCAGGTGTTCTCGTACAAAGTAATGTATTTCAGCAAGGGCTGGAACGGTTTCCAATTGCCGGAAGAATACCCCGAGCAGGCGATTACGGTCATCAGCACCCACGATGTTGCGCCCTTGGCAGGCTATTGGACAGGCAAAGATTTGGATACGATGTTCAAACTCGGTACTCTGCCTGATGCAGCCGCTTTTCAGACGGCCTTGGATGAGCGCGAACACGATAAAGCCGATTTGCTGGATAAATTGAAAGAAACCGGCTGTCTGGGTGCAGACGTACAAATGCCGGCAAAAGCCGATGAAACCTTGTTGGCGGCTTTGCACAAATACGGCGCATTGAGCCGCAGCAAGCTTTACGCCGTACAACTGGAAAACCTGCTGGGCGTCATTGATAATCTGAATGTCCCGGGTGTAACCGAAGGCTATCCGAACTGGGCGCAAAAAATGCCGGTTTCTTTGGAAGATTTCCTACAACACCGCCTCATGGGCGGCCAACTTGCCATTATTGACGAGGTACGCATGAAAACAAACAGCCAAATCAAGACTTATCATGAACTTGACCAAATCGAGCGCGATACGGTCGAAAGCCTGTTTCTTGCCACCCATAGCGATGTGTTCGCTTATCTGGGACGACACCGCCTTCCAGAGGGTGATGAAGTAGTACGCGTTTTGATTCCCGGCGCAGTAAGCGTGGATATTGTGAACCGCCGCAGCGGCGAACTCATCGTGCCGTCTGAAAAAATTGATGAACGCGGTTTCTTTGTGGCCGTCTTGCCCGATGATGCGCCCGATTACGCTTTGCGTATCCGTTACACCGAAGACACCGAGCCAGTGATTGAAGAAGACCCTTATCATTTCAGCTCTGCGTTGCAAGACATGGATTCCTGGCTGTTGGCCGAAGGCAAACACCTGCGTCCTTATGAGACTTTAGGCGCGCATTTTGCCGAGTTGGACGGCGTGAAGGGCGTACGCTTTGCCGTCTGGGCGCCCAATGCGCAACGCGTTTCCGTTATCGGCGAGTTCAACAACTGGGACGGCCGCCGCCATGTGATGCGTTTCCACCGCGACAACGGCATTTGGGACATCTTCATTCCTGCCGTCAAACTCAACGCCCTCTACAAATTTGAAATCCGCGATGCCAACGGTAATGTACGTGAAAAAGCCGACCCGTATGCTTTCGGTGCGGAACTGCGCCCGACCACGGCATCTATCGTGCGCGGTTTGCCTGACGAAGTGGAAGAACCGGCCTTCCGCGCCCGTGCCAATGCCATTGATGCGCCGATCAGCATTTATGAAGTACATTTGGGTTCGTGGAAGCGCAATCCGGAAAACAATTACTGGCTGACTTACGAACAGCTGGCCAAAGAGCTGGTGGCATACGTCAAAGACATGGGCTTTACCCATATCGAGTTCCTGCCTGTTTCCGAATATCCGTTTGACGGCTCATGGGGCTATCAGGCAACCGGATTGTATGCGCCGACCAGTCGTTTCGGTTCGCCGGAAGAATTGCGCGCATTGATTAAAGCCGCGCACGACGAGGGCATCAGCGTTATCCTCGACTGGGTGGTCGGCCACTTCCCGACCGACGACCACGGCCTGGCCAAGTTTGACGGCACCGCGCTGTACGAACACGCCGACCCGCGCGAAGGCTACCATCAAGACTGGAACACCTTGATTTACAACTTCGGCAGAAACGAAGTGAAAAACTTCCTGCAAGGCAACGCCCTGTATTGGATAGAACGTTTCGGCTTCGACGGTATCCGCGTTGACGCGGTTGCTTCCATGATTTACCGCAACTACTCGCGCAAAGACGGCGAGTGGATTCCGAACCAATATGGCGGCCATGAAAACCTTGAAGCCATCGCTTTCCTGCGCGATACCAACACCATGTTGAAAGAGGAAGTTCCGGCTGCGACTGAAATCGCCGAAGAGTCTACTTCATTTGCCAATGTAACCCGTCAAGAAGGTTTGAACTTCAGCTTCAAATGGAATATGGGCTGGATGAATGATACTTTGCGTTACATGATGGAAGATCCCATCAACCGCAAATATCACCACAACAAAATGACCTTCGGCATGATGTACCAGTACAGCGAAAACTTTGTTCTGCCGCTTTCACACGATGAAGTCGTGCACGGCAAACGCTCGCTGCTCGGACGTATGCCCGGCGACTGCTGGCAGCAATTTGCCAACCTGCGCGCCTACTACGGCTTTATGTACGGTTTCCCCGGCAAAAAACTTTTGTTCATGGGCAGCGAGTTTGCGCAAGGCCGCGAGTGGAACTACAACGAAGGGCTGGATTGGTTCCTGCTGGAGCAAGAGGGCGGCTGGCACAAAGGCGTGCAAGACTTCGTACGCGAATTGAACCATGTCTATAAAGACACCGCGCCGCTTTACCAATTGGACCAATGGCCGGAAGGCTTTGAGTGGCTGGTCGCCGACGATGGTAATAATTCCGTATTCGTCTTCGAGCGACGCGACCGCGAAGGCAACCGCGTTATCGTTATTAGCAACTTCACGCCTGTGGTGCGCGAAGGCTACCGCTTCGGCGTGAATTCTGCCGGCGAATACCGCGAAATCCTCAATTCGGACGACCTGCATTACAAAGGCAGCGGCGTTTCTGCCGGCGCAACGGTGGAGACAGAAGAAGTTTGGTCGCATGGCAAACCAAATTCCCTGTCTGTTACCGTACCACCGTTGGCAACCGTTTACCTGTATCAGGCGGCAGTCAAAGACGAAGCGTAAATCAACTTTGAGGGTGGGCATCATGCCTGCCCAATCAGCTGAAAATTAAAAGATAGTGGTATAAATATGACTCAAGGCCGTCTGAAAGATTTTCAGACGGCCTTATATTGGACACGAAACCAAATACATACCAAGGAATCATTCTATGTCTGCCAAATCATGGCATATCGAGGAAGGCAAGCCTTATCCCATGGGCGCGACCCTGACAAGCAAGGGCGCGAATTTTACTTTGTTTTCCATCAATGCCGAAAAGGTCGAATTGTGTCTGTTTGATAAAGATAAAGAAACCCGTTTGGAGATGCCTTCGCGGCGCGGTTCGGTATTTTACGGATTTGTGCCGGACGTTAAGGCAGGGCAGCGATACGGTTTCCGCGTGTATGGGCGTGAAAACGCAGAATACGGCTCATGTTTCAACCCCAATAAATTGCTGATTGACCCGTATTCCAAAAAAATTGACGGCAAACCAAACTACCGTAACGCCGAAGAAATGGCATGGTTCAGGCCGGAAGATGAACGCGACAATGCCGCCGTTGCGCCCAAAAGCGTCGTGGTCGGACGCAGCCGATTCAATTGGGCCAAAGATTGCCGTCCGGAAATACCGTGGGGCAAAACCGTTATTTATGAAGCCCATGTCAAAGGGTTGACCAAGCAATTCCCCGATTTGAAGTACGCAGGCACTTATAAAGCTTTGTGCGATAAACGGGTTTTAGCCTATTTGCAAGAATTGGGGGTAACGACGGTCGAGCTGCTGCCGATTCATTATCATCTGGATGAATACCATCTTCAGCAGATGGGTTTGAGCAATTATTGGGGCTACAACACTTATTCCCATTTTGCCGTCGAACCGTCTTATGCCGACAATCCCGAACGTGCGGCGGCGGAATTTAAACAAGCGGTCAAAGCCCTGCATCAGGCAGGTTTGGAAGTGATTTTGGATGTCGTGTACAACCACACGGCCGAGCAGGACGACAAAGGCCCGATGCTGTGTCAGCGCGGTATCGACAACACCTTATGGTATTGGCACACCCCTTACGGCAATTATGAAAACTGGTCGGGTTGCGGCAATACGCTCAATATTGTCCGACGCGACGTTACCCGTTGGGCGGCAGACAGCCTGCGCTATTGGGCGGAAGAGTTTCATATCGACGGCTTTCGTTTCGATTTGGGAACCGTATTGGGACGCGAGCCTGATTTCCAATCGTACGGCCGTTTTTTCCAAGTCCTGTATCAAGACCCGGTTTTGGCCGGTTTGAAGCTGATTGTCGAAGCATGGGACATCGGCGAGGGCGGCTATCACTTGGGTAATTTCCCGCAACCTTTTGCCGAATGGAACGGCCGTTTCCGTGATGACATGCGCGCGTTTTGGTCATGGGAAAGCGGCAATTTGGGCGCATTTGCCGAACGCTTGGCCGGGTCGTCCGATATTTTCAACCATAGCGGCCGCCACCCGTCCGCCAGCATCAACTTCATCACTGCACACGACGGCTTCACTCTGCGTGATTTGGTCAGCTACAACGAAAAACACAACGAAGCCAACGGCGAAAACAACCGCGACGGGCATAATGAAAACATCAGCTACAACCACGGCGTAGAAGGCGAAACCGATGATGAAGAGGTGTTGCTCAACCGCGAATACACCTCCAAAGCGCTGCTTGCCTCCTTGTTTTTATCCAACGGTACGCCCATGCTTTTGGCAGGCGATGAGTTCGGCAACAGTCAGCAAGGCAACAACAACAGCTACTGCCAAGATAATCCGATTACATGGTTGGATTGGCAAAATGAGCCTCATGAGTTGCAAAATTACACTCAAGCGCTGATACGCGTACGCAGCCGAATCAAGCTGCTGACAGATGATTGCTGGTGGGAAAAAGAGCGTGTGCAATGGCTCAATGCGGACGGCAGCCCGATGACCGAATATTGTTGGCATAACAGGGGCAGTAAGGCGATTCAGGTTGTTTTGGACGATGAATGGCTGCTGTTGGTCAATGCCAAACGTAGTCGTCAGTTATTTAACCTGCCTCAAGGCAATTGGGAAATTTCTTGCGTACCATCTGAGAAATTTAATTACGAAGAGGCTGGAAAATGTGTTGTCGAACACATGGGGATTTGGGTTTTACATAAAACGAATTAAATGAAAACCAAGCCGTTATTGTGTTAACTCTTTGATATTTCGTCTGTATCCGTTGGGCCGAAGCTTGCATGGCATAAATGGAAATGCCGATGAGATGATGAGTGGTTTAATTTGTAATTAAATGTTTTATAAAGAAAAAATAATACGGAGTTGAATCTTTCAGTTATAATCCGTATCAAACCTGAAACAAACCTACCTATAAATTTTTCAGACGGCATTTATACTTCTTCAGGCCGTCTGAAAACTGAATGACGTTGTTTCTATAAACCATCAGGCGCGTTGTCCAAGTGCCTCAAATGAAAGAAAGGCTTCCATGGCTAAGCAAAAACTCCCCATCTCCGGCTACGATTACGTTATGCCCAAACCGGATGCAGAAACCATCCGCAAGTCCATTGTTTACAAGTTGATTTTCATCTTGGGCGTCGATCCTAAAGAAGCAACTTCACACCAATGGCTCAATGCCGCCATGTTGGCCGCACGCGACCTGATTGCCGAGGATTTCCTCAAAACACGCCGCGCCCACATCGACAACAGCAAACGCATGGTTTATTACCTGTCTATGGAATTCCTGCTCGGCCGTGCGTTTGTCAATGCGCTGATTAACGAAGGCGTTTATGCCGAGTTTGAAGAAGCCTTCAAGCAACTGGGCAAAGAATTTGCCGATGTCTGCGAACAAGAAGAAGATCCGGGTTTGGGTAACGGCGGTTTGGGCCGTCTGGCCGCCTGCTTCCTCGACTCATTGGCAACCCTGCGCATTCCTGCCATGGGCTACGGTATCCGTTACCAATACGGTATGTTCAAACAAGAAATCGTGGACGGCCAACAAGTCGAAAAACCCGATTTGTGGCTCGACCAAGATTTGGCATGGCAGTTTGCCCGTCCGAACAAACAATATTCCGTCCGTTTCGGCGGCCAAGTATTGAACTTGGGCAACAAAAAAGAATGGCAGCCGAGCGAAGAAATTTCCGCTTGGGCATACGATGAAATTATTCCGGGCTATGGCGGCGAATGTGCCAACCCATTACGCTTGTGGGCTGCACACGCAGGCAACCTGTTCGACCTTGCCGACTTCAACCGAGGCGACTATGCCTCTGCCGTTCGCGCACAAAACAGCGACGAAAACATCTCGCGCGTCCTCTATCCTAACGACTCTACCGATTCCGGCCGCGAATTGCGCCTGAAGCAAGAATACTTCTTGGTTTCTGCTTCCGTTCAAGATATTGTTGCACGCCACAAATGCCGTTTCCCAAGCATCCGCACGCTGGCGGACGAAGTCGCCATCCACTTGAACGACACCCATCCGGTACTCGCCATTCCAGAATTGATGCGCATCCTGATTGACGAAGAGGGCATCGAATGGACTGAAGCATGGAATATGTGCTGTAAGATTTTCTCTTACACCAACCACACATTGATGAGCGAAGCCTTGGAAACCTGGCAGGTTGACCTGATGGGCCGTCTGCTGCCGCGCCATTTGGACATCATCTTTGAAATCAACGCCTACTTCCTCAATGCCTTACGCGCCATCGGCAACTTCGACGACGACTTTGTCCGCCGCGTATCCATCATTGACGAAACCCACGGCCGTCGCGTCCGCATGGCATGGCTTGCCGTGATCGGTTCGCACAAAGTTAATGGCGTGGCCAAAATCCACTCCGATTTGATGACCACATCCATTTTCGCCGACTTTGCCAAAGTATTCCCGGAACGCTTTACCAACGTAACCAACGGCGTAACCCCGCGCCGCTGGATCAACATCGCCAACCCGGGCCTGACCAAATTCTTGGACAAACATCTGGGCAACGAAGACTGGCGTCTGCATTTGGACAACCTGACCAAGCTCAACGACAAAGTGGACGATGCCTCCGTACAGGCAGAATTCGGCGCAGTGAAAAAAGCCGCCAAAGAGCGCCTCGCCAAATACATCGAAACCGAGCTGGGCATCAAGGTTAATACCGATGCACTTTTCGACATCCAAATCAAACGTATCCACGAGTACAAACGTCAAGCGTTGAACGTGATGCATATCGTCGACCGTTACAACAAAATCCTAGAAAACCCGGATTTCGATTGGCAGCCGCGCGTGTTCATCTTTGCCGGTAAAGCCGCTTCCGCCTATTACATGGCGAAGAAAATCATCCGACTGATTAACGACGTTGCCAAAGTCATCAACAACGACACCCGTATCCGCGACCTGATTAAAGTTGTATTCATCCCGAACTACAGCGTCAGCCTCGCCCAAATCATCATCCCGGCCGCCGATTTGCACGAACAAATCTCACTGGCGGGTACAGAAGCATCCGGCACCAGCAACATGAAATTCGCCCTCAACGGCGCGCTTTGCATGGGTACGCTGGACGGCGCGAACGTCGAAATTTTGGAAAAAGTCGGCGCGGACAACTGCTTTATCTTCGGTAACACCGTCGAGCAAGTTGAAGAAATCCGCCGCAACGGTTACGACCCGTTGAGCTATATCGAGCGAGACAGCGACCTGCGCCGCGTCGTCAACCAAATCAGCCAAGGCACTTTCTCTCCGGAAGAGCCAAATCGCTACAACGACGTGTTGCAACCATACGGCGACTTCTATCAACTGATGGCCGATTTCCGCAGCTACATCGATACGCAATACAAAGCGGACGAACACTACCGCAACGTATCCGCATGGCGCAAATCAGCCTTGATCAACATTGCCAACATGGGCTTCTTCTCATCCGACCGCTCCATCGCCGACTACTGCCGCGATATTTGGTACATCAAACCATTGAGCGAAAAAGAATTGCCCGGCAAAAATTAAGCGTTGAGCAGATAGCGAGAGCCGATACATCGGAAAGGTGTATCGGCTTTTTTTATATTCGCTGTTTTGAATTGGATAACAAACTTAAAAGGCCGTCTGAAACCTTTCAGACGGCCTTTTGTTTCATTTGCTTTGAGTATCAATCAAGCAAGATTATTTTTCAGCTTCTTCAAAGCCGACGACTTCGAGGCCGAAGCCGGTTAGGCCGGTGAAGGATGACGGTTGGCCGAGGACGCGCAGTTTTTTGACGTTGAGACCGGCGAGGATTTGTGCGCCTATGCCGTAGCTTTTGCTGTCCCATTTGTAGGCTTGGTTGGCGCCTTTGGGCAGGGTGCGGTCGAGCAGGGTGGCGCCGTCTTCGGTGCGGTGCAGGAGGATGACGACGCCGCTTTCGGCTTGTTGGATGCGCTCAAGGGCTTTGGGCAGCGACCATGAGTGGCGCGGGTTGGTTTGGATGAAGTCCATGACGCTGAAGGGTTCGTGGACGCGGACGAGGGTTTCTTCTTCGGCGGAAGGTGTGCCTTTGACAAGGGCGAGGTGGGTTTCGCCGGAGAGTTTGTCAACGTAAACGTGTTGTTGGAACTCGCCCCACGGGGTTTGTACGGGCGCGTTGCCCATGTCTTCAAGCAGGCTTTCGGTACGGCTGCGGTATTCGATGAGGTCGGCAATGGTACCGATTTTGAGGTTGTGTTCTTCGGCGAACTTCATCAGTTCGGGCATACGCGCCATGGTGCCGTCGTCGTTGATGATTTCGCAGATGACGGCGGCGGGAATCAGGCCGTTCATTTGTGCCAGGTCAACGCCGGCTTCGGTGTGTCCTGCGCGGACGAGTACGCCGCCTTTTTGGGCACGCAGTGGGAAGATGTGGCCGGGTTGGACGATGTCTTCAGGTTTGGCGGATGGGGAAACGGCGGTTTGAATGGTCAGGGCGCGGTCGGCGGCGGAAATGCCGGTGGTGATGCCGTGGGCGGCTTCGATGGAGACGGTAAAGTTGGTGCCGTATTGCGCGCCGTTTTTCTGGGTCATCATGGGCAGGCCGAGTTTTTCGACCATTTCACCGTCCATCGGCAGGCAGACCAGGCCGCGTGCGTTTTTGATCATGAAGTTGATGGCTTCGGGGGTAACGAATTGGGCGGCCATCAGCAAGTCGCCTTCGTTTTCGCGGTCTTCGGCATCGGTGATGATGACCATTTTGCCGGCTTTGATGTCTGCTAGGATTTCGGGGATGGTGGAGATGTGGGACATGGTATTTCTTTCTTGGCTGATGGTGGGGGCGTGGCGGTCTTGGTGGTCTTGATCCAGCCACATGTCAGGCATATTGGCTGCCTGCTCGATTTTTCGGGCTTTTTTCTCGCCGAAAGATTTGTTTTTCAGCAGGGCGGACAGCTCGCCTTGGTTGATGGCGATGGCTTGGGCAAACTTGGTTTGCTGGCCGTTGTGGTGTTGTGTTATCCATTGCCGCAGGTTGTGGCGGCGCAGGTCGGTGGTATTCATGATGGGATGAAGTTGAATTGTGTGTAATGGATTGTAGTCTTGTCTTTACCAAAAGGCAAACTTTGTTTGTGGGAATTTTTATTACTTTTTGGTAATGAAATTTATTGTTTCAGACGGCCTGAATATGGCTTGAAATTGATGGTTTTGGGAGAATATGGGGAATGTTTTGATGATTATTTTAACGGGGGATGTTTGAAATGAAAATGTTTGGGCGCGGATTGACCGTGCTGGTGTTGTGTGCGCTGACGGCTGCGGGCGGCTGGTTTTATGCCCTGCATGGTCAGAACGAAGAACATCAGGTTTTGTCCCGTGAAGGGGTTTTGATGCAGATTAAGCAGATGAACCGCTTGGAAAGTACGGCGTTTTATATCGATACGATTATCCGTACGGAGAAAAAAGGGGATTGGCGCAGGCTGTGGCAGGATTCGCAAAGCGGTATTTTTATTGTGCGCGGTAAGGTGTTGGCCGGTTTGGACTTGGACAAATTAGGCGCGGACAATGTCAATATTGTGGATGACAAAGTCTTAATCAGCCTGCCGGCGGTGGAAATTTTGAGCGTGGATTTGGAAAATATCGAAGTGTACGATATTCAGACCGGCTCGTTTAATTTGCTGCCTATGGATAAGTCGGTATTTAAGACAGTGCAGGAAGAGGCGAGACGGCAGGTGTTGCAAAGCGCGTGTAAGGCTGAGATTTTGGAACATGCCAACCGTCAGGCGCAAATGCAGTTGGAAAACCTGTTTGCATTGACGCAGACGAAGGTGTCCGTCTATCCGGCTGCGGTAGGGAAGTGCGGTTAAATAGATTGCTTGCAAAGATAAGGCCGTCTGAAAATTTTTCAGACGGCCTTTGTTTCATCAAGCCATTATCCGCGGCGTAAAACGGCGGTATTGATGTATTTTTGAATGCCTGATGCAATGGCTTGGGCGCATTGTTGGCGGAATGATTCGCTGCCGAGCAGCCGCTCTTCGGTAGGGTTGGAGAGGAAGGCGGTTTCCACCAAAATGGACGGAACGTCCGGAGCGCGAAGGACGGCAAAGTTGGCTTCGTCAACGCGGCCTTTGTGCAGTTGGTTGAGTTTACCCAATTCGGTCAGCACCAAATGGCCGAGTTTGCGGCTGTCGCGCAGGGTTGCGGTTTGGGTCATGTCCAAAATCGTGTTGTCAACATTGCGGTTGCCACTGGTCTGAATGCCGCCGATGGCGTCGGCGTTGTTTTGAGTTTGGGCCAGGAATTTTGCCGCCGAGCTGGTCGCGCCTTTGGTATTGAGCATGTACACGCCGGTACCGCGTGCGGACGGGCTGGTAAAGGCATCGGCGTGAATGGAAACAAATACGTCGGCATTGCGCGCGCGGCCTTTGGCGACGCGGATGCCCAAGGGAATGAAGATGTCTTCGTTGCGCGTCATGAATACGTTGTAACCCAAGGCTTCGAGGCGTTTTTTGGTTTCGCGTGCGATGGAGAGTACGACGTTTTTCTCTTTGAGGCCGCTCGGTCCGATGGCACCGGGGTCTTCGCCGCCGTGGCCGGGGTCGAGCATGATCACGGGACGGCGGTTGCCGCCGCTGCCGCGATTGCTTTTAGGGGCAGGGGTGTCGTATGCGGTGTTGGTATTGGGACGTTGTTTGGGGACGCTGCCGTTGAGCAGGGCCATCATCGGGTCGTTGGCATCTGCGCCGTGCGGATAGAGGTCGATAACCAAGCGGTTTCTGAAGTTGCCGACGGGGGCGAGCGCAAAGACTTGCGGATGGGTGCTTTGTTTGAGGTCGATGACGATACGCACGGTGCTGGGCGTATTTTGACCGGCGCGGATGCTGCGGATGAAAGGGTCGTCAGACAGCACTTTGCTGGAAATGCCTTGCAGGACGCTGTTGATTTCCGCTCCTTGAATATCCACAACCAACCGGTTGGGGTTGTCCAACATAAAATGTTGGTATTTCATCGAGTGGTTGCTCTCAAGGGTAACGCGTGTGTAGGCGTTCGCCGGCCAAATGCGGACGGCAAGGAATTGCGCAGGAGAGGCCGGTTTGGCCAATGCGGCACCAACGGGCGTGAGGGTGAGAAATAGTCCTGTGCCTTGACGGAGAATGTGTCTTCTAGTTAATTTGACCATGATTCTAAACTTTTTCGGCCTTGGTTTGTGTGGGCGGAAAAGGTGCAGGTTCTGCCCTTATCGGTGTACGTCAATGTAATGGTAATGTCTGCCGGAGGTGTGAATTCCCCGCCTTGCTGCGGCCATTCGATGAGGCAGATGCTGTCGGGCGCAAACAATTCGTCCAAACCGGCATCTTCCCATTCCTCGGGCATAGTAAAGCGGTAGAGGTCGAAATGGTGGAGGGTGAATGTATCCAGCGGATAAGATTCGACAATGGTGTAAGTCGGGCTTTTGACTGCACCAGTATACCCCAGTCCGCGCAAAATCCCGCGTGTCAGCGTGGTTTTGCCTGCACCCAGCCCGCCTTCAAGATAGATGGTCAGCGGAGCGGAAAGCTGCTTGCTCCATTCTTCACCCAGTTTCAGGGTTGCTTCTTCATCGGGCAGAAAACGGGTGTACAGTCCGTTTGAGTGCATGGAATAGGCCTTGTCGTTTAAAAGGCTTAATTATGATGGAATTGGAGGCGTTTGCAAACCTGATAGACGATAAAGTTAGATAAAGATAGTGTTGAGGCCGTCTGAAAACGGAATTCAGACGGCCTTTAATGTTAAAATGAAAATATCCCTCACAAAATTGCGAGACAGCTTATGCCTTTATCCATAGACGAACAATTATTGCCGCACCGCAATGCCATCGACAGCATCGATGCGGAAATCCTCCGTTTGCTCAACGAGCGCGCCGGTCATGCGCATGCTATCGGCGAATTGAAAGGGACAGGCGCGGTGTACCGTCCTGAACGGGAAGTGGCCGTTTTACGCCGGATTCAGGATTTGAACCGCGGCCCTTTGCCTGATGAATCAGTTACTCGACTGTTTCGCGAGATTATGAGCGAATGTTTGGCGGTGGAGCGTCCGCTGACGATTGCCTATTTGGGTCCGAAGGGGACATTTACCCAGCAAGCCGCCATCAAACATTTCGGCCACGCCGCACACACCATGGCGTGTACTACCATCGACAACTGCTTCAAACAGGTCGAAACGCGCCAAGCCGATTATTTAGTGGCGCCGGTGGAAAACTCGACCGAAGGCTCGGTGGGCCGTACTTTGGACTTGCTGGCCGTAACCGCGTTGAAAGCCTGCGGCGAAGTGGTTGTCCGCATTCATCACAACCTGCTGCGTAAAGACAGCCATGAAATCGGCGGCATTACCAAAGTTTTTGCCCATGCCCAAGCCTTGGCGCAATGCAACGACTGGCTCGGCCGCAATCTGCCCAATGCCGAGCGTATCGCCGTAGCCAGCAATGCCGAAGCGGCGCGGTTGGTTGCCGAATCTGACAGCCCGAATGTGGCCGCCATTGCCGGACGTATCGCGGCGGAAATTTATCAGTTGAGCTTTGCCGCCGAGTGTATCGAAGACGAGCCGAACAATACCACGCGCTTCTTGGTGATGGGTCATCAGGACACAGGCCGCAGCGGCAACGACAAAACTTCTTTGGTCGTCTCCGCGCCCAACCGTGCCGGTGCCGTTACTGCTTTGTTGCAACCTTTCACCGAGTTGGGCATTTCCATGACCAAATTTGAAAGCCGCCCAAGCAAATCGGTTTTGTGGGAATACCTGTTCTTCATCGATATCGAAGGCCACCAAAGCGATGAAAATGTCCAAAAAGCCTTGCAGCTTTTGGGCGAACGCGCTTCCTTCGTGAAAGTTGTCGGCTCTTATCCGACCGTTGTTTTGTAAGGATTATTGGGCATCAAAGGCCGTCTGAAAAGTTTTCAGACGGCCTAAATTATGTTTTCAATAGTTGCCATTTATGCAACATCATTGGCAGATTGATGTCAGTAAGTTTGCATGATTGGAAATGAACCCTCTATAATCCGAACGTTTTTAATATTTTCATGCAAAGAAAGGAGTAAGCCATGACACGCAATACTTCAATCCGCTCAATCACATTCTTTGCAGCCCAAGCGTCGGTCTGACTTTCGGATAACGCTTTTCGCATTCCATGTCGCCCGCTTCGGGCTGCTTTCCTTACGATTATCGGCTAGAAACCAGGCCGTCTGAACATTTCGCAGACGGTGGCTATTTATTGTCAGCCGTTGACGGTTTCTATCCGTTTTAAAGAAAGCATAAACACATGGGCAATTATCCCCATCATATTCAAATTATTGCCGATTCAAATACATGGATTGAAGGCAACGCTGTCGCACAGCTCGAAACCACCGCCCGATTACCGCATATGTTGCGCGTTGCCGGAATGCCGGATTTACACGCTGGGCGCGGTTATCCGGTTGGCGCGGCATTTTTCAGCGACCGTCATTTTTATCCTGCCCTGATTGGGAACGATATCGGTTGCGGCATGGCGTTTTGGCAGACCGATTTACGCGCGGCCAAACTCAAACCGGCCAAACTCGCCAAACAGCTTGGCAACATCGATACGCCGCTAGACAAAGACGAACAGGTCGAATTATTAGGCGACGCTGTCGATATGCGCCAATTTTCAGACGGCCTTGCCGTCGGTACGATTGGCGGCGGCAATCATTTTGTCGAGTTGCAAACCGTTGACACCGTTTATCGCACCGATTTGCTTCCGCCCGATTTTGATGAAAACCATCTGCAACTGTTGGTGCATAGCGGTTCGCGCGGATTGGGCCAGCAGATTTTGCAATACCATATTGCCGCCTTCGGGCATCAAGGTTTGGCGGAAGAGGGCGAAGCGGCGGCGGCCTATCTTGCCGAACACCAAACAGCCCTTGAATTTGCCAGCCTTAACCGCCGTTTGATTGCGGCCAGAATGCTTGACCGTTGGCGCGCAGAAGGAACATGCCTGCTCGATGTCCATCATAATTTTTTGGAACAAGCCGAGATTGACGGCACAACCGGTTGGCTGCACCGAAAAGGCGCAACGCCCACTGATAAAGGCTTGGTCATGATACCCGGATCGCGCGGCGATTACAGCTATCTGATCCGACCTGCCGAAGATTGCCAGATTTCGTTGAACACATTGGCTCACGGCGCAGGTCGGAAGTGGCAGCGCGGCGAATGCAAAGGCAGGCTGTCGCATAAATACACTGCCGACAGCCTGCGCCAGACAGAATTTGGCAGCGTAGTCGTTTGTCAGGATAAGGCTTTGATTTTTGAAGAAGCGCCGCAGGCTTATAAAAGCATCGACAGCGTTATTGCCGCCATGAAAAACGCGGGTTTGATTGAATTGGTCGCGCGGTTTAAGCCTGTTTTGACTTATAAAACCGGCGGCGAGTGTGGAGCGTAAAGATGAAACAGAATACACCAGTGATTTATCTGCAAATTTCCACCGCGCAAGGGCCGGCAGAGTGCCGTATATTTGCCCGTTTCGTCTTGGGCAAGCTGCTTGCCGAAGCCCAAGCAAAAGGCATTGATGCCGAACTTGTTACCGAAACCGCCGATAAGCACGGCATTTTGTCGGCGACGCTCAAGTTGGAAGGGCAGAAAGCCGAAAGCCTAGCGCAAACTTGGCAGGGGACACTCCAATGGATATGCCCCAGCCCTGTCCGTCCGAAACATCCTCGCAAAAATTGGTATATAGGCGTTTTCCGTTTGCCCGATATGCCGCAGACGTATGAAATGCCGTCTGAAAACGGAATCGAGTTTCAAACCTGCCGTTCGGGCGGTAAAGGCGGGCAACACGTCAATAAAACCGAGAGTGCAGTCCGCGCTACCCATAAAGAAAGCGGCATTTCCGTGCGGGTCGAGAGCGAACGCAGCCAGCATGCCAATAAAAAATTGGCGGTAATGTTATTGGCGCAAAAGCTGGCGGAGCATCATGCCGGACAGGCAGGAAGTTTTGCGCAGGAGCAGCACGCGCAACTCTATCAAGTTGAGCGCGGCAATCCGAAAAGAACGTTTGTCGGTACTGCTTTTAAGGAGAAGTAATTTGTCTGCCGGATAAGGAGGTATTTAAAACATAAATAAAAGGCCGTCTGAAAACTTTCAGACGGCCTTTTATCGGTTTATCAATTAGCGTTCGCTTAACGCTTGTTTCATACGCGTAATCGGCTTGATCAGGTATTGGAAGATGGTTTTTTCGCCGGTTTTGATGTCCACCGTTGCCACCATACCCGGAATAATCGGCATAGGTTTGCCGTTTTTGTCTTTCAGGGAGTTGTTTTCGGTTTGGACGAGAACGCGGTAATAGACTTGGTTCGGGTCGAGTTTCAGGTCATTGGCACGGTTTTGCATGGAGTTGCTGACGGTATCGGCGCCAACGAGGGTAACTTTGCCTTCCAGGCCGCCGTAGATGGAGTAGTCGTATGCGCTGACTTTAACCAATGCAGGTTGGCCTGTGCGGATAAAGGCGATGTCTTGCGGACGGATATAGGCTTCGACCAGCAGTTTGTCGTCAACCGGGACAATTTGCATGATGTCTTCGCCTGCGTTCACAACGCCGCCAATGGTGGTGACTTTTATGCCTTTGACGATGCCGCGCATAGGGGCGCGGATTTGCGAGCGTTCAACCGGGTCGGCACGCATGGCAACGTTTTCTTTGGATTGCGCCAGCTCGGATTCGGCTTGCAAAAGTTCGTTGTTGGCATCGGCTTTGTAGCGGTTGCGGCGCTCGGAAATTTGGGTGGCCAAGTCGGCAGACTCACGGCGCATTCTTAAGAGTTCGACTTCGGAAACCACGCCTTCGGCAACCATGGGGGCGGTAATGGCGATTTCGCGGTCAAGCGCGGCCTTGCTTTGGGAAAGGCCGCTGACGGCGTCGGTCATGGCTTGACGGCGTGCTTTGTAGGCGGCGATTTCGCGACGGCGAAGCTCGGGACCCACGCTGTCAGGGAAGGAGAGCTTGGCGCCGTAGGCTTCGGCTTTCAAGCGGGCAACAGTGGCTTCGAGGTTTTCGACTTTGGCTTCACTTTCACGCAAAACGGCGGAGCTGCGCGTGTCGTCGAGTTTCATCAGAATCTGATCTTTCTCGACCATATCGCCTTCTTTAACCATGATTTCGGTTACGATGCCGGGGTCGAGGCTTTGGATTACTTGCTCACGGCTGCTGGGAATGATATTGCCGTTGCCGCGGGTCACTTCTTCGACCGGGCTGTTGTAAGCCCAAATAACGAAGACAACCAGGAAAATGAAGAAAAGGATGATGACCCAAAATTGACCGCTGTGTTTTTCTTTTTGAAGGGCGGCGTTGAGGTCATTGATGAGGTGTAGGTCTTTGGATTTGACGTTGTTTTCGCGGCTCATAATCGTGTGTCTTTATTGTGTTTGGTGGATTTTAACCATTAGGGCAGGCCGTCTGAAAGGGTAAGTAGGTTTTCAGACGGCCTTTTGCTTTATTGTGCTGCCGATTGAGGGGCGGCGGCTTGTTGTTGCTGTTTGGCGTTGACAGCTTGTTGCTGTTGTTTGACGTTGGCTGCTTTGGCCTGTTCGTTTTGCATGAGTTTTTGCAATACCAGGTCGCGCGGGCCGTCCATCACGACTTTACCATTGTCCATGACAATGATGCGGTTGACGATTTGCAGCACTTGCGGACGGTGGGTTACCAAAAGCATGGTGCGGTTGCGACCCCATTGGGCGATGGCATTGAGTGCCATACGTTCGGTAGCCTGGTCCAGGCTGGTGGTCGGCTCGTCCAGCAGGACGACTTTCGGATTGCGCAAGGTCATGCGCGCCAGGGCGATGATTTGTTTTTGACCGCCGGACAAGCCCAAGCCGTCTTCACCTAAAGGCATATCCAAACCGCGCGGATGGTTGCGGATGATTTTGTCGAGGCCGAAGCGGTTGAGCGCAATCAGCAGGTCTTGGTCGGTAGAGTAGCTGCCGGTACGCGCTAAGTCCATGTTTTCGCGCAATGTACCGAGGAACAGGCGTGGCGATTGGCTCAGCAGTAGGACTTGGTCGCGCAGGAAGTTGGGGTCAAGCTGGCGCATATCGACGCCGTCAAGGGTAACGTTGCCTTTTTCAGTGTCGTACAGACCGCTGGCCAGTTTGAGCATGGTGCTTTTACCGCTGCCGATACGTCCCAAAATACCGACTTTTTCCCCCGGCTTGATGGTCAGGCGCAAATCTTCGACGGCGCTGTTGTTGTCGGCTTGATATTTGAACGATACGTTTTCAAAGGTAATATTGCCCTGAACGTTGTCCAAAGTAATGTATTTGCGTTCCGGATTGCGCTCGATAGGGCGGGTAACGATGTCGTTTACGCCTTTGAGGGCAAGTTTGGCCTGTTGGAAGCGGGTGGCCAAACCGGCGATTTGTGCCAACGGCGCCAAAGCGCGGCCGGACAGAATCACGGAGGCAATCAATGCACCCATGGTGATGCGTTCCGCATGGTTGTCGGCATGAATCAGATAGGTGCCGACGACGACCAGGAAGACGGTATTGAGCTGCTGCATGGCGACGGCGAAGTTGACCATGAAGTTGCTGGTGTCTTTGACTTTGATGGAAGAAGCGGAAGTTTTGGCGGTGTATTCGTCCCAGCGTTGTTGCGCCCAAGATGTGGCGTTGTTGGTTTTTAGGGTTTCGATGCCTTCGATGGCTTCAACGGCAAGGCCGGAGCGTTGCGAACCTTCTTTCATCGATTCGTTGATGTGGCGAGAGAGCGGGCGTTGTACGACAAAACCGACAATCACGACAATCGGAATGATGGTCAGGGGAACGAGTGCCAGTTTGCCACCGACCATGGAAATTACGAAGATAAACAGCAACAGGAAAGGCAAGTCGACGATGGTCAACAAGCTGGCACTGGTCATGAACTCGCGCACGGCTTCAAATTCGCGCAAATTGCTGGCGTATGAACCGGAAGAAGCGGGACGGTCTGCCAGACGCAATGCCATCACTCGGCGGAATAAAGCGGAGCTGATGATCAGGTCGGCTTTTTTACCGGCAATATCGGTCAAGTGGCCGCGGATCATCTTGGCGGCAAACTCAAACAAAATCGCCAAGACCACGCCGATACTCAATACCCATAAGGTTTCATAGGCTTGGTTGGGAATCACGCGGTCGTACACATTCATCACATACAGGGAGCTGACGAGCGCAAGGAAGTTAATGATGATGGTGGCCAAGATGACTTGGTAGTAGTAGCTGCGGAAACGCCAAATAACTTTCCAAAACCATGCTTTGGGCAAATGGTATTCAGGCAGCTCCGAGCGCATATCGGTAGCCATTTTGGGTTTGATAAACCAGCAGTAGCCCAAATACAGGCCGGAGAGCTGCTCGTGGCTGAGTTCCTGTTCCAAACCGTCAACCTGGCGGATATGGTATTTGCGCTCTTGGCCGGAACCTTCGATTTGGGTGATAACCGCGGCCTCTTCGTTGTGCAGGATAATCATGACCGGCACGGCGAGCGAGGGGATGTCTTCCAGATTGCGTTTGGACAAGGTGTTTTCAAAGCCGTGGCTGCGCAGGACTTCGACCAGTGAGTGATAGTTGACCTTGAGCTTTTTATCGCGTACGACTTCGGCGGACAAAGCGGCTTCGGATACGGGTGCACCTAAAAGGCGGGTCACTAAAACGATGTGTTCAATGATAGCTTTCATATTTTTTCGCGTAATGTTTTTGGTTTAACCGGCGGATATGGCTTTATTTTTGTGCCAAACCGACCCAAGCGGAGATTTTGGCTTGGGTATTTAAATAGTCGAGCGCCGCATCGCGGAAATCGTTGCGGGCGGCGACGTAATCTTGTTCGATGGAAGATAACTCGCTGTATGCGCTCAAAACGTCGGTCAGCGTACGTCGGGCGATTTTAAACTGCAATTCGTACACTTTGATGACTTCTTTTTGGGCGGCGATGTGTTGCGCCGTCAGCGCGGCACGCTGCTCGCTTTCCTGCATATCGATGGCAGACGTTTGGACGCGTTCGTTCATGTCGCGCAGGATTTGTTCGGATTTGGCTTCTGCGGCAATCAATGATTTGGCATTACGCTCTACATTGTGTCGGGCGGCAATATCCAGCACATTCCATGCAACATTTAAATAAAGCTGTTTGGTGTTGCGCGTTGCACTGCCTTCCAAATTGAGGGCAGGCAGCCGTTCGGCTTTGGAGGCGTCCAAGTCGGCACGGACGCTGTCGCGCTCGGCCAACTGCGCCTGATAGGACGGATTATTGTTGCGGTTGGGGCTGCTGAAGCGTTCGCTGATGGATTTTGCCGTGTCGTTTTTAAACGGATCTTCCAAATCGTTGGCAGTCAGTTGGCGCGAGGTGTAGCGGGACAGGCGGCTCAGCGCCAAATCCATGGTGCGGCGTTGTTGGGCAATGATGTTGGCCACTTGTAGTTGGCGCGCGCGCGCTTCAATCAACTCGGAACGGCGGCCGGCATCATATTTGACGATGGTATTTAAGTCTTTTAAGAGGTTGTTGTGGCGCGCCAAAGTCTGCTCGTTAAGAATCAGGGTTTCTTTTGCACGCAATGCGCTCAGATAGAGGCGGCCGATATCGCTTCCCAGCTGCTCTTGGCTTTCGGTGTATTTGTGTTGATAGTATTCTTCGCGGCTGCGGTCGCGGCGGACGGCGGCTTCAATCGCGCCCCATGAATAGATGTTCAGGCTGCCGCGTACGCCGACGCCGTCTTCCATATCGTTGCTGGTGTATTTATTGTGTTGCGCCAGCACTTTCGTGCCGGTCAGGGTAACAACGGGGTAATGGCGCGCACGCGTGGCTTTAGTCGTGCTTTGCGCTGCTTCTTGAGTGGCTTTGGCTTCACGCACAATCGGGTCGCTGATTAAAGCATCCCTGAGGATGTCTTGCAGGCTGTATGCAGAGGCCGTCTGAAACGGCAGCAGACAGCAGGCGACGGCAACGGCCGATGACAATAAACGGGGCTTTGTGGGGAAAGAATAAATATGCGACATGATTTTCAACCAAATGATTTATATATTATCGTTGTCTGTATCGGGTATCGCTTGAGGCATGACCGGGCGAATTTTGAACGAGAACACATACATTTACAAAGCATAAAGCATTTTTTCCGGCTTTTCACAATATTCTGATAAAAGGTCGAGATACAGGCCTCAAAGTATATTATTGCAAAGCGCGACTATCGTAATTTATGGTTTTAATGTAAGAAAACTATCGATAAGGCCGTCTGAAAGGAATTCAGACGGCCTTTTTTCAACCTTAATCCTTACGTTGCAATACAGCGGCAAAGAAGCCGTCGGTTTGGTGTTCTCCGGAGTTGAGGCGCAGGTATTTGCCGGTATCCAAATCGACCTTCAGACTTTGCAGCAGTTCGGCGCAGTTGACGAGTTCAAATTCGGGATGTTCGGACAGGAAACGTTCGACTTGCAGCTCGTTTTCTTCCGGCAACACGCTGCAGGTGGCGTACACCAAGCGGCCTTGCGGTTTCACCAGTTTGGAGGCGGCATTGAGGATGCTGTGTTGCTGTTCCAAAAGGTTGGCCACGGTCTCGGCGGATTGGCGGTATTTGAGGTCGGGGTTGCGGCGTAAAGTACCCAAACCGGAGCAGGGCGCGTCCACCAATACGCGGTCGGCTTTGCCTGCCAGTCGGGCGATACGGGTATCGTGTTCGCTGCTGATGCGTTCGGGGTGGATGTTGGTCAGTCCGGCACGGGTCATGCGCGGTTTGAGGTTGGCAAGGCGTTTTTCGGCGATGTCGAAGGCGTAGATTCTGCCTTTGTTGGCCATTTGTGCGCCGACAGCCAAGGTTTTACCGCCGGCGCCGGCACAGAAATCGACAATGATTTCGCCGCGTTTTGCACCCACCAATAAGGCAAGCAGCTGGCTGCCTTCGTCTTGGACTTCCAGCGTGCCGTCTAAAAACAGTTCGTGTTTGTTAAGCGCGATTTTGTTTTTCAGGCGGATGCCCCAAGGCGAATAAGGCGTTGCCTCTGCATCGGCACTTTCAGCCTGCAACAATGGCAATATTTTATCTCGTTTGCCTTTCAAGGTATTGACGCGGATGTCGAGCGGGGCAGGTTGGTTGATGCTGCGGCCGAAGGTGAGGATTTCTTCTTCGCTCCAATGCTGTTGCAGTTGTTCCACCAGCCATTGCGGCAATTCTGCGGCGGTATTTAGGCCGTCTGAAAACTCGGTTTTACGGGCTTTCAAATTGCCGAGGAACGCTGTTTCTTCTTCATCAAGCAGGCCTTTGATTTGGCTGATATTGGTGCTTCTGCCGAGAACCAGCGCGGCAAGAGCGGCTTTGCGCGGCTGCGCGTGCGGACGGCGCAGGGCGGTGCTGATTTTTTGATAGTGGCGCAGCGCGGCAAAGGCGGTTTCGGCGATTTCATGGCGGTCTTGGCGGCCGAGTTTTTTGTGTTCGCGGAAGTAGGCGGAGAGGACGGCATCGGAAGGCTGTTTGAAAGTCAGCATTTCAGCCAAAACTTTTGCGGTATGGTCGAGTTGTGCGGCGTTCATAATGTAATGGGTTTCTCTTAAAGTTAGTAAAGGGTTTCAGACGGCTTTCATGATGCGTTCGATTTCGTGCCAAAAGCCGTCCGGCCGTAATTCCAAAATGGCAATCAAGCCTTGGTTGATACGGCGGATTTCGGTTGCATTCAATGTTTCGGTTTCGGCAACACGCGCAGGTGCAAGATAGGCCATGCGGTCGAGCAAGTGATAACGCGCTTCTTGGCGTTCAAACCCGTATTCCTTCCAATCTTGAATATAGATGCCGCGCCAGCCGTATGGGTTAAGCGGCGGCTCAAAAGCATGGAAACCTTGTGGAAAAAATCCGATGCCGCGCACGATGGAAGTGGGGAGCGGATTTTCAGGCAGACCTTGTGCAGCTAAGGTTGCTTTGCCTTGCGGCGTATGCAGCAGCTGGGATTGCTGCACCAGTTTGGCGGCTTTGTCCGTCAGCGTGTCTTTAGTGTTGAGGCCGCGCAGGTTTTGCACTTGGTCTCCGCCGTAGTATTTACACGCCAGCTCGATATGGTAGGGCTGTTGGTTGAGGGAAACGACAAAATCAGCGGCGCCTAAAGTTTGGCCGTCTGAAAAAACGGGCAGATTGTATGCGTGCAGTTTGGCGTGCGGCGCGTTGGCAAACCAAAAAGCCAGCAACTCTTCGGCATAAATGCCGAGACGGTGTCCGAACGGGGCGCGTTGGGCAAGATGTTCCTTTAGCGGAGCGGGATCGGCGTCCAATGCCAAAAGATAGCGGAAACCGTGTTCCCCCAATAGTTCGCGCACGCTCAATTCGCAACCGCTTTGCCACAAAGGCGGCGCAGTCAGCAGCGAGGCGAGGTCGCGGACGGGTTGGCTGGTGAGTTTCCACCATAATGCGTCTAGGGCGTAATTCATGCTTATCCGAATATCAGTCATGCCGTCTGAAAAGCTGGAAATGTTTTCAGACGGCCTTAATCAGTCTTTTTTATGGATACGGTGGCTGACGGTATTGAAAAAACCGCGCAGGATGTCGATGTCTTCGGTTTGTGTATTGGCGCGTCCGAACAGGCTTTGCATTCGGCGCATCAGGCGTTCGCCGTTGCGGCGGTTGAAAAAGCCGATGTCGTTCATCACGCTTTCCATGTGGGCGACCATGCCTTTGATTTGCTCATGGGTCGCGGCGTGGTCTTCCTGTTGCAGATGGGTCATGGGCGAATCGGTTTGGCTGAAGATTTCGTAGCACACGACCTGCACGGCTTGGGCAAGGTTGAGCGAGAAATAGTCGGGGTTGCCGTTGATGGTCATCAGGCGGTTGCAGGCTTGGACTTCTTCGATGCTCAAACCGAACGTTTCGTTACCAAAGACCAGCGCCACTTTCTCGCCGCGGTTGGTGGCCTGCAGTAATTCGGGTACTAACTCGCGCGGGGTTTGCAGCGGTGCAGTAATTTCGCGGCGGCGGCTGGTCAGGGCGCAGGCGATGGTGGTGTCGGCAAGGGCTTCGTCCAAAGAGGCGGCAATGGTGGCATTTTCCAAAACGTCTGCCGCGCCGGAAGCGAGGATGAAACTTTCTTCCGGTAATTTAAACGATTGCGGATGCTCCGGATCGAATACGGGCGGATTTTCCGTCATCGGCGTTGCCATCAGATTGGGGGCGACGATGGTCAGTTTGTGCAGGCCCATTGTTTTCATGGCGCGTGCGGCGGAGCCGATATTGGAAGGATGGCTGGTGCGCGTGAGGATGATGCGGATGTTGTCTAGGTAAGCGGGCAGGGCGGGTTTTTCGGAAGTCATGTTTTGTTTTCTGTTTGTACGGGAATCAGGTATAATGCGCCATCTTTTTGTTTTCAGACGGCCTTTTCCCATGCCGTCTGAAATGTTCTTTAACAGCATCGGAAACGATTAACAGCCTCTTGTGTGCCATGTTCGGCGCATTAGGGCGTATTTTACCTGAATTAGGAAGAAAACCATGAATCCGTTTTTAAATACCGCTTTCAAAGCCGCCCGTAAAGCAGGGCAAATGATGATTCGCGCCGCCGGCAATCTGGATGCCGTCAAAGTAGACAGCAAAGCATTCAACGACTTCGTTTCCGATGTTGACCGCAGCTCCGAGATGATTTTGGTGGAAGCGCTCAAAGAAGCCTATCCGCATCATAAAATCACTTGCGAAGAAGGCGGCTCCCACGGTAAAGCCACCGCCGAGTACGAATGGATTATCGACCCGCTCGACGGCACAACCAACTTCCTCCACGGCCATCCTCAATACGCCATCTCTATGGCACTCCTGCACAAAGGCGTGTTGCAAGAAGCTTTGGTGTACGCACCTGAACGCAACGACGTATACATGGCTTCCCGTGGCAAAGGCGCGTTGCTCAACGACCGCCGCATCCGTGTCTCCAACCGCATCGAATTGAACCGCTGCCTGATCGGCACCGGCTTCCCTGTTGTCGATCAAAGCATGATGGACAAGTATCTGGCAATTTTGAAAGATTTCTTGGCAAAAACCGCCGGCGGCCGTCGTGAAGGCGCGGCTTCTTTGGATTTGTGTGCCGTTGCGGCCGGCCGTTTGGACGGTTTCTTTGAGTTTAATCTCAAACCTTGGGATATTGCCGCCGGTGCATTGATTGTCCAAGAAGCAGGCGGTATCGTTACCGATATGTCCGGCAATGAAGGCTGGCTGGAAAGCGGTGACATCGTTGCGGCCAATCCTAAAGTATTGGCGCAAATGCTGAAAATTATTTTTGACCACCAATAAACGTTTGTAGGGAACGGTCTGTATTTATCTTTGCAGACTAGAGTTTCAATAATCGGTAAAAGGCCGTCTGAAACCTGAAATAGGATTTCAGACGGCCTTTTGTTTTGTTGTTAATGGATTCGGATAAGAGCTGAAAATATGGCTTTTGAAGGAGGCACTTTTTAATTTTGTCTGTATTTTCTATTGCTTCGCAGTTATGATGTAGATACGTTTGGCTGAAATAATGCCGCTTGCAATCATAAAAATAGAAAGCAGAGGAGAATAATGAAACGAGATTTTGAAGCAGTAAAACGCATTGTCATTAAGATTGGAACCAGTTCTTTGGTGTTGCCAAACGGTAAAATCAATTTGGCAAAAATCGACCAACTGGCCTTTGTCATTTCCAGCCTGGTCGGAAAGGGCAAAGAAATTGTGCTGGTGTCTTCCGGCGCGATGGGCTTTGGGCTGAATGTCCTCAATATGGAAAAACGTCCGGCGGACATGGCGCAGCAGCAGGCTGTTTCCAGCGTCGGCCAAGTGGCCATGATGAGCCTTTACTCGCAGATTTTTTCCCATTATCGGATGACGGTATCGCAAATCCTGCTGACGCGCGATGTGGTCGAATATCCGGAAAGTTTGGCAAACGTTACCAATGCTTTTGAATCCCTGCTTTCCATCGGTGTCATCCCTATTGTCAATGAGAATGACGCGGTCAGCGTGGACGAGATGGACCATGCGACCAAGTTTGGCGATAACGACCGTTTGTCGGCAGTCGTGGCGAAAATCGTTAAAGCAGATTTGCTGATTATGTTGTCCGATATTGACGGTTTGTTTGATAAAAATCCGGCCGTTCACGCCGATGCCAAGCTGCGCAGCCATGTTGCCGATATTACCGAAGAAATTATTGCTTCTGCCGGCGGCTCGGGCAGTAAGTTTGGTACGGGCGGTATGCTCAGTAAGATTAAGAGCGCGCAGATGATGTTTGAACATCACGGCCAGATGGTGTTGATGAACAGCGCCAATCCGCGCGATATCCTTCAGGTTTTAGATGGCGCGCCTATCGGAACGTGGTTTGCACAAGAGAAATAGGGAGGTTTGATGAACTATATCGAACAGTTGGGCAAGAATGCTCAAAAAGCCAGTAAAACGTTGATCAGCTTGGGAAGCGTAGAAAAAAACAATCTGCTGCGTCAGGTTGCAACGGCTTTGGTTGAACAGGCTGAGATGATTTTGGCAGAAAATGCCCGCGATTTGGCCGCTGCAAAAGAAAACGGCATTTCGGACATTATGCTCGACAGGCTGCGTTTGAATCACGAACGCATTAAAGGCATTGCGGAAGGCGTTGGGCAGGTTGCCGATTTGCAGGACCCGATTGGGCAGGTTGTCCGCGGCTATACCAATCTGGACGGTTTGAAGATAGTTCAAAAACGCGTGCCTTTGGGTGTGGTCGCCATGATTTTTGAAAGCCGCCCCAATGTTTCGGTCGATGCGTTCTCTCTGGCCTTTAAAACCGGCAATGCCATTATTTTGCGCGGCGGCCGCGATGCCATCCATTCCAATACCGCATTGATTGCCGTGATCAGGCAGACTTTGGTACAAGCGGGAATAGATGCCGATGTAGTGCAGCTGGTTGAAGATACCAGTCATGCCGCTGCCGAGGAATTGATGCAGGCAGTCGATTATATTGATGTGCTGATTCCGCGCGGCGGTGCACGCTTAATTCAGACGGTGAAAGAGAAATCGAAAGTCCCCGTCATTGAAACCGGGGTCGGCAATTGCCATATTTATGTCGATGACAGCGCCGATTTAGAGATGGCGGTCAATATCGTCGTGAACGCCAAAACGCAGCGTCCGAGCGTGTGCAATGCCGCGGAGTCTTTGGTTGTTCATGAAAAGATAGCGGAGGCGTTTTTGCCCAAACTGGAAGAAGCTGTTGCCAAAGTGCATCCGGTCGAATTTAGAGCCGATCAAGAAGCATTGCGTATGTTTAAAAATGCTGTTTTGGCAACCGAGGAAGATTATAGTACCGAGTTTCTTGACTATATTATGTCGGTCAAAATAGTGAAATCAGTGGAAGAAGCCGTCGATTGGATTAACGGCCATACAACGCACCACTCGGAAGCGATTGTGACCCAAAGTATTGCCCATGCCGAGTTTTTCCAAGAAAGCATTGATGCGGCGGCGGTTTATGTCAATGCGTCCACTCGGTTTACCGACGGCTTTGTGTTCGGATTGGGCGCGGAAATCGGGATTTCCACCCAAAAAATGCACGCCCGCGGCCCGATGGGTTTGGAAGCGCTGACTTCGACCAAGTTCTACATCAACGGCAAAGGTCAGATCCGACGTTGATAAACGCCCCTCAACTTCATCAATTTGCGTATAATGGCGGGAAATTTGATTTTCCCCGAACAACCGATTTAGTAAAAAGGAACACACCATGTCCTCTATCCACGATCAAATCAAAGAAGTCGTTACCACACACCGCGTCGTATTGTTCATGAAAGGCACGAAGCAATTCCCGCAATGCGGCTTCTCTTCCCGTGCCGTACAAATCCTCAATGCGGCAGGTTGCACCGACTATGTAACCGTCAATGTATTGGAAAACGATGCCGTACGCCAAGGCATTAAAGAATACAGCGACTGGCCGACCATTCCTCAACTGTACGTCAACGGCGAATTTGTCGGCGGCTC
This sequence comes from Neisseria mucosa, assembly GCF_013267835.1. Classification (NCBI taxonomy): domain Bacteria; kingdom Pseudomonadati; phylum Pseudomonadota; class Betaproteobacteria; order Neisseriales; family Neisseriaceae; genus Neisseria; species Neisseria mucosa. The sequence goes on from NZ_CP053939.1 coordinate 389,668, forward strand.
CGACATTTTGATGGAAATGTATGAAGCCGGCGAACTGCAAGAATTGCTGAAAGCTTAAGCATTTTAAATATTCCCGCAATGTAAAATTGTTGACAAAGGCCGTCTGAAACCCTGATTCAGACGGCCTTTCGCATGAATACGCACTTTGCGCGCCATGCGAAAAAAAGTATAATCCCCCTCCATCAACGCAATTCGGAAAATCAACATGAACGTTACCGTTATCAACCACCCTTTAGTCCGCCACAAACTCACGCTGATGCGTGAAGCGGATTGCAGCACTTACAAATTCCGCACGCTTACCACCGAGTTGGCACGTCTGATGGCATATGAGGCCAGCCGTGACTTTGAAATTGAAAAATATATTATTGACGGCTGGTGCGGCTCTATCGAAGGCGACCGCATCAAAGGCAAAACGCTGACCGTCGTCCCGATTTTGCGTGCCGGTTTGGGTATGCTCGACGGCGTACTCGACCTGATTCCGACTGCCAAAATCAGCGTTGTCGGATTGCAGCGCGATGAAGAAACTTTGAAACCGGTTTCTTATTTTGAAAAATTTGTCGACAGCATGGACGAACGTCCCGCGCTGATTATCGACCCAATGTTGGCGACCGGTGGCTCTATGGTTGCCACCATCGACCTTTTGAAAGCCAAAGGTTGCCGCAACATCAAAGCATTGGTATTGGTTGCCGCACCGGAAGGCGTGAAAGCCGTCAACGAGGCGCATCCTGATGTAACCATCTACACTGCCGCACTCGACAGCCACTTGAACGAACACGGCTACATCATCCCCGGTTTGGGCGATGCCGGCGATAAGATTTTCGGTACACGTTAATTGAAATGTTTAAGGCCGTCTGAAAAGTGTCAAACCTAAACTTTCAGACGGCCTTATTATATGGTTTGCTTTAAAACCCACATCAGAAAGGACAATCATGAGCTTCCAAGATAATCTTGCCGCCATGCCTGCCATCGATCATTTGAGCGGCTTGGATATTCTCGACAAAGAGGGCAATGTGGTTCATCACATTCCCAATGCACCTGGCAAACAAGGCTCGCTCAAGCTTTACCATGCTTTGGCGCAAGAGTTTGACGGTAAACTTGACGCAGCGGCGGCAGAACGCGGCCTGGCATGGTTTGCCGAACATGTTGCCGATGCCGAAGCCAATCCGGGCAAACATCCGAATATTGATTTGCTGTTTAAAGTGAAAGCTGAAAATGCCAGCCTGACTTTGAAACCATTGGCTGCTTAATGAATACAAAAAAGGCCGTCTGAAAACAATTTTCAGACGGCCTTTTTATATGCTTAAAACCTTAAGCGATAGAAGCTTCAACGAATGCAGTCAGTTGGCCTTTAGCCAATGCGCCGACTTTAGTGGCAACGTTTTCGCCGTTTTTGAACACCATCAGGGTAGGGATGCCGCGAACGCCGAATTTGGCAGGAGTGGCTTCATTGTCGTCGATGTTGATTTTAACGACTTTCAGACGACCTTGGAATTCGGAGGCAATGTCGTCCAAGATTGGGGCGATCATTTTGCAAGGGCCGCACCATGGTGCCCAGAAGTCCAGCAATACAGGTACGTCGGATTTCAAAACGTCTTGTTCAAAGCTGGCATCGCTGGCGTGGATAATCAATTCGCTGCTCATGTTTGTTTCCTTTTGAATGGGGATCGATAAATATGTTGTTCAGGATAGTGGCAGACTGGGAAAATTTCAAGTGCTGCCACTCGGTAATAGTTTTTTTGAAATGCGTCTATCGTAATCCTTAAAGATTCAGACGGCCTCTTGGACCATGTGGCCGGAGTGGGCAATCAAATGGCGCGTGTAGTCGCTGCTTGGATTGGCAAATACGTTTTCACATTCGCCTTCTTCAACGATTTTGCCGTCTTTCAACACCATCACACGGTGGGAAATGGCGCGGATGACGGCGAGGTCGTGGCTGATGATGATGAAGGCGAGGCCGTATTCTTTTTGCAGGCCGCTGAGCAATTCAAGGATTTGTTGTTGCCATTGGACATCGAGCGCGCTGGTTGGTTCGTCCAATACGAGGATTTTCGGGCGGACAATGATGGCGCGGGCGATGGCGAGGCGTTGGCGTTGGCCGCCGGAGAAGGCATGCGGATAGCGTTCGAGTGCGTCTTCGGGCAGGCCGACTTGTTTGAGGACTTCTTCGACGCGGCGGCGCATTTCTTCGCGTGGCATTTCAGGTTCGTGCACGCGTAAGGCTTCGGAAACGGTATCAAAGACGTTCATGCGCGGATTGAATGCGCCGAACGGGTCTTGGAACACCATTTGGATTTCGCGTCTCAATTCGCGTTTCCATGGCTCGCCGTTGACAATCAGACTGCCTTCGGAGTCGATAAGGTGCATAACGGCTTTGGCCAGCGTGGTTTTGCCGCTGCCGCTTTCGCCGATGATACCCAATGTTTCGCCAGATTTAAGGTCGAAAGAAATGGGGTTGAGGATGGTTTTGTCGCGTTTTTTAAACCAACCGTCCGACTCTTTGACGGAAAAGGCGACGTGTTCGGCCTTAAGTACGGTGGCCGGGTTTTCAGGCAAGGGGGCGACGCGGCGTGTTGTGCCGGCATTGAGCAGCATTTTGGTGTATTCGTGTTGCGGATTGGCGAAGACTTCGGCTGCTTTGCCGGCTTCAAGGATGCGGCCGTTACGCATAACGGCGATGTCGTCGGCAAAACGGCGCACGAGGTTTAAGTCGTGCGTAATGTAGAGCATGGTCATGCCGTGGTCTTCCTGCAGGCGCGAGAGCAGGTCGAGAATTTGGGCTTGGACGGCAACGTCCAAAGCAGTGGTCGGTTCGTCGGCAATCAGGAGCTTGGGTTGGGCGGATACGGCCATGGCAATCATGGCACGCTGGCGTTGGCCGCCGGAAAGTTGGAACGGATAAGCCTGGGCTTTTTGCTCGGGCTGGTGGATGCCGGTTTCGTCTAGGAGTTCGATGGCGCGCGCCCATGCCTGTTTTTTATCCAAACCCAAATGCAGGGTTAGGACTTCGGCGATTTGTTCGCCGACGCGCATCACGGGGTTGAGGGCGGTCATGGGTTCTTGAAACACCATGCCGATTTCGCAGCCGCGCAGCTTTTGCAGGGCGCGTTCGGGCTGGGTCAGCAGATCGGTTCCGCAATATTTCAGACTGCCTTCAAAGCTAACCATCGGGTTGAGGCGCATGATGCCTTGTGACAATACGGTTTTGCCGCTGCCGCTCTCGCCGACCAATGCCAGTTTGCGGCCGGGTTGCAAGGTCAGGTTGATATCGTGTAGGACTTGCTTGCTCGGAAAGGAGCCGTTTAGGTTTTCGATTTCGAGTATAGGTGTCGTCATGGTCGTGGCCGTCTGAAAAGGTTTGTGGAATACAGGTTGTTTTCAGACGGCCTGCATGAATCAAGAGGCCGTCTGAAACAGCGGTTTAGTCTTGAAACTGTTCTTTGAGTTTGCGTTTTAACACTTTGCCGGTGGCATTGCGCGGCAGCTCGTCTTGGAAGATGATTTGTTTGGGGATTTTAAAGTTTGCCAGCAGGCCGCGCAGGTGGCTGCGGACTTCGGCTTCTTCCAGCTTCATGCCTTCTTTGAGTTGGATAAAGGCAATGATTTCTTCATCGGCGTATTGGTCTTTCACACCGATGACGGCGGCGGCTTCCACGGCATCGAGTTTGTAAATGGCTTCTTCGATTTCTCGCGGATAGACGTTTTGGCCTTTGGAGATAATCAGGTCTTTTTTGCGGTCGACGATGAAGATGAAGCCGTCTTCGTCTATGGTGACGAAGTCGCCGGTTTTCAGCCAACCGTTTACGATGGTTTCATCTGTGGCGTCAGGCATATTGAGGTAGCCTTGCATGACCGAGCCGCCTTTGATGATGAGTTCGCCCACTTCGCCGCGTGGCACTTCGACCAATTCGTCATCGACGGCTTTCACGGTCAGGCCGGGCAGGGCAACGCCGACGCTGGCGGTTTTTTGGCGTTCGGGCGTATTGACGGCCACGACGGGCGAGCATTCGCTCAAGCCGTAGCCTTCCAGCAATTTGGCACGCGGGAATTTGGCTTTGAAGTCGTCAATGGTTTGTCCGGCCAAAGGCGCGCCGCCGCTGATAAACAGACGGACGCGGTTGAACCATCTGAAATACCAAGGGATTTTGGCTTTGCTCATGGCAGTGTAAATAGCCGGTACGCCGAGGAAAATGGTAGCGCGTTTGAGTAAAACCTGTTTCAACACGTTGGAGAACGGGAAGACGGATTTGACCAAAATAATCGAGCAGGCCTGATATATCGGCAGCAAAACCATGGCGGTCAGCGTAAAGCTGTGGAACATGGGCAAGAAGACGACGAAGCGGTCTTTTTGCGAAATTTGGAAAATTTGTTCGACGCCCGAAAGGTTGGAAAACAGATTGCTGTAACTGATTAATGCGCCTTTGGGATGGCCGGTTGTGCCGGAGGTGTAGATAATGTGCGCCAAATCGTTGACGGACGGCTGACGGCTCAGATTCGGCTTGCCGGGGAATGTACGCGCGGCATCGAAATAGCTGTCTTCGCCACTGGCGGCTTTGGTTTCGCCAATCCAGATGATTTTACGGACTTTGGTTTTGGCTTTGATGTTTTTGAGTTCTTTGGCCAACGGCGCGGAGGCGAACATAAAGCGTGCGTCGCAGTCATTGAGGATGTAAGAGAACTCTTCGCTTTTCAAAAAGACGTTGAGTGGGACGGCTACCGCACCGATGGAAGTAATGGCGAAATAGGCGGTAATAAATTCGGGAGAGTTGGAAACGACAAGGGCGACCTTGTCACCATATTGTACGCCTTCATGTTGCAGATAGGCGGCGACGGTTTCTACTTCGTGTTTGAGGGAGGAATAGCTGATTTTTTCTTTATCGTTGAAAATGACCGTGCCTTTACCGTTTTTTTGGCAGGCGGCTGTCAACATGGCGTAAAAATTAGAGTGGGTGTGCATTTCGGAGTTCGTGTCCATATTGTGTCGATGGGTGTACGGTTTCGATGAGCCGTTTATTTCGAAGGATAGGTTTTACATCCTATCGGTAAAATAAGCAAGAGGCCGTCTGAAAATACTTTCAGACGACCTCTTGCTTTGTCGGGCTTAGGAAAGCAATATTTTGAATTTAAACTTATTTATTGTGTTGATGGGAAAATTCCCATTCTTCAAAAGGCTGGCCGTTCGGAAGATAGCGCAAGCCGATTGTGTTTCTGTCTCGGGTCATTTCGAGTTTACCGTTGAGTTTGAGGCAGGATCTAGATGACAGGTAGGCAGAGCCGATGGTAGAGGCTTTAGACCTAGCCGTTGTTCAGACGGCCATCGGGTACTTTCTTAAACAGGCGATAGAAATTGTCGCTGGTGTTTTGTGCCAATGTTTCCAAGCTCTCGCCGCGCAGATTGGCTACGAATTCGGCTGTATAGCGGACGTAGGAAGGCTCGTTTTGTTTGCCGCGTTTGGGAACCGGCGCGAGGAAGGGGGCATCGGTTTCTACTAAGATTCTATCGGCAGGGACGTATTTGGCGGCTTCCTGTATCAACGGTGCGTTTTTAAACGTCACAATACCGGAGAAGGAAATGTATAAGCCCAAATCTAAAGCGGCTTTGGCGAAGGCAACGTCTTCGGAGAAGCAGTGAATTACGCCGGAGTTGGTATGGCACTCTTTCAAAATCCGCAATGTGTCTTCGGCCGCATCGCGCGTGTGGACGATAACGGGCAGGCTGCTTTCGTTGGCGGCTTGGATGTGGTCGGCAAAACGTTGATGCTGCCATGACAAATCGCCTTTGCACCAGTAATAGTCCAAACCGGTTTCGCCGATGCCGACGATTTTGGGATGTTTGGCCGCTTCTACCATTTCGGCAACGGTAAATTCTTCCGCTTCTTGGCTGTCGGGATGTATGCCGATGGTGCAGTAAATGTGGTCGTGCGCCTGGGCAATGTCGAAGACTTCGGCAAAACTTTGTTTGCTGACGCTGATGGCAAGCGCTTGTTTGACGCTTTGCGCTTCCATATTGGCAAAGACTTCGGGCAGGCGGTCTTTTAGGCCGTCAAAGTTGAGATGGCAATGTGAATCGATTAAATGCATGGTATTACAGGGTAAAAGTAGTACGGTCGCTGCGCAGGCGCGGACCGAGCTCGGCTTCGATCAGGTTTTTTGCCTGCTGGCAGCTTTCGTGTTCGGAAAAGGCAAGGCCTACGCCTTTGGGGCGGTGGGCCGAGGTGCGCGCGGGATTGATCCAAACGACTTTGGTTGGCAGGAAGCGTTTGGGATAGTCGGCGATTTCGACGGCCAAGAGGATGTCTTCGCCTAGGGAGAATACGTCATCGGTCGGCACGAACAGGCCGCCGTGTTCTAAAAACGGCATATAGCAGTTGTACAACAGATTGGGGTCTTTGAGTTGCAAAGCCAACATCTTCGCCGGAATGTCTTTTTTATTCATCATTTATTACCTGTTAGGGTTTGTTTTGCCAAAAATCTAAATATTCGATAAGCAGATACTCAAGTTGCATTTTAACACTCAAGGTATGGTATCCGTAAGGGTTGAGCGCGTTCAGACGGCCCAATAGGGCAAACAGCCTGCGTGAATCGGTTTTGGAGGCCGTCTGAAGCAGGGCTTGGGCATGGTGCGGATAATAAAGCGGCGCCATGCTTTGTTGTGCCAAGCCGACATCCGTCAGCCACTTTTGCAGCCAGTCGATGAAAACGGCCAGCGGTTGCTTTTGTTTGTCGAACGCGGCGGCGTAGTCGAGTATGGCCAACAGGCGCGGGGCAGCCAGCAGCGTCAGCAACTCTTCACGCAATGCGTCCAATTCGGGAGTCGGTGTGAATAAAGGCGCGCCGCTGTGGAATGCCAACAAGGCTTCGGCATTTTCCACGCCCTGTTGGCGCAGGTATGCTGCAGCTTGTTCATGGGTCGGCGAGGGCAGCACCATCTGGCGGCAACGGCTTTTGATGGTGGGCAGGAGTTTGTCGCGCGCGTGGGTAACGAGCAGGAAAACAACGTGTTGCGGCGGCTCTTCCAAAGCTTTCAACAAACCGTTTGCCGCCTGTGTATTCATACTTTCCGCCGGATGTACCAATACCACGCGCAGGCCGCCACGGACAGCGGTCAGGTAAATGTTTTCCACAATATCGCGCACGGCATCGATTTTGATTTGCAGGAGTTTGCGTCCTGTTGCCTCGCCTTCGGGAATTTCCGGCGTGAGTTCGTAAAAGTCGGGATGTGTGTTTTGGCTGAACAAATGGCACGAAGCGCACTCACCGCAGGGTTCATGACCGGACTTGGGCGATTCGCACAGCAATGCCTGCGCGACAAAGCGGGCAAACTCGGTTTTGCCGGTATTTTCTTTGCCGGTAAACAGCCAAGCGTTGGGACGGTTTTGCCAATGGGCGGCGAGCTGTTGCCATTGGGTTTCATGCCATGGATAAATCATATCGTTTGGGAACTATAAGGTAGGTGGTTATTATACGCTCAGGCCGTCTGAAAAAGTTTTCAGACGGCCTTTTATTAACTGCCTAAAAATTAATCAAATATCGTTTTGTTTTGAAATATCAAACATTAAGCAGACTTATTCACAGCCTTTACACACGCTTGTTTGGGGAAAAATGTGCATTTTGTTTGGCGGTAAAGTTGTGCTTAAAATTTAGTCAGTTCTGTTTTTTAATTTTAAATCAGACAGTAATCTGATTTATGCACAGGCTGTCCACGCGATTGAACAGTGAAAATGTGCATGGTGGGGATATATTTCAGACGGCCTTATTTGCTGATTTTCAACAAAGCGGTCAAATCCCCGATAAATTTCGGTTCCCGTTTGATGAGGTAAACAATCAAAGGAAGATTACCCACGGCCACAATCAAATACAGCAGCGTGATGCTTTCGAACAACATCAGCAAAACCGCGCTCAAAATAGCGGCCGACACCATAAACACGCCGTTGATGATGTTGTTGGCGGCGACGGCGTGGGCGCGGAAGGTTTCGCTGCTGGCGGTTTGCAGCCAAGTGTAAAGCGGTACGGAGAAGAAGCCGCCGAAAAAGCCGATAGCCGACATGACGAGCATAATCGGATACGCTTGGGCTTGCGATAAAAACCAAATAATGCCGTTTAATTCGGTAAAGCGTTGGCCGTGGGTCAGCCACACCAGCAATAATCCACAGACCGTCAGCCCCAATGTGCCGATGGTGACCAAGCCCAAAATCAGTCGCTCATGGCTGAGTTTGGCGCATAATACCGAGCCGATGGCGATGCCGATGGAGAACAGCGCCAACATCAGGTTGAACACATTATCGTTGCCGCCCAAATGGATTTGCGTGAACGTCGGCAGTTGGGTGGTATAAACCGAGCCGACAAACCAAAACCATGAAATACCGATAATGGAAGTGAATACAGGGCGGTCGGCCACCGCTTCTCGAATCAGCGAATTCGTGCCTTTGATGATGTTCCATTCGATTTTTGTGTCCGGCATTTTAGCGGCTACAGACGGCATAAACAGGCTGGTCATCGTGCCGCCGATAGCGACCAACAACACCAAACCACCAACAATATATGGCGGAACGCCTGCGACTGCCGTGCCCAAAATCTGGCCAAGCAAGATGGCGATAAACGTACCCGATTCAATCAGGCTGTTGCCCATAATCAGCTCTTTGTCGTTGAGGTAATCGGGCAAAATGGCGTATTTCAGCGGGCCAAACAGGGTAGATTGCGTGCCCATGCAAAACAGGCAGATTAAAAGCAAAGGCGCGGATTGGATGTAGAAGCCATACGCCGCCACTGCCATGATGATGATTTCCAACAGCTTGATCCAGCGCGCCAAAACGGCTTTGTCGAATTTGTTGCTCAGCTGTCCTGACAGCGCGGAAAACAGAAAATAGGGTAGGATAAACAGCATCGCTCCTAAGTTCAGCATTTGGCTGGACGGCAGAAAGTCGTTTTTGCCCAAACCGTAAAAACTGATCATCACGAATAATGCGGTTTTGAACACATTATCGTTAAACGCGCCCAAAAACTGCGTCCCAAAGAGCGGCGCAAAACGGCGGGTTGTGTGGAAATTCAGATTGTCTTTTTTAAGGCTCATTGTTAGGATTCTTTGTTTTCGTCTTTTTCGATCAGTTTTTCAGTGGAGTCATCGTCCATCAAAATGCGGTGTGCAGGTCCTTCAAGGTCGTCAAACTGTCCGTTTTTACCCGACCACCAGAAAAACCAGCCGATAATAAAGGCCAAAATAATGCTGATGGGTACAAGGATAAACATACTTTCCATTACATCGCTCCGGTCAAATCGGTCAGGATAAAGGTTTTACCGCTGATGGTCAGATATTCGTTGCGCAGCGCGCCGATGTTTTTATCGTCAAAAAACAATTCGATACGGTCTTTAACCACGCGCCAGTATTGCGGAATATCGGTTTGCTCGAAAGGCGACAATACCGCCGCTGCGGCTGCGTCTTCACTTTGCAGCTTGATTGCGAAGCGTCCGCTTTGCGGCGGATTTTGCGACTCATCGTCTGCCAACATAATAAAAAATCCGGCATGCTCGCCGTCTTGAGTGTGGATACTGAAATAATGCATATTGAAAATTCTTCAAAACCGCCGTCATTTTTCAGACGGCCTAAAATAAAATTTCGTCCATTTTACATCAAATATTAAGTCAAGCAGCCGATTACATTTTTTGTTAGAATACGACGTTTACTTTGTTAATCTGTTCAGACCGCTACCCACTACGTCCCACAAGGGGTGCAACATAGCCGGAGCAGCAGTAAGGTCCCGACAAAAATGCCGTCTGAAACCTCAAGGAGCATAAAATGACACAAAAATTAATCTTGGTTTTGAACTGCGGCAGCTCTTCTCTCAAAGGTGCCGTATTGGATAACGACAGCGGCGAAGTATTGCTGAGCTGCCTTGCCGAAAAACTCAATCTGCCCGATGCCTACATCACCTTCAAATTCAACGGCGAAAAACACAAAGTCGACCTGTCTGCCAAGCCCGACCACACCGGTGCAGTTGAAGCCCTGATGGAAGAACTCAAAGCCCACGGCCTCGACACCCGTATCGGCGCGATCGGCCACCGTGTGGTAAGCGGCGGCGAATTGTACAGTGAATCCATTTTGGTTACCGACGATGTTATCGCTGGTATCGAAAAATGTATTCCACTTGCTCCTTTACACAACCCGGCTCACCTTTTGGGCCTGCGCGCTGCACAAACCATTTTCAAAGGCCTGCCGAACGTTGTCGTATTCGACACCGCATTCCATCAAACCATGCCTGAACACGCTTACAAATACGCTGTTCCACATGAATTGTATGAAAAATACGGCTTGCGCCGCTACGGCGCGCACGGTACCAGCTACCGCTTCGTCGCCGACGAAACCGCACGCTTCCTCGGTAAAGACAAAAAAGATTTGCGCATGGTTATTGCCCACTTGGGTAACGGCGCATCCATTACCGCCGTTGCCAACGGCCAATCTCAAGACACCAGCATGGGCCTGACTCCGCTGGAAGGTTTGGTAATGGGTACCCGCAGCGGCGATATCGACCCTGCCGTTTTCAGTTTCTTGGCTGAAAACGCCAACATGACCATTTCCCAAATTACCGAAATGCTGAACAAAAAATCCGGCCTGCTCGGTATTTCCGGTTTGTCCAACGACTGCCGTACCATCGAAGAAGAAGCTGCCAAAGGCCATCCGGGCGCCAAACTGGCTTTGGAAATGTTCATCTACCGCTTGGCTAAATACATCGGCAGCATGACAGTAGCGGCAGGCGGTTTGGACGCATTGGTTTTCACCGGCGGTATCGGTGAAAACTCCGACATCATCCGCGAACGCGTATTGGGCTACTTGGGCTTCCTCGGTCTGCACATTGACCAAGAAGCCAACCTGAAAGCCCGCTTCGGTAATGCCGGTGTGATTACCACTGCCGACAGCAAAGCTGTTGCCGTTGTGATTCCTACCAACGAAGAATTGATGATTGCACACGATACAGCCCGTCTGAGCGGCCTGTAATCCATCATCATTGAAAACCTGTCCGCAAGGACAGGTTTTTTATTGTGTATAGATGAAGAAAATTTTGAGAATATATTGAGAAAAGCCGGTAAACATTACGTTTGCCGGCTTTTCCGTTTGATCCACTCGCAGTTTCTGCGAATTCTCTTTTAAGTATTTTTCATAGGGTTGCATGAATGCTATTTTTTACCGTTCTTAATACCCTCACTCAACACCTGTTGAAAACGCTCGTAATCACAAAAGCCCTTTTCATCTTTTTCACAGCCTTTGAGCGTTAAAGCTGTTTGGTTTGGTGGTGTCGCTAAACTTAATGGCATGGTGTTAATCAGCTGTTCGGTAGATTGATACACATAATCCAACTTAAATTTGAGCTTACCACTTGGTTTGTGCTTCCACACTTCAAATAGCAGCTTGCCACCGATTGGGATATTTTCCAATGAACCATCTAATTCATAAGGCTCAACACCTAATGCAGCCAGCAGAGCGACGATATTAGAATCGTGTCCAACCAATAAGTTAATTTTATTTTCGCTATTTAGCTGCTGCTGAATAAATGCCAATAACGGATATGATGCATTTTGTGCTAACGCTTCATTGTTTTTAAATAAAGTACGGTAATATTCGTTTTTAATTTCGTTAATTGCGCGCCATTTTTCTTGGCTATCCACACGACCGTTTGCAATTTCAGAATCAGGCTTACCCACATAATGTGCGAGCAATAATGCACTGACAATTTTCTTCCCGGTGCTGATAGACCCCGTAATCTTGACCGACTTGCCGTCTTTGATACTGTATTCACCGACTTTTCCACCTAAATCACATTCGCCTTTTTGCAAACAGTTTGGTGAATTTTTATAATCGATGATTTCACTCAATAGCGCATAATTTGGCGCTAATTTTTGCTGTAAAGCGGTTAAATCAACGTTATTTTTTGCAGATTCAATCAAAGCTTGGCTTGGATTGTGCGCCTGCGTGTTAAAAATTGGATCTTTTTCTGAACCAATTTCACCGTGATGTTGCAGTTGAACATTACAGCCTGCAAAAGCTCCCGCCACAATGGCCTGACCTGTTGCAATGGTGCGTTGCACTCCATTCGCATAAGCGAAAATACCTTCACCCGATGCACAACGATCTGTCGTTAATAATCCTTTATCCGCAAGCCATTGTCCTAAATATTGGCCGAAATAGGTTTCTAGCACTGTCCCTTTTGCCGTGAGATAACCAGATGGCACATCCCATTTTGCCCACGCATACGGGGAATATTTCGCCATTTCTTGCGGATCTTTTTCCACTGGTGAACGCAATCCGTGTCGGCTGAAAATCAATACTTTCTCTAATTCATAATCAGAACTTGAGGAAGTTTGACCATTTTCTGTTGCAAACGCACTACTTGCTAAAGCTGAGCCAAGCAAAAGTGCGGTGAATTTTAGGGTTATTTTTTTCATATTCGATACCTAATCATTTAATGTTGAAATTGAGCTATAAAAATTCAAGGCATATTTGGTGCCGTAAACTAACACCATAAATACTGCAACAATATTGACTACCGCTTAATCAGTGCAATATTAAGATACTGATAGATAGGTTTAGAACTTATAACTGATGGTAAACAGCAAAGTCCTGCCTCGTGCGTAGTTGTTCAAGACGGAGCGTGTCGTACCGCCATATTTGCCATTGCATAAACCGTTGGCATCGCATTCGACTTCCTCATCATCTAAACCGCCTTTTCTTTCAAATACGCTGAAATAGCGCTGGGTTGCGGCATCATTTGCGGCGTCCAAAGGATCGACATAGCGTTTATTGAAGGCATTTTGAATGTCGAAACGAAGGATAAGGTTTTTCTTCGGTTCATAATTGGCATAGAAATCAAAAATCATCGGCTGTCTGTTGATGCTTTCTGTTTTTTTGATCACCCTTCTGCCCATTTGATGTGAAGAGTAGGTATTAGCACCGGTTGTACCGTCAACAAATTCCTCCTCAGTCGTCGCCCGTGTACTTTTGCCGTAATAGCGCATAATGCCGCCGATGGTCAATTTGTTGCCCAACCATCGGGACCCTAATTCAAACCGACCGTAATCTCGGGGCAGGCGGGAAATTTTGCTTAAGCCGTAGCCTTGTTTGATTTGGTCTTCTTTAGAAGAGTTGCGGGGAGATTCGCTGGCATCGCTATAATTGGTCGGCTGGTTGGTTTTTTGATAGGCGTAAGACAGGATGGTAAAAAAGCGGCCGAAATCATAGTTCATTTCCACTTCCAAACCATTTTTATGGACAGGTTTGGCATAGTTTCTATGCTGGATGGAGTATTGCAGGCCGGTACTGGTTACCCAGCTGGGTGCTTTGTCCAAATCCCACCATTTGCCATAAACATTGTGGATATAGTTGTTTATCCTACTGCGATAGGCAACCAGTTTGAAACCCAATACATCATCCGGCTTGAAAATCCCTTTTTTGAAGGTATTGAAACCTATTTGGTAAGTATTGGCCTGTTCCGGCTTGAGGGTGGTATTGACGCCCGAGTCGCCGATTTGTGAAAAATACATTTCTTGAATATTCGGCATTCTATGCGTGCGCGAATAGCTGATAAACGGCATAAAGTAGTCGTTAACATTGATGTTTAATGCCACCGAATGGTTTACCGCATGCTTTTTACCGGATTTGGTATAAACCGGTTCGTAAAGGTCGCAGCTTGGTGTGCAATGCTGTTTATAAATTTTGGAATCTTCTCCAAATGCTTTTTTAAAGTCTTCTTGGGTATTGAAGTAGTCGGTATATTCGCCCTTGTAGCGGTAGTTGACCATATTGGCGCTGTAATTCAATTGATAAATACCTTTTTTCAAGGAAGTATCAAAATAGAAGGTATTGAATTTTTGCTGGCCTGAAGGTTGCAATATCGTTGATTTTTGGGGAAATATTCCTTTGTCTCCTTTGAAGCGGCCTAAAAAACTGTACAGGCCAGCATCTTGATCGGGACCGTCGTAAAACAAGCTCAGCTCTTCCGGAAAGCGGTTTTTACTGTATTGGTTTTTAAAGAAATTGAAACCGACGGTAGCTTTTAAATCTGTTTTTTGGGGAAGTTTGAAAGAAAAGCTGTTGTTGATATCCAAAAGATTGGCTGTGTTTTTGGTTTCCAAATAATCCAACAGCCCCCATCCTGAAAAACGTGAGTTTTTCGGATATTTTTGTTTACCCAGATTATGGGCGGCCAATACGTTTAAATCGACATAATCGCCAATGTTTAAGTTGTAATTGGCTTGGTAGTTGCGGTTTTCTACTTTGCGGCTGCCGATACGGTTGTTCATGGTACGAAGCTGAAGGTCCAGCTTGTTGTTGTCGTTTTCATATTCCACTTTGACTAAATGGCTGTTTGAGCGTTGTTGCAGGCTAGTCGGGTCGATTGGAGTCAGGTCCCATTGCGGTGCCAAATTCTCTTTCCAGCTTCTTTCCAAGTCATCGACATAATCTCTTTGTAAAACTTCAGGATCGTTATATTTTTTGGAGAAAGGGTAGTCCCAATAGCTTTTGCCGACTGCGTTACGTTTGGAAAAGTCACGAACCCAGAGATTTTGTTCGTGGTCGAATTTCAATAAGTTGCTTTCAAAATATTCTTGTTTTTTACGGTCCAAATATTCTTCGCCAAAATTGCCGATACGCTGACCGCCGCCGCCCACTTTATAGTTTTGCTCGACATTACGGTGGCTGTAACCATATAACGCGCCAAGGCGCGCACCGCTGTCAAACCATTTTTGTACCGCTCCGGTTGCCATAAAATTGCTTTTGGTGCTGTTTGTGCCGGTCAATCCTTTGGTTAAAAGGCCGAAGGTATGGTTTCCGTGTACCACATCATCTACCCGTAAAGTACGGAAATTGGCTGTACCGGATAAAGTATTGATGCCGTTGGCACCCGAGAAACTGCCTTTGGTTACATCCACACCGGCAATAAAATTGGGATCCAGTGCCGTACCAAATTGCGAGGAGCTGCCGCTGCGTCCGGCATCGGCGGAAGTGGAATAGAAGGTTTGGGTTACGCCGTCAACCATCGTATTGACACGTCCCAAACCGCTATCGCCACGGATATTAACTGCCAATACCCCCGATCCCTTGTCTTGTTGGGTGAAGACGCCGGGCATGCTCCGAACGATGGTATCGATGTTTTCGCTGGATTGATAAACCCGTTCACGCGAACTTTTGGCTTGGCCTTCGGTAAAAACTTTTTTCTCTTTGGCAATGTGTTTGCCTTTGACTTGAATTTCATCAAGCTCTTGAGTTGAAACTTCTTCTTCTGCGTGTGCGATACTTGTTATAGCCAGTAAAGATAATGTCAGTAGATTTAATTTGAAATTCGGATTCATGATAGTTACCTCAGAAACGAAGTCGCTACTTTATAACATATTATTAAACTTTACAAATATTTTGAAAATGGTTTTTATTTATTAAAAAATAAAGTAAAATTTTGTTTTATAAGATAATCCAACCGCATATGATTAATCTGGCTGAAAAGATAAAGCAGGTCTGAATTTGAATTGGGTTGGTTGAGAAAAGGGGAGATTTAATTGAATTTAAACAGCCGGAAGAAGAAAATTTGATTGCGCTATGTGAATTGAGCCGTCGGTTTCAAATGAAACCGGTAAAAAACATGAAATGCAAAATATAAAGTCGATATAGAAAGGTTTGAAGTCAGTTGAAGAAAAGGCCGTCTGAAAATGATATTTCAGACGGCCTTTATTGTTTGTTTTAAGCCTTATTCCGGACCGCGGAATGTATCGTGGCAGGATTTGCAGGTTGCACCGGTTTCGCCGTAAGCGGCTTTGATTTCTTCGAGCTTGCCGGTTTGGGCAGCGGCGTTGAGTTTTTCAACCGCAGCAACGAATTTTTCTTCTTCGGCTTTGAATGTTGCTGTGTCTGTCCAGATGGCAGGCAGGGCGCGGCCGTTGCCTTGAGGATCGGATTCAAACAGGGTGAACGGTTTTTTGCTGTTTTCAGCAAAAGTGGCTGCAGCTTGTTTGAATTTCTCAACGTCGTAAGGCTCTTCGTCTTTGACCATTTTGCCCATGCGGGTAAACTCAGGCATCATGGATTTGAATGCGGCCGTACGGTCTTCGGAAATAGGGCCTTTAGGCTGGGAAGGCGCGCCGCTGCCGCCGCAGGCGGAAAGGGTAAGCGCCACTGTTGCCAAAGCAACAGGGAGAAAACGGGTTTTCATATGGAGTGTGTCCTATTGTAATGATATGATTATCGTTAAATTTAAAATCAGCCGGTCAACCACTCAGGCCGTCTGATAAGGCGTTATCATACCTTAAAACCCAAGTCTGAAACGAGTACAGAAAGGAAACGATATGGCAATTTTGATTACCGGGGCATCGGCAGGATTCGGCGCGGCAATGTGCCGCACCTTTGTTGCAGCAGGCTATCATGTCATCGGCGCGGCACGGCGCGAAGACAAATTGCAGCAGTTGGCAGAGGAATTGGGCGAGCAGTTTTACCCTTTGGAAATGGATGTTTCGCGCACGGAGTCGATTCAAAACGCTTTGAACAGCCTGCCCGAGCATTTGTCCGAAATCGATTGCCTGATCAACAACGCCGGTTTGGCTTTGGGTTTGGATACTGCCGATAAAGCCGATTTTGGCGATTGGGAAACCATGATTCAAACCAATATCATCGGCCTGACTTTTCTGACCCGACAGATTTTGCCGCAAATGGTCGCGCGCAAACAGGGCTATATCATCAATTTGGGTTCGATTGCCGGCAGTTATGCTTATCCCGGCAGTAATGTCTATGGCGCGACCAAGGCTTTTGTGCGTCAATTCAGCATGAATCTGCGCGCCGAATTGGCAGACAAAAACATCCGCATTACCAATATCGAACCGGGCTTGTGCGGCGATACCGAGTTTTCCAACGTCCGTTTCAAAGGCGACGACCAGCGTGCGGCCGAGGTTTATGAGAATGTCGAGTTTATCCAGCCGCAAGATATTGCCGATACCGCTTTATGGCTCTATCAGCGTCCGGCGCGGATGAACGTCAATTCCATCGAAATCATGCCGGTTGCCCAGACCTTTGCAGGCATGAAAGTTTACCGCGACGAGCCTGCACCGGCGAAGGAAGAAACGTTTGAAAAACAAAGCATGTCTTTGTTTGGAAAAATTAAATCTTGGTTTAAGTAATCGGCATAAGGCCGTCTGAACGTTTCAGACGGCCTCTTTGTTATCTGAAATTGAGTAAACACGCTATAATGTAATTTTTTATTAACAAGGCCGTCTGAAAGGCTGTTTCAGTTATGAACGCAATCAAACAAAAAATCTTAGAACAAGCGCAGCGCGATGGCGTGCAGGTAACCGCATTGCGCGAGCAAGTGCTTGATATTGTTTTGAAACAAAGCGGCGTGATTAAAGCCTACAACGTTCTGTCGCAGATGCAGCAGCAAAGCGAGGGTGTGGTTGCGCCGCCGACGGCCTACCGCGCCCTTGATTTTTGGGCGGAACAGGGCGTTTTGCACAAAGTGGCGGCGGTCAACGGCTATATTTTGTGCAGCCACGCGCAGCACGAGTGCAACGACCATTGCCACGACCACGAAGAAACAGAGGCGCACCACAGCGCGTTTATTTTGGTTTGCACCGAATGCGGTACGGCGGATGAGCAGACCTTGAGCCAAGAATGGGCGGCCTTGCGTGCAGGCGTGGCTGAAACCGGTTTCTCATTAAAAGAAGAACATGTTGTTTTAACAGGAATTTGTAAAAAATGTCAGAAGTAAAAAAGACTAAAGTCCACCTGATTTCAGGCTTTCTCGGAACAGGTAAAACCACCGCACTCAAAAGTCTGATGGCGCAAAAAGACCCGAATGAAAAATGGGTCATCATCGTCAACGAATTTGGCGAAATCGGCATTGACGGCGCCGTCTTGAGCGACAACGGCATTCCCGTGGCCGAAATTGCCGGCGGCTGTTTGTGCTGTACTGCCGGCGCGCAAATGGGGACGACCGTACAAAAAATGCTGCGCGATGCCCAACCCGACCGCTTGATGATTGAAGCCAGCGGTCTGGCGCACGCCGCCAGCGTTATTGACGAACTGAAAGCCAAACCGCTCGACAGCATGCTGGAAATTGGCGCCGTCTTTACCGTTGTCGATCCGCGCCAGTTTATTAATCCCGATTACGCGCAACAAGCCTTGTATAAAGACCAAATCGGCATTTGCGACGTATTGGTCGCCAGCAAAACCGACTTGTGCACGCCGGATCAACTGGCCGAATTTCATGATAAAGCGGCCAAACTGTTCCCGCCCAAAGCCAAAGTGGTTGAAGTCCAAAATGCGCAACTCGACATCCAATGGCTTGACATTCCCGTTATCGAAAAATCACGTTACCGCCTCAAAGCCCTGCCGGACAACACCATGGGCTTCCAGTCGCAAGGCTTCACATTCCCTGCCGGACGCGATTTCGACGGCGAAAAATTGACCGATTTCTTCAATGACCTGCCTAAATTGACAGACGGCCTCGTCCGTGCCAAAGGCGTGTTCCAAGTGCTCGGTACTTGGGTATGGCTCAACTGGGTGGACGGACAATGGGGCGCAAATCAGGTTTCATGGCGTCGCGACTCGCGCTTCGAGCTGATTGCCAAATCCTTTGATGCGGATTTGATTGAGAAAAAATTGCTGGAGGCTTTGGAGAAGTAAATCATCGTCCAAACGCTTATTAATCCGTTACGATAACGCCGTCTGAAGCAAGCGGTTTCAGACGGCCTTCAAATCAAAAAAATAGAGGAACACTTAACCATGTGGCGTTATATCTTTCATCGTTTGCTCCTTTTGATTCCCACGCTGTTGGGGATTTTGGCGATTACTTTCGCCGTGATTCAGTTTGTTCCCGGCGGCCCGGTGGAGCAGATGGTTCAGCAGCTGACGCAGGGCGCGGTTGGCGGCGAGACGGCGGGACACAGTATGCCCGGAACTTTGGCCAAAAACGGCAACCGCATCAGTGCGGAGGATTTGGCCGCGCTGAATGCTTTATACGGTTTCGACAAGCCGCCTTTGACGCGTTTTGCCGATATGGTATGGAAATTCGCCCGTTTCGATTTGGGCGAGAGCTTTTTCCATCACCAAACTGTGTTTGAATTGGTGAAAGAGAAAATGCCGGTATCGATGAGTTTGGGTTTGTGGACGTTTTTCCTGACTTATTTGATATGTATTCCGTTGGGTATTGCCAAGGCGGTCAGGGATGGCAGCCGATTCGATACGATTACGGGCATGATCATTTTGGTCGGCTATACCGTACCGCCGTTTGTCTTGGGCTTGGTGTTGCTGGTGTTGTTTGGCGGCGGCAGCTTTTTTGCCTGGTTCCCGCAGGGCGGTTTGGTCGGCGATGATTTCGATACGCTCTCTTGGGCCGGTAAAGTCAAAGATTATTTGTGGCATATGGCCTTGCCGATTACCGCTTCGGTGGCAGGCAACTTGGCGGTGATGACCGTATTGACGAAAAACGTGTTCCTTGAAGAAATCCGTCGCCAATATGTTTATACCGCGCGGGCCAAGGGCTTGCCTGAGAAACAGATTTTGTGGAAACATATTTTCCGCAACGCCATGATTCCTCTGATTACCGGTTTCCCGGCCGCATTTATCGGCGCATTCTTTACCGGAAGCCTGTTGATTGAAACGCTGTTCTCGCTGGACGGGTTGGGTTTGCTGTCTTACGAGGCAGTGATGAAACGTGATTATCCTGTCGTAATGGGCACGCTGTATGTGTTCACGCTGATGGGGTTGTTGGCTAAATTGGTGTCGGATATTTCTTATTCGTGGGTCGATCCGCGCATTCACTTTGGCGGACAGAAATAAGGCCGTCTGAAAATATCTTCAATCCATTATTAAAGAATGTTTCGAACCATGAAAAAGAAAAAATCTACTTCAAACCCTACTTGGCAGGCCTTTAAGCAGCATAAGCGCGGTTGGCTGGCTTTGCGGATTTTGGCCGTTTTGTTTGTCGTTACCTTGCTTGCGCCTTTGTGGAGCAACGACAAACCTTTGTGGATACGCTATCAGGGCGAGTATTTCTTCCCTTTGGTAACTGAATACAATGAAACCACATTTGGCGGCGATTTCGATACGCCTGCGGATTATTTGGATCCGCTTATCCGCCACAACATCACTTCAGACGGCAATTTCGCCCTGTATCTGCCCAATCCTTACGATGCCGATACCTTGAACGATTTCGATACGGCCCCCGATCCTGCCAAACCGTCCGAACGGCATATCTTGGGAACGGACGACCGCGGCCGCGACCTGTTGGCGCGCTTGGTTTACGGTTTCCGCGATTCGCTGCTGTTTGCCTTGGTATTGACCGTGGTGACTACCGTAATCGGCGTGGTTGCAGGCGCGGTGCAGGGTTATTTCGGCGGCAAAACCGACCTTCTGATGCAGCGTTTTATCGAGGTTTGGGGCGGTATGCCGGAGCTGTACCTCCTGATTATCCTGTCTTCGTTCTTTAATCCCGGACTGTTGATTTTGCTGGTATTGCTGTCGCTTTTCGGCTGGATGGGCTTGTCCGACTATGTCCGCGCCGAGTTTTTGAAAAACCGTCAGACCGATTACGTTTTGGCGGCGCGCGCGATGGGCGTGAGCAACCGTGAAATCATGTGGCGCCATATCCTGCCCAACAGCTTGACGCCGGTATTGGCCTTTTTGCCTTTCCGTATTTCAGGTGCGGTACTCGCCCTGACCAGTTTGGACTTCTTGGGCTTGGGCGTACCTGCCTCACAGGCGAGCTTGGGCGAGTTGCTGGCGCAAGGCAAAGACAACTTGGACGCGTGGTGGATCGGTCTGTCTGCCGTTGCTACGCTGACGGTGATGCTGCTTTTGCTGGTTATGATCGGCGAAGGTTTGCGTCAGGCATTTGATGTACGCGCACGCAGCTAATTGCTTTTCTAAAGCGTGAAGAGGGTGGGCGGAAAAGCTTATCCTTCATTCTCAAGGCCGTCTGAAAAGTTTCAGACGGCCTCATCCATTCGTTTGAATCATTAAAAACCATGAATCAAGAAATCACATTTCTTACGCTTTTTCTGCTCGGCTTTTTTGGCGGAACGCATTGCGTCGGCATGTGCGGCGGATTGAGCAGCGCATTCGCATTGCAGCTGCCGCCACATTTAAACCGAATCGGGCTGATTGTATTGTTGAACTTAGGGCGCATCAGCAGCTATGTCGTCATTGGCCTGTTGGTCGGTTTGGTCGGGCAGGTTGGCATTTCCTTGGACGATACGCGCGCGGTTCAAAACGGTTTGTATATTGCCGCCAATGTCTTGCTGCTTTTACTTGGGCTGTATCTTGCCGGTATTTCGACTGCCGCAACCAAAATCGAAGGCATCGGCAAACCGATATGGAAACGCCTGAATCCTTTACTGAACAAATTGCTGCCGATTAAATCAGTGCCTGCCTGTTTCGGCGTGGGCGTGCTTTGGGGCTGGCTGCCTTGCGGCTTGGTGTACAGCGCGTCTTTATATGCTTTGGGCAGCGGCAATGCCTTGCACGGCGGACTGTATATGCTGGCGTTTGCGTTGGGGACCTTGCCGAACCTGCTCGCGATGGGCATATTTGCAGCGCAGTTGAAAACCTTTTTGCAAAAACGCATGGTTCGTTTGTGCGCCGGATTATTGGTGGCAGGATGGGCGATATGGCGCTTGGCCGTCTTTGCGATGGGGCAAATCGGGTAGGGAAAAAGGTTTTATCTAGTTTGTTGTTTTGCAATCAAAAAGGCCGTCTGAAAGATTTTCAGACGGCCTTTTCACAAGAAAGATTTAATGAATCAAATTCCAAGTCATTTTGGCGGCAATCAGCAGCAACATGATGCCGAAAGCAATTTTGAGTTTTCGGGCGGGCAGCTTGTGCGCCGTTTTAACGCCGAGCGGGGCAAAGAGGATGGTGGCAATGCTCAAAATGGCTACGGCCGGAAGATAGATAAAGCCTGCCGCACCTTCAGGCAGGTTGGCAATAGGCAAACCGTTGGCAAAATAGCCGATGGTGCCGGCAACTGCAATCGGCCATGCCAGGCCTGAAGATGTGCCGATGGCGCGGTGCGCCGGAAAGTTGCAATACAGTAGGAATGGAACGGATAGTGAACCGCCGCCGATACCGACCCAGCTTGAAGCCGCACCAAAAAGCGTGCCTGCGGCTGTCAGGCCGGGGAGGGCGGGCAGGGTGCGTGAAGGTGTGGGTTTGGAATCGCGTAGGGTTTTGAGTGCGATAAGGGTAAGAAATGCAATAAAGAAAACCTGCAAAGCCAGCGTCGGCATATATTTTGCCGTTGCTGCGCCGAGGAAGACGCCGAGTATCATGCCCGGCGTCATCCGGCGGACGGTTGCCCAATCGATGGCGTATTTTTTATGCTGGGCATACATGCTGGAGAAGGTGGTAAACACCATGACGGCAAAGGAAGTGCCGATGGCGAGATGCTGTGCATAGGGGTGGTTGCCTACGCCTTGCAGTTGCAATGCCCATAAGACAACGGGGACAACCAGCGTGCCGCCGCCTACGCCGAACAGCCCGGCAATAAAGCCCGCCGCGCTGCCGACGGCGAGCAGGGCAAGGATGATGTCCCAAGACCACATTTCAGACGGCCTTGTCGTGTTTGTGTGATTTATGGCGTTTTTTAAACCAACGGATGACTGCCATCACATAACCGGACAAGCTGTAACCGAGGAAAAACAGGAAGAGGACGAGCGAAGGCTCCCAATTGATCAAAAGCAGAATCAATACGGCCAACACCATGCCCATAAACGGCACTTGGCGGCGGATGTTGATTTCTTTGAAGCTCCAAAACGGAATCTGCACAATCATGGAAATGCCGGCAAACAGGGTGATACCCAATGCCCACCAATGCACGTTGGGGAAACGCTCGACGCTGTGGTTGACCCAAATCAGGCCAACAATCAACGCAGCGGCAGTCGGGCTGGGCACGCCGATAAACCAGCGTTTGTCGACTTTGCCGATAAGCGTGTTGAACAGTGCCAAACGCAGGGCGGCGCAGGCGCAGTAGATAAAGGCAACGGAATAACCGATTTTGCCAAATTGCCAAAGTTGCCATTTGTAGGCAATCAGGGCAGGCGCGACGCCGAAGCTGACCATATCGGCAAGGCTGTCGAGCTGTTCGCCGAACGCGCTTTGGCTGTTGGTCAGCCGCGCCACGCGTCCATCCATACCGTCGAGCAGCATGGAAAGGAAAACTGCAATCGCCGCTGTTTCATAACGTCCGTGCATAGACTGGGTAATGGCAAAGAAGGCGCAAAACAGTGCGGCGATGGTAAAGGAATTGGGCAGCAGGTAAATGCTGTTTTTGCGGATGGAGTTGCGCGGTGGAATCGGATTTTCTGTATTTTGTGAGTTGTCCATAATGTTTCCGTATATGCTGCGGGTGCAGATGAGGCATTATACCGCATTGGCAGGTTAAGGATTTTTAAAAGGCAGTCGTAGTTTCACTTCATCAGCATAAAGTTTCAGACGGCCTTTATTGCGTCAGTCAAACAACTCGCCCTGCGCCTGCTCTTTGGTCACGCGTACGTCGGTTTCGCCGTCGGCAAAAGTGATGTGCAGTTTCTGCCCTTGTTTCAACGTATCGGCATTGCGGATGACTTGTCCGCGGGTGTTTTTGACGACGGAGAAACCGCGCTCTAGAATATGCTGCGGCGATACGGCTTCGAGCAATGCTGCTTGGGCGGTCAGGCTTTGACGGCGGTGGGTAAGCAGCTGGCGGAAGGAATGCGATAAGGCCGTCTGAAAGTGGTCGATGTTGTGTTTGTAAATGGAAACATCAGGATGGCAATGTTTCAGGGTTTGGGTTTGGCGTTCAAAACGGGCGGTATGGGCGCGGAGGTTTTGCGTCATCGAGTAAGACAGCGTTTGCGCCAGTTTGCTGATTGAAGCGCGCTGATCGTCAAGTTTTTGGCGCGGATGACGGATTTGCCGCGCGAGCCAGTCGAGTTTTTGGCTGGCATCGAAATAGCGTTGTTCCAAAACGGTTTTCAGACGGCCTTTGGCTTGGGCGAGGCGGTGTAACGATTCTTGGCGGTTTGGGCTGACCAATTCTGCCGCGCCGGTCGGCGTGGGCGCGCGTACGTCGGCAACAAAATCGGCAAGCGTGAAATCGGTTTCGTGTCCTACGCCGCTGACAACGGGAATCGCGCAGGCTTCAATGGCACGCACGACCGGCTCTTCATTAAACGCCCACAAGTCTTCAATGCTGCCGCCGCCGCGACAGACAATCAACACATCGCATTCGGCGCGTTGCGAAGCGGTTTTAATCGCTTGGGCAATTTGCAACTCGCTGCCTGTACCTTGAACGGGCGTCGGATAAACGATAATGGGAATTTCAGGCGCGCGGCGGTTTAAGGTGGTTACAACATCGCGCAATGCCGCCGCCGCCAGGCTGGTGATGATACCGATACATTGCGGACGGGCGGGCAACGGTTTTTTGCGTTCCGCTGAAAACGCGCCTTCCGCCTGCAACTGCGCTTTCAATCGCTCATAGGCTTCGTAAAGCTGCCCCAAGCCTTTGAGCCGCACCTCGTTCACGGTAATCTGAAATTCGCCCCGCGCTTCATAAATACTGATTTTTCCTGATACTTCGATATGGTCGCCTTCTTTCAAAGGCTTCGCCAAACGCGCCGCCGCACCTTTAAACATCGCGCAACGTACCTGCGCGCGGCTGTCTTTGAGCGAGAAATAATAATGTCCGCTGGCGGCATGGGTCAGGTTGGACACTTCGCCGGCAATCCACAAGCCTGCGAGATGGTCTTCCAACAAGGCTTTGGCGAGGGCGTTGAGTTCGGATACGGAAATGGAGGAGGGTGCGAAGAGTTCGGACATTACGAAACAGAAAAATTGGGGAAAGCTGAATTATAAGGGTTTTAGGGCGATTCGTTGTATTCGTTTTTATGAAACTTGCGCCCTTTGTTTTAATATTATCAAAGCCGCATGTTCAGACGGCCTTGTCCGGGCAGGCTTGTGTTATATTATCGTTTGATTTTCGCTTCAAAAGCCGTGCGTATGCCCAAACTCCACCAAATTATCGAGCGCCATTGGCAATCCCCCAATCCGTTTTTGTCTTTGCTGTTAAAACCATTGTCCAAGCTGTTTGCCAAAATTGCGGCGAAACGGCGCGATGATTTTGTTTCAGGCCGTCTGAAAAGCGAAAAATTGCCTGTGCCAGTGGTGGTGGTCGGCAATATCCATGCAGGCGGAACAGGGAAAACGCCGATAGTCGCCGCGCTGGTGTCGGGTTTGCAGAAAAAGGGCGTTAAGGTCGGCATCATCAGCCGGGGTTACGGGCGCAAGAGCAAGGCGGTTCATGTATTGAATACAGCCAGCAGCGCGGCAGATGCAGGCGACGAGCCTTTATTATTATTTCGCCAAACCGGTGCGCCTACGGCGGTAGGCAGCAGCCGTACAGAAGCAGGCAGGGCATTGCTTGCGGCGCATCCGGAGCTTAAATTGATTGTGGCCGACGACGGTTTGCAACATTATGCCTTGCAACGCGATATGGAAATTGCCGTATTTCCTGCGGCAGATACAGGGCGTACCAATTTGGATTTACTGCCCAACGGCAGCTTGCGCGAACCTTTGTCTCGATTGGCTTCCGTTGATGCGGTTGTCGTCAGCGGAGGGAAAGCAGATGCGGCATTTAGGCCGTCTGAAAATATGTTTGCCAGCCATATTGAAACAGGGCGGATTTACCGTTTGAACAGGCCGTCTGAAAAATTGGATTTTGCGGGTTTGGGAAATCAAACCGTCGCCGCCGTCGCCGGTATCGCCAAGCCGGAGCGTTTTTTCGATTCGTTGCGGAACATGGGCATCACCTTGAACCAAACCGTTGCACTGCCCGACCATGCCGACATCGCAGCAGCAGACTTGCCCAATGCGGATGTGGTCATTATTACGGAGAAAGATGCAGTCAAGTTTTCAGACGGCCTTAATCTGAATCATGTATGGGTCTTGCCTGTTTGTGCGATAATTGAACCTAATTTGGCGGTGTTCGTATCCGCGAAAGTTTCAATCTAAATGCTTATATATGTTTCACAGATGTTTTAAAGATGATCTTCAAACTACGCGATAGGAGTAAATCATGAAGTTAAAATATTTGTTGGTCGCTTGCGCAGCTTTATTTGTATCCACTCAAAGCCTGGCTGCTAAACCAAGTGATGAATCTGCAATGAAATGGTTGGAGATTCAAGACATAAGCAATAATTATAGCGAGAAAGTACAACGTTCTTTGGAGATGGTGAATAAAGAGGACAATGAGCGCTTGTTAGCGATGACGCCCAAAACGCAAAAAGCGCAGATGAAGGCGGTCATCAGCCGTTATATGAAAAATATGCAAGACGATTTGAGCCGCCCTGAGTTGAAAAAACAATGGTTGGATGAAGAAAAGCGTGCCGTACAGAAAGTATTTACACAAGAAGAAGTCGATGCAACCAACCGTTTTTTCTCTTCGGCTCAGGGAAAAAATATTTTGAAAAAGATAAGAAGTTTACAACAGCATGGTGGAAATCTTGAGGATGTATTGAGCCAATCGGATATAGAAAAGATGGCTGAAGCATTTGGGCATGGTGCCGGCAAGTCTGCGCTCGAAAAAGTCAAGCATTTCGATAAGCTGAGCGATGAGATTATCCAAAAAAACATGAGTCAAAACTACCTCAATGCAAGCGATAAATATACGCCCGCTTTTGAGGCTCAAACACGCGATATTTTGTGTAAGGGTAATAAACATTCTTCGGAATGTGCCAAATAATTTTCCGACTATCTGAAAATATTTTTTTATTGAAAAGGAGAAAAAATGAAACTGAAAACCTTATTATTGCCCTTCGCCACGCTGGTCTTGTGTGCCAATGCGTTTGCCGCGCCGCCCAGTGATGCGTCGCTGGAGCGTTTGTTTGAAGTTCAGAAGATGGATGCACTGCTGAATCAGTCTCTCCAAAGCGATGGAGGTATTGTGCTCTCTGATCCGAAGATACAGGATTTTTTAAAAGATGTGCCAAAAGATAAGCGTCCACAGTTAGAAGAGGTCCTTAAAAAATATACAAATCAATTAATGAACGAAATTAATGCACTACAAGAGAATACCCAGGTACATAAAGCAGCTTTAGATGGTATAAAGGCGGTTTATACTCAGGAAGAAGTCAACGCATTGATTGACTTTTACGGCACTGCAGTGGGGCAATTATACTTACTAAAACGCCGCGCTATTTTGAGGCTACAATGAATCTAATATTGAGAATTATCACTGAAAAATACGAAAAATCCAGTAAAAACAAAAATTTAGTCCGTAAAATCCGTCAGATCATGTACAACGGCAAAAATCCTGACCAAGTCTGTACACGGCAAACAAAGCAAGCAAAGAAAACGGCACGGAAAAAATGATGCCTCTTGAGGCCGTCTGAAAACGAGCGCAGCGAGTTTCGCCAAAACGAGTGCAGCGAGTTTCACTAAAACCACCAAACCCGAAAGTAAACCCCCATGGAAAAAAAATTCTTAGACATCCTTGTTTGTCCTGTTACCAAAGGCAAACTCGAATACCATCAAGACAAACAGGAATTGTGGAGCCGTCAGGCGAAGCTGGCTTATCCGATTAAAGACGGCATCCCTTATATGCTGGAAAACGAAGCGCGAGCGTTGAGCGAAGAGGAACTGAAAGCATGACCGAATTTGTCGTATTGATTCCGGCGCGGTTGGATTCTTCACGTCTGCCGGGCAAGGCTTTGGCTGATATTCATGGTAAACCGATGGTTGTACGCGTTGCCGAACAAGCAGCAAAAAGCGAGGCTGCGCGTGTTGTCGTTGCCACCGACCATCCCGATATTCAGACGGCCTGTCAGGTGCACGGTGTCGAAGTGGTCATGACTTCCAATCAACATGAAAGCGGTACAACGCGCCTTGCCGAAGCGGCCAATACGCTGAAACTGCCACAGCATCTGATTGTCGTGAACGTACAAGGCGACGAGCCTTTAATCGATCCCGAACTCATCAACCGTACGGCCAAAGTTTTGGTTGAAAACAATGTGCAAATGGCGACGGCCGCCCACGAATTGCACGATTTTGACGAGTTTATGAATCCCAACGTCGTCAAAGCCGTCCTCGACAAAAACCGCAACGCCATCTATTTCAGCCGCGCTCCGATTCCTTATCCGCGCGACACCATGCGCGCCGAAAAACGCGAATTGCCTTCCGAAACAGCCGTTTTACGCCATATCGGCATTTATGCCTACCGCGCAGGCTTCCTGCAACGCTATTCCGAAATGGAAGTTTCTCCTTTGGAAACCATCGAATCGCTGGAACAATTGCGCGTCTTGTGGCACGGCTATCCGATTGCCGTTGAAATTGCCCAAGAAGCGCCAGCCGCCGGCGTGGATACGCAGGAAGATTTGGACAGGGTAAGGGCTGTGTTCGAGGCCGTCTGAAAGGAAAAAACATGAATGATTTACGCCATTTGAGCCGTGACGAACAAAAACTGCTTGCCGATGTCGCTTTGCTGGTCAAAGACGACGATCAAGAGTTCAACTACGAAATGTTGAAAGTGGCCGCGCCCGATGAAGCCAGCGGCGAATTTTGGTTTCGCATGGCAGAAATGCTCAGCACCCTGCCGCCCAACCAGTCTTTAGATTTGCGCATGACCGGTGGACGGTTGGCGGTCGCCGTATCGATTTTATCGGTGTTGTTGCAGGAAAGCCCCGACATTCCCCAGCTTTGGGCGCAAAAAGTGATTGCGCTCAACTATCTGGCACACGGCCATCGGACACGCGCCCTCGGTTTGGCGCAACAGCCGGACAAAGCGGCAGAAGCCAACGAGGAAGAATATTTGGCAAAAGCCTTGTCCCAAAATCTACTTTCCACGTTGAAAGACGCGTTGGAACGCTTCCCCGAAGACAGCTGGTTTATCGAAATGCGCGATGATGCGTGGCAGCACTTTGGCGCAGAGCAGGCCGTCTGAAGTTTTGAACGATAAACGCAAGGCGTGTAGAATTAAACAAACATCAAATCCATAAACCAAGAAGGACTCATCATGAAAGTATTATTGTTGGGCGCACCCGGCGCAGGCAAAGGCACTCAGGCCCAATTCATCACTGCCGCATTCGGCATTCCTCAAATTTCTACCGGCGACATGCTCCGCGCGGCCATCAAAGCAGGCACCCCGCTGGGTTTGGAAGCAAAAAAAATTATTGATGAAGGCGGTTTGGTGCGCGACGACATCATCATCGGCATGGTGAAAGAACGCATCGCCCAAGACGACTGCAAAAATGGTTTCCTGTTTGACGGTTTCCCACGCACATTGGCACAAGCCGAAGCGATGGTTGAAGCAGGCGTGGATTTGGACGCGGTTGTTGAAATCGACGTACCCGACAGCGTGATTGTCGACCGCATGAGTGGTCGCCGCGTGCATTTGGCTTCCGGCCGTACTTACCATGTTACCTACAATCCGCCTAAAGTCGAAGGCAAAGACGACGTAACCGGCGAAGATTTGATTCAACGCGATGACGACAAAGAAGAAACCGTGAAAAAACGCCTTGCCGTTTACCACGAGCAAACCGAAGTTTTGGTTGATTTTTACAGCAAACTGGAAGGCGAACACGCGCCGAAATACATCAAAGTTGACGGCACCCAAGCAGTAGAAGCCGTGAAAGCCGAAGTATTGAAAGGTTTGGGCAAATAAGTTTTGCCGAAGTAAAATCATGAGGCCGTCTGAAAAAATATTTTCAGACGGCCTTTTCATATTATTGTATGAGGATCAACTGAATTTTTGTTCTAGTTCTTTTGCTAGAGTCCATCCTGCTGCTTCAAGTAATGCAACAGAAATAGTTGGTGCAACAACGCTGCCTAAGCCTGGAATTAATTTTGAAAGTTCTTTTGCCATTGTTTTTATGGGTTGTTTTAACATGGTATTTTTAATTGCAGCAATAGCCATTGCCTTGGCAGCTGCTTCGGTCATATTGCCACCAAAAACAGCACAAAGACTTGTGCACATGGTAGTCATTGTAACCATATCTGTAGCGATACCCAGTCCTGGTACTGGTATGGCGTTGCCTGCGGCAGCAGCAATTGCATGAGAATGAATAATTTTATGGCATTTTGATTCTTGGTCTGGTGTCATGGTTTTCTCACAATAGGTAAAGTATAAAATCATTAAATACTACGTTATTCGTAGTAAATAATCAAGAGAAATATACGAGATTCGTAACTTTGATTTTTAGGATAGAAGTTATGAATTTACAAGAAATTTTTACAAGGCGATTTAAGGAAGCAAGAAAAGCAAAAAATTTGACGCAGGAGAAGCTGGGACTGGCGATAGGATTAGATGAGTTTGTGGCAAGTACGCGTATTAATCGTTATGAGAAAGGAAATCATCAGCCTGATTTGAATACTTTGCAGAAAATTGCTGAAGTATTGGAAGTTCCACCAGCCTTTTTTTTCAGCGATGATGAATTTTCTGTAAAAATTTTAGATTTATATAAGAATAATTAAGGTATGTTGTGATGAGGCCGTTTGAAAAAATATTTTCAGACGGCCTTTTGTGTACAAAAGCTGTTAAAATCGAAGCTATAACCGTTTATCCGCAGGCATCTTATGAATCCCTTAATCTCCGACTTCCAAACCCAGCAACAACGCACTCCCGTCATCGTCGCCCTTGATTTTGCCAACGAAAAAGACACGCTCGGATTTGTCCGCAATCTTGACCCGACATTGTGTCAAATCAAAATCGGCAAAGAGCTGTTTACCGCGACCGGCCGCAATTTGGCGGAAAGCTTAATCAATCAAGGTTTCAAACTTTTCCTCGATTTGAAATACCACGATATTCCCCACACCGTCGCTCAGGCATGCAAAGTTGCCGCCGATATGGGCGTTTGGATGGTCGATATGCACGCATCGGGCGGCCGCCGCATGATGGAAGCCGCCGTAGAAGCCGTTGCCGGATATCACACCAAGCCGCTTTTGATCGGTGTAACCGTGTTGACCAGCATGGAACAAAGCGACTTGGCCGAAATCGGTTTGAACATCGCCCCTGAAGAACAAGTCATCCGCTTGGCGAAACTGGCGCAAAGTTCAGGCTTGGACGGCGTGGTATGTTCTGCTCAAGAAGCCGCACCGTTGCGCCGCGAATTAGGACAAGATTTTGTCTTGGTTACGCCGGGTATCCGCTTGGACGTTGCCGGCAACAACGACGATCAACGCCGCATCATGACACCGGCCGAAGCATTGGCGGCAGGCTCGACTTATCTGGTAATGGGCCGTCCGGTAACCA
The DNA here is from genome assembly GCF_013267835.1 of Neisseria mucosa. Taxonomy (NCBI): domain Bacteria; kingdom Pseudomonadati; phylum Pseudomonadota; class Betaproteobacteria; order Neisseriales; family Neisseriaceae; genus Neisseria; species Neisseria mucosa. Next base: position 420,912 of record NZ_CP053939.1, read on the forward strand.
AAGCTGCCGATCCGGTAGCCGTATTGCGCGAAGTGAATCGCGTAGCAAACGCTTAAGGAGTCTGAATATGAGAGCCATCATCATCGGAGCAACCGGCGCAACAGGCAAATCCCTGTTACCCTTGTTGACAGATCATTCGGAAATCGAGCGTATCGACTGCTTCGGACGCAGAAATTCCGATTTTTCCCATCCAAAACTGTACGCTCATCAGATTGACTTTGCACAGATTGAAACATGGCGTGATGAAGTGCAGGGTGATGTATTGTTTGCCTGCTTGGGCACGACTTTGAAAGCAGCAGGCAGCAAAGAGGCGTAATGGGCTGTCGATTACGAAGCAAATCTTAAGTTTGCCAAAGCCGCACGAGAAAACGGCGTGAATACCTTGGTTTTGGTTTCCGCTTCCGGCGCCAATGCCGCTTCACGCCTGTTTTATCAAAGGATGAAAGGCGAATTGGAGCAGGCATTGATTGCTTTGAACTTTCCGCGCCTTATCATTTTCCGTCCGCCATTATTGATTCGTCCAAATAGCGACCGCTTGGGCGAAAAAGTCGCCAAACGGATTTTGTACGGACTCAACCGCATCGGCCTGCTGAAAAACCAACGTCCGCTTGCCGTTGAGACATTGGCAAAAGCCATGCTGAAAGTAGCTTTGAGACCGCCTGAACATTCAGTGCAGGTATATGAATCTCAGGACATTTTCAGACTTTCGGACGGATAATCCGAATACGCAGTTTTGCAGAAAATTTTAACAACGGAGGCAATATGCCCACCAAGTTCCAACAAGAAACCCTCAAATCTCGTTTTGCACAAGCCAAAGTCCTTGTTGTCGGCGATGTGATGCTCGACCGCTATTGGTTTGGCGATGTGTCCCGTATTTCTCCTGAAGCCCCCGTGCCGGTGGCGAAAATCGGACGTATCGACCAACGCGCGGGTGGCGCGGCAAACGTTGCGCGCAATATCGCCTCATTGGGTGGCAAAGCAGGGCTGTTGTCCGTGACTGGCGATGATGAAGCTGCGGATGCACTGGATGCGTTGATGGCGCAAGACGGTGTTTCTTCCTATCTGATGCGCGACAAGCAAATTGCGACTACTGTCAAACTGCGCGTTGTTGCTCGCAACCAGCAGCTTATCCGACTTGATTTTGAAGAGCCGCCGCATCGTGAGGTATTGGAACAAATCAAGCAGCAATACCGCGAAGTGTTGCCTGAATATGATGCCATTATTTTTTCAGATTACGGCAAGGGCGGCCTGTCGCATATTTCCGATATGATTGATTGGGCGAAACAGGCCTGTAAACCTGTTTTAATCGACCCCAAAGGCGACGATTACGAAAAATATGCCGGTGCTACGCTGATTACGCCGAATCGTGCAGAATTGAAAGAAGTGGTGGGCAGTTGGAAAAACGAAAACGATTTGACCGAAAAAGCTCAAAACCTGCGCCGTCATCTTGATTTGAACGCAATTTTGCTGACCCGAAGCGAAGAGGGCATGACCTTGTTCAATGAGGGCGAGCCGATTTATCAGCCTACACGGGCTCAAGAAGTCTATGATGTATCCGGTGCGGGCGATACCGTTATTGCCGGAGTGGGCTTGGGTTTGGCGGCAGGTTATACCATGCCTGAAGCGATGCACCTTGCCAATACGGCGGCAGGCGTTGTCGTGGCAAAACTTGGTACGGCGGTTTGCTCGTTTGCCGAATTGACCAAGGCATTGGAAGAGCAATAATGATTGTTTCTGACGGCCTTAAAATTCTAAATGCCGTCTAAAAATAAGAATTGGAAAATAATCCAGACAGAGAAGTTTTTATTTTCAGACGGCATGATTACTTCAAGGCCGTCTGAAAAATCAAAATAAAGGAAACTTATTATGACCATTATCGTAACAGGCGCGGCCGGCTTTATCGGCAGCAACATCGTTAAAGCACTTAACCAGCGCGGTATTACCGACATTGTTGCCGTTGACAATTTGAGCAAAGGCGAAAAATTTAAAAACCTTGCCGAGTGTGAAATTGCCCATTATCTCGATAAACATGAATTTATCCGCCAAGTGCGCGGCCATCTTCTGCCTTACGAAAACATCGAAGCCGTCTTCCACCAAGGCGCGTGTTCCGACACCATGAACCACGACGGCCTCTACATGATGGACAACAACTATCAGTACACGCTTGATCTCTTGGACTGGTGTCAGGACGAACGTATTCCGTTTCTTTATGCTTCCAGCGCCGCCGTGTACGGCAAAGGCGAAATCTTCCGAGAAGAGCGCGAACTGGAAAAACCACTCAATGTTTACGGCTACTCTAAATTCTTGTTTGATCAAGTATTGCGCCGTCGCATGAAAGAAGGCCTGACCGCCCAAGTCGTCGGCTTCCGTTACTTCAACGTATATGGACAGCAGGAGCAACACAAAGGCCGTATGGCATCCGTCGCCTTCCACCATTTCCACCAATACCGTGAACATGGCTATGTTAACCTGTTTGGCGCCAATGACGGCTACGGCAACGGCGAACAAACCCGCGATTTTGTCAGCGTAGAAGACGTCGCCAAAGTTAACCTTTACTTCTTCGATCATCCCGAGCTTTCAGGCATCTTTAACCTCGGTACAGGCCGCAGCCAACAGTTTAACGAACTTGCCGCCGCAACCGTCAACGCCTGCCGTGCAGCCGAAGGCAAGCCTGAAATGAGTTTGAAAGAGCTGGTTGAAGAAGAACTTATTCGCTATATTCCATTCCCAGATGCACTTAAAGGCAAATATCAGAGCTTCACTCAAGCGGACATCACCAAGCTGCGTGAAGCCGGGTATACAGAAGAATTCTTGGATGTAAAACAAGGCGTCAGCCGTTACGTGAAATGGATGCTGGAGAACTTGGTTTAAGTCCTTCTGATTTGAATGATAAGGCCGTCTGAAAAAGGATTTTCAGACGGCCTTATCATTTTGGGAAATTTTAAAATGAGAAATTTACTTTTCTGCGATGGAAATTGGAATAGTATTTTCAAAACTCATGTTTTATAAAAGATTTAGCTTATCAGGGGGATATCTGATGGGGTAGTGGTTGATTACTTTTCTAAAAGCGGTTGGGATAATTAGATGTAAATAGGTATAAATAGGCTAAGGTTATGGCCTGTAAAAATAACTGAAAGTTCTTGTTTTGTAGATTGTAATAGACAAAAAAATAACCGCTTAAAAGCGGTAAATGGTGCCCGGAGCCGGAATCGAACCGGCACGGCCGGTTTAGGGCCGACGGATTTTAAGTCCGTTGTGTCTACCTATTTCACCACCCGGGCGTAGACAGTAAATTGAGAAGTTGGAGGCGGGGGCGCGGATTTGAACCGGCCTGTATAAGGGTTGCACCCCTTATAGCATAAACACTCTGCCACCCCGCCATGAAAGGGATGGAGGCGAGAGTCGGAATCGAACCGGCGTAGACGGATTTGCAATCCGCTGCATAACCACTTTGCTATCTCGCCAAAACTACGCTTGAGTGTTGTAGTATGAAACTGGAGCGGGAAACGAGTCTCGAACTCGCGACCTCAACCTTGGCAAGGTTGCGCTCTACCAACTGAGCTATTCCCGCATATTCGGATGCATGATTTGATGGAGCGGGAAACGAGTCTCGAACTCGCGACCTCAACCTTGGCAAGGTTGCGCTCTACCAACTGAGCTATTCCCGCATTTGAGTGCATCTGAAATTAAACTGGAGCGGGAAACGAGTCTCGAACTCGCGACCTCAACCTTGGCAAGGTTGCGCTCTACCAACTGAGCTATTCCCGCATATTGAAAAAGAACAATCAACAAGTAATCGGAATGGAGCGGGAAACGAGTCTCGAACTCGCGACCTCAACCTTGGCAAGGTTGCGCTCTACCAACTGAGCTATTCCCGCTCTGATATTTGTTGCTTCGTATATCGAAGAAGACGCAATTATTATGGATTTAATCGTGTGCGTCAAGTGTTTTGTTTTTATTTTTTTAAAAAATTTATTTGAATTCTTTCCATGCCATTTTCAGGTAGTAGCACATTGACCAGATGGTCAATACAGATGCTATAAACATCAATATGTTACCAATGAGATAGAAAGGATCGTTATATTTGTCTGTGCCGATAAGCAAAAGGAAGATGGCGATCATTTGGGCAGTGGTTTTGAATTTGCCGATGGTTGCCACGGCAACGCTGCCGCGTTTGCCCATTTGTGCCATCCATTCGCGCAAGGCGGAAATGGTAATTTCCCGGCCGATGATAATCATGGCGAAGATGGCGTATGTCCTGCCAAGGCTGACGAGCAGGAGCAGGGCAACTGCGACCATGAGTTTGTCGGCAACGGGGTCGAGGAATGCGCCAAAGTCGGAAGTTTGTTTCCAGCGGCGTGCCAAAAAGCCGTCGAACCAGTCTGTAATAGCGGCAAGTGCAAAGATGATGGCGGCTGTCCAGTTGACGGTTTGTGGTTGAATCCATGTGTTCGGTAAATAGAATAGGATGGTGAACACGGGGATTAATAGGACGCGCATCCAGGTAAGTAAAATAGGTATGTTCCAAGGCATGGTTTGGGATCTTTTGGATGATGTGTCGGGTTGTTCATTATAGCTTATTTGTTCACTCTGCTTTTTGAAGTGTTGTTTTTTTGCCGACAAGTATCTCGGGCATAGGTTTTTATCGTGTGGGTTGTGAAGAAAATCTGCTAAGGCTGTCTGAAAAATAGGCTGTTGCGGGGTGTAAATGTTTTTGGGTAGAAAAGTGGCTGCGAAATAGTGGGCAATAAGGTCTGCCTGCTGTTCGATATTTAATTGGTTAATGTGTGGTAAGGGGATGGGATAGGCGTAAGCTTTGCGTTTTCTGTATCCGCCTTTGAGCATGATGAATAGGCCGGAAAGCCAAACTTTGTGACCGTGTTGGTGTTGCCAGACATGTGTCAGCTCATGAATCAGCCAAATTTTGTAGGCTATGCCGGCTTGAGTGAAATCTTCGGGGCAGTGTTTACGCGGAAAGTATATGTTTCCATTGGGTGCAATGGCGGTATTGGCGTTGGGTATAAGCGGAATGCCGCGATATATTTTGATGCGGTGGAAATCTATGCTGTCCGCAAAAACTTGTTTTGCCATACGGACTTCGTTTTCGGTCAGTCTGCGCCAATCGGAAAAAATCATATTTGGAAGAGAATAAATATAAGAGGGCATGAAGATTTCAGGCCGTCTGAAAGGTTTCAGACGGCCTGGGTCGGGATTTATTGTTCTGTTGAAGCGGCTTGTTTGCCGTTGTCGAACAATTTGTCCATGGGTGTCAGGTTGACTGCATTGCCTTGGCTGACTATCCATTTGTTTTCAACACGCCATACGCCTGAAGCATCTTCAACGCGCAAGTACCAATGATTGGTTGGGCGTAAAGGCTTAAAGACGGCTTCGTATTCCATGCGGCCGTTTTGCGGTTCGGCTGTTACGGCGCGCAGCTTGACGGTTTGGTCATCGGCTTTGCGCGTCGGGTGCATCAACAATAGGTTTAATGGCTGTTTGGTATCGAATTGTCCGCTGACGAATACTTTGGCGGCGTTCATATCCGGACTGATTAAGACCTGCACCTGAATTTGCCGTTTAACGGCTTCTTCATCGCGGTGAAGTTGGATTTCGATGTGTTTGCCGTCTTTGTAGTAATCGTCAGACACCAAGTCTGTCGTGTGTTCTTTTGCGACGAAGAACATGGAAACGCTGGCGATAACGACGAAGATGGGGCCGGCCATCAGCACCCAGGGCCAAATATGTTTGTACCAAGGTTTGATTTGGGGTTGTGGGGACACCGTTTATTCTCCGATAAAGGTTGCTTTTTCTTCTAAAGTAGTCGGTTTGGAGTCGGCAGAGCCGGTCTCACGATAGGTAAAGGTAAATTCGATCGGATGGCTGCCTTTGTCGGCGTATTCGGGAATGGTAGATACCTGTACCGGGATGGTAACGGTTTCCCGCGGCGCAATTTTAATACCGTTTTCAGGCAGGCCGGTCAGCGCGATTTCGTCAAAGCCTTTGACGGTTGCGGTCATCAGTTGTTCGTTTTCACTATTGTTGATAATGCGCAGGTTATAGGCATTTTCCAACCAGCCTTGGCTGTTTTCGCGAACCATGACGCCACGGTCTTTCAGGATATCGACTTCGACCATTTTTCGGGTGGAAATGCCGACTAAGAAGGCGATGATGACCACCAGGAGTACTGCGCCATAACCGGCTACGCGCGGACGTTTCAAGCGTTTTTTGATGTCGCTTTCAGGGTATTCGTGTTCCAACGCGCCTTCGGTCGTATAACGGATCAAGCCGCGCTCGTAGCCCATTTTGTCCATGATTTCGTCACAGGCATCGATACACGCCGCGCAGCCGATACATTGGTATTGCAAACCGTTGCGGATGTCGATACCGACGGGGCAGACTTGCACGCACATGGTGCAGTTGATGCAGTCGCCCAAGCCGCTGTCTTCTTTGTTGGCGGTTTTTTTGCGTGCGCCGCGCGGTTCGCCGCGTTCGGCATCGTAAGAAATAATCAGCGTGTCTTTGTCAAACATTGCACTTTGGAAGCGTGCATACGGACACATATGCAGACAAACTTTTTCGCGCATGATGTGGGCGAAGAAGAAAGTCATGAATCCGTAAAACGCTGCGGCAAACATCGCGCCGCCGCCTGCTGCTCCGGCAAACAAATCAGGAACAAACTGGCGGATTGGGACAAACCAGCCTGCAAAAGTAATGCCTGTCCATGCGCAGACAAGGAAAATCAGCAGGTATTTGGTGGCTTTGGTGCGGATTTTGGTGAAATTCCACGGCGATTTTTCCAGTTTTAGGCGTTTGTTTCTATCGCCTTCGACCAAGTTGTCAATCCACAGCATAATTTCGGTGTAAACCGTTTGCGGGCATGAATAGCCGCACCACAAACGACCGGCAATGGTTGTCCACCAAAACAATCCGAATGCGCAAATCATCAGCAGCAAGGCAAGGTAGATCAAATCGCCCATGCCCAGCGACAGTCCGAAAATGAAGAAATGACGGTCAGGGATATTGAATAAAACCGCCTGACGGCCGCTCCAGTTGAACCATGGAATAACGTAAAATACAAACTGGGTCGCCAATACGGCGGCGATACGCAGTTTGGCAAAGCGTCCTTCCGCCTTTTTGGGATGGATGCGTTCACCTTCGGGATGGATTTGAATCACGCTGGATTTGGGTTTGGAAGGTTTGGGCGGAGTGGCTTTTGCTGTTTTTTCTGTTGAGGGTGTGGTGTTTTCAGCTTGGTTTTCTGGTGACATTTCAGTGTTCCTTGATGAAGTGCACACAAGCCTGTTGTCATGGTAGTAGTTTGATGTGAATGTTTTCAGACGGCCTTTCGCGTGCATACAAATCATAACATTTGACTCTATTCAAAGCAAAAGAGGGACTTCGTCTTAACGATGGATTCCTTGCGGCCGTTTGATGTAGGGCCGTCTGAAAAGGGCAGTATTCAAAGGTTTATGGTTCGGCCTGTGTGCAAACTTATAGTGATTTGCTATTTACACGATAAAAATATATAAAGCACTGTTTCAAAACGAAATAACAGTTAATATCATCTATCCTGTCCGTTTCGGGCAACCGAGTGGAAACAGGCCGTCTGACAAAGCGAATATCAAAAGCTATCCTTGAAAGCACGGCTGATTCAGGCGATAATCGGTACACCTTTTTTCATATTTCCAATCTTGTCCAAGGAAGGTCAAACCATGTCTCAACTGGCAAACGCAATCCGTTTCCTCTCAGTCGATGCCGTACAGAAAGCAAACTCCGGCCACCCCGGCGCACCTATGGGTATGGCGGAAATGGCGGAAGTATTGTGGACGAAGTTCCTCAACCATAACCCTGCCAATCCTAAATTCTACAACCGTGACCGCTTCATCCTTTCCAACGGCCACGCGTCCATGCTGCTGTACAGCCTGTTGCACCTGACCGGTTACAACGTATCCATCGAAGACTTGAAAAACTTCCGCCAATTGCACAGCAAAACCCCCGGCCACCCCGAATACGGTTACACCGACGGTGTGGAAACCACGACCGGCCCGTTGGGACAAGGTATTGCCAACGCAGTGGGCATGGCTTTGGCCGAAAAAATCTTGGCTGCCGAATTCAATAAAGACGGCTTAAACATCGTTGACCACCACACCTACGTCTTCATGGGCGACGGCTGCATGATGGAAGGCGTGTCGCACGAAGCCTGTTCGCTCGCCGGCACTTTGGGCTTGGGCAAGCTGATTGTTTTATATGATGACAACAATATTTCCATTGACGGCAAAGTGGACGGCTGGTTTACCGAAAACATCCCGCAACGTTTTGAAAGCTACGGCTGGCATGTGATTCCAAATGTAAACGGTCATGATACCGATGCCATTCAGACGGCCATTGAAGCGGCCAAAGCCGAAACCGGCAAACCGTCCCTTATCTGCTGCAAAACCTTAATCGGCAAAGGCAGCGCCAACAAAGAAGGCAGCCACAAAACCCACGGCGCACCTTTGGGCGCGGACGAAATCGAAGCCACGCGCAAACATTTGGGTTGGACTTATCCTGTGTTTGAAATCCCTCAAGAAATCTATGCCGCATGGAATGCAAAAGAAAAAGGCGCGAAACTTGAGGCCGAATGGAACGAGCTTTTTGCCCAATATCAAGCCAAATATCCCGCCGAAGCCGCAGAATTCGTGCGCCGCATGGATAAAAAACTGCCGGACAACTTCGATGCTTACGTTCAAGCCGCATTGAAAGAAGTGTGTGCCAAAGCCGAAACCATCGCCACCCGTAAAGCCAGCCAAAACAGCATCGAAATTCTGGCCAAAGAGCTGCCCGAATTGGTGGGCGGTTCTGCCGACCTGACCCCGTCCAACCTGACTGACTGGTCAAACAGCGTCTCCGTTACCCGCGAACACGGCGGCAACTATATTCACTACGGCGTACGCGAGTTCGGCATGGGCGCTATCATGAACGGCCTTGCCTTGCACGGCGGTGTAAAACCCTTCGGCGCGACTTTCCTGATGTTTAGCGAATACGAACGCAACGCCCTGCGTATGGCAGCGCTGATGAAAATCAACCCAGTATTTGTGTTTACCCACGATTCCATCGGCCTCGGTGAAGACGGCCCAACCCACCAACCTGTCGAACAAACCGCCACCCTGCGCCTGATTCCAAATATGGACGTATGGCGTCCGTGCGATACCGTTGAATCTTTGGTGGCGTGGTCTGAAGCCGTTAAAGCGGCCGATCATCCGTCCAGCTTGATTTTCAGTCGTCAAAACCTGAAATTCCAAGCGCGCAACGAACAACAACTGAACGACATCAAACGCGGTGGCTACGTCATCAGCGAAGCCCAAGGCAACGCCCAAGCCGTCATCATTGCCACCGGTTCTGAAGTTGAATTAGCTCTGGAAGTGCAAAAAGTATTGGCAGAACAAGGTGTTGCCGTGCGCGTTGTTTCCATGCCATCCACCAACGTATTCGACCGCCAAGACGCCGCCTATAAAGCCGCCGTTCTGCCTGAAGGCTTGCCGCGCATAGCCGTAGAAGCCGGACACGCCGACGGTTGGTATAAATACGTTGGTTTGAACGGTGCAGTGGTCGGTATTAACCGCTTCGGCGAGTCTGCACCTGCTGACTTGCTCTTTAAAGAATTCGGCTTTACCGTAGACAATGTGGTTGCTACTGTAAAATCCGTTTTGTAAATCAGATTTTTGATTGAGATAAAAAGGCCGTCTGAAATTTCAGACGGCCTTTTATTTTTCAACTGGTTAAACAGTTTCTGCTTCAGGTTTGACCTTGTTTTTCTTAAACTTCAACACGGCTTCTTCTTTTGCTGCATCCCAGTCTATCCGCACGAAGCCGCCGTCGGCGAGTTTGCCGAACAGGAGTTCGTCGGCGAGCGGTTTGCGGATTTTTTCCTGAATCAGGCGGTGCATCGGGCGTGCGCCCATTTGTGGGTCGAAACCTTTTTCTGCCAGATATTTGCGCAATGCCGGCGTGAATTCGGCTTCGACTTTTTTGTCGAGGAGCTGGTGCTCGAGCTGGAGCAGGAATTTGTCCACGACTTTGGCGATGACGGGTTCGGACAGGGGCGCAAACGGGATAATCGCATCCAAACGGTTGCGGAACTCGGGCGTAAAGAGTTTGTTGATTGCCTGCATTTCGTCGCCGCGTTCGCGTTTGGTGGTAAAGCCGAGGCTGGGTCGGCTGAGGCTTTCCGCGCCTGCGTTGGTGGTCATAATCAGGATGACGTTGCGGAAATCGGCGCTCTTGCCGTTGTTGTCGGTCAGTTTGCCTGCGTCCATGACTTGCAGGAGGACGTTGAAAATGTCGGGGTGGGCTTTTTCGATTTCGTCCAAAAGCAACACGCAATGTGGCTGTTTGTTGACGGCTTCGGTCAAAAGACCGCCTTGTTCAAAGCCGACGTAGCCCGGCGGCGCACCGATGAGGCGCGATACGGCGTGGCGTTCCATGTATTCGGACATATCGAAGCGTTGCAGCGATACACCCATTGAGTAGGCAAGCTGTTTGGCGACTTCGGTTTTGCCGACGCCGGTCGGGCCGGAGAAGAGGAAGCTGCCTATCGGTTTGTCGGGCAGGGCAAGGCCGGAGCGCGACATTTTGACGGCGGCAACCAGCGCGTCGATGGCATTTTCCTGACCGTAAACCATGTTTTTCAAATCGCGGCCGAGGAATTGCAACACTTGTTTGTCGTCGTGCGACACGGTTTTTTCAGGAATCCGCGCGACTTTGGCGATGACGGTTTCGATTTGCGCTTTGCCGATGACTTTTTTCTGTTTGGATTTGGGCAAAATCCGTTGCGCTGCGCCTGCTTCGTCCATCACGTCGATGGCTTTGTCGGGCAGGAAACGTTCGTTGATGTAGCGGGCGGAAAGTTCGGCGGCGGCTTCGAGCGCACCTTGCGTATAGCGCACTTGGTGGAAATCTTCAAACATTGGCTTTAAGCCGCGCAGGATTTGCACGGTCTCGGAAACGGTGGGTTCGACCACGTCAATTTTTTGAAAGCGGCGGCTTAAGGCGTGGTCTTTGTCGAAAATGGTGCGGTATTCGTCGTAAGTGGTTGCGCCGATACAGCGCAGCGAGCCTTTCGCCAGCGCGGGTTTGAGCAGGTTGGATGCGTCCATCGTGCCGCCGCTGGTACTGCCCGCGCCGATGATGGTGTGGATTTCGTCGATAAACAAAATGGCGTGCGGGATTTTTTCGAGCTGTTTCAAGACGGATTTGACCCGCGCTTCAAAGTCGCCGCGGTATTTCGTGCCCGCCAAAAGCGAACCCATATCCAGTGCGTACACTTCGGCTTCTTTCAGCGCGTCGGGAATGTCGCCGTTGACGATTTGATGTGCCAAACCTTCCGCCAGCGCAGTTTTGCCTACGCCTGCTTCGCCGACTAAAAGCGGATTGTTTTTGCGGCGGCGGCACAGGATTTGCACCAACCGTTCCATTTCGTGTTTGCGACCAATCAAAGGATCGATGCGGCCGGCTTTGACTTCGGCGTTGAGGTTGACGGTGTAGTCGGAAAGGGAGCCGGTTTTTTGTTCTGCTTCTTCGCCCTCACGTTCAAGGCCGTCTGAATCATTGCCGTCTTCGTCATCGGGCGAGCCATGGGCAATGCAACGCAAGACTTCAAAGCGCGTAATGGATTGCAATTTGAGGAAATAAACGGCATGGCTTTCGGATTCGCTCATCATGGCAACTAAAATATCCAAAGGCTCTACTGCGGCTTTACCGGCAGACTGGGTATGCACCATCGCCCGTTGGATGACGCGTTGGAAGCCCAATGTCGGCTGGGTTTCGACCGTATCCAGAAGATGATCGGGAATTTGCGGCGTATTTTCGGCCACGCTGGCGGCCAGCTGCTCGGACAGGACTTTCAAATCCGCACCACACAGTTTCAAGACATTCGGCACAGCCGCATCTTCTTCTATCAGCACCAAAAGCAGGTGTTCCAAGCTGATAAACTCATAACGCGCGTTGCGTGCTTCACGATAGAGCAGTTGCAGGATGTGTTCCAATTCGGGTGAAAGCATGGTTTAAACCTCTTCGACTATACATTTGAGCGGATGCCCTTCAGCTTTGGCGCGTTCCATGACCTGATGCTGCTTGGTTTGCGCAATATCGCGCGTGTAGGTGCCGCACAGGCCTTTGCCTTCATGGTGCACCAGCAGCATGACGGCCACGGCCTGTTCCTGTGCAAGCATAAAGACTTCGGTCAGGATTTCGACGACAAATTCCATGGTGGTGTAATCGTCGTTCAATAAAAATACGCCGTAACGTTTCGGCGGCTGTGTGTTGATATCGCTGAGCAGGGTATCGGATTGGTGGTCGGTATTCGGATGGTTCATGATCTTAGATTTCAGTTTTCAGACGGCCTGTTTTAGAGTGCAAACCGTTTTCTGTTGTATTTCGGCCAATTTTTTCTATTTTCCCACTTTTTTGAAAACATAGCTTGACGTTTTGTCTTAACAAATGTAAAAAGACAGTTAAGCAGAAGTTGGCACTCGACCGCGTAATAAAAACGGGGGAGAAACGCTGAACGTTTTAGTTTGCTGTATGCCTTGTTTTGCTGATTTTGTTAATTTTTAAGTATAGGAAGTTTCTAATGGCAACCGGTATCGTAAAATGGTTTAACGACGCTAAAGGTTTTGGTTTCATCACTCCTGACGAAGGCGGCGAAGATCTGTTCGCTCACTTCTCAGCGATCAACATGGAAGGTTTCAAAACCCTGAAAGAAGGCCAACGCGTGTCTTTCGACGTAACCACCGGCCCTAAAGGCAAACAAGCTGCTAACATTCAAGCTGCTTAATCAAATGCGCGGCGTAAGCCGTAAAATCATGGCGGGGTTTCCCGCCATTTTTTATGGGCGTTCGAGTTAAAAATTATGAATCCAAATTCATCTTATCAAAATGCTTTAAACCAGTTGGACGAGCTTATCCGTCATTTCCGCAGCGAAGGCGAGGTCAGCTGCGCCGTTGCCGAGCGTGAAGACCAAATTTTGATCCGCCTTGCCGATTTGAAACTGGATTTACGCCCTGAAGATGAAAAAGCCATTGCCGATATAGACCGCTTTTACCGCCGCCATGTTTTAAGCGAATAAACGTTTCAAAACCGTTTGCCGTTTTAATTTTTAAGCATGCCTGATAAAATAGGCCGTCTGAAAAGTTTGTAAAGAATCAGCACAATGAGTATTGCCAATAATAAAAAAGCCTTTCACGATTTCTTTATCGAAGACCAAATCGAAGCCGGTATAGTATTGGAGGGATGGGAAGTCAAAGCCATCCGCGCTGCACGCGTGCAATTAAAAGAAAGCTATATCTACTGGAAAAAAGACGCATTCTATTTGGTGGGCTGCCACATTACCGCATTGCCCACTGCCTCGACACACGTCAAACCTGACCCTGTCCGTCCGCGTAAGTTGTTGTTGAAACAATCGGAAATTAATAAGTTAATCGGCAAAACCGAACGCGCCGGTTATACGATTGTGCCCTTAAACCTGCATTACACCCGCGGTAGAATCAAAGTGGAAATCGGTTTGGCCAAGGGTAAGAAACAGCATGACAAACGCCAAAGCCTGAAAGAAGCGGATTGGAAGCGTGAGAAACAACGTTTAATGAAAAACGTACGTTGATTTTTTCAGACGGCCTTTGTATAAAGGCCGTCTGAATATTTATTGTTTGAACATTTTAAAAGGAAAACAGATGAAAACCATGATTTTAGCGGCGGCTTCAGCCGTATTATTGCTGGGCGCGTGTTCTACGACCGAACAAAGAGTATTGAAACCTGAAGAGCTGACCAGCATCAAACATGTCTGCATCATTCAAAATGCAAAAGTAAGACCGCATGATTTGGATCGTGCTTTGTCTAAAGCTTTGGCAAAACGCGGCATTGGCAGCACTATTGTGACAGCGGACAACCGCGGCAAACTGTATGATTCTTCTTGCCCGTATAATCTGCGTTACAAGACCAAAGGCAATAACGAAATCTTGCGTAAAGGCGTATTTGTGTTGAGAAGCACCAAGTATGCGGTTTCTACTGTCAGCTACTCTTTGAATGATGAAAACCACTTCCGAACCAATCCTGATTTGGTGAAACAGGCTGAAGGCGTTGTGGCCAACTTGTTGGAAAAAAACAGCAAATAAAAACCAGAATAAAAAACCGGCTTGCCGTGATATGGAGAATATCGGGCAAGCCGGTTTTATTTTCAGACGGCCTTAAATGGATTTGATTTTTTCCCAAAGGGTTTTGACCGTACCTTGATAGTAGGTTTCAGAAGTGCAATAGACTGTTTCTAAAGCGCATTGTCCTTGTGAGCCGTATTTTTTGATGCATTGGTTCAAGGCAATTTGATGCACGGTTTTGAAACGTGGGGAGGTAATGGCCACTACGTTTTGAGCAGTCAATTTGCCCATGGCTTTAGGGTAGGCAACCGCGATGCAGGTGTTGTGCAGAGGGACAACCGTTTTGCAGCCTGTGGCTTGGCCTGAGCGGATACCGGCTAAGGCATCTTGGCCTTTGCAGAATGTTTCGAGTTCTGCCGTCGCATCCAGTTGGGTGGCATTTTCTTTGGTGGTTTTGATTTGCAGCGCTTCATTGCTGTCGGCAGGGTTTTGCCACATGGCCAAGTAGCCGTAAGTGTCGGCAGCCAGGGCGGCAGGAGTCAGTGCGCAAAGGATAAGTGTCGTTAGTGTTTTTTTCATGTTTGTTCCCTGTTTGTTGGGTATTTGTTGTCATTATAAAGCAAAAGTACTTATTTGATATAAATTTGCCATTAAAATGAAATTCAGTGTGGCAAACAGATAATAGGCCGTCTGAAATTTCAGACGGCCTGTTGATGATGTTTCAAAGAATAGAATGTAGCTTAGAGGCTTATACGCTGTGGCGGTCGAGCCAACGTTCGGCATCAAGTGCGGCCTGACAGCCGGAAGCCGCACTGGTGATGGCTTGACGGTAAGTATGGTCTTTGACGTCGCCAGCCGCCCATACGCCTTCGATATTGGTGGCGCCGACATTGTCACCGGTACCGCCTTTGGTTTTCAGGTAGCCGGTTTCATCCATGTCGAGTTGGCCTTTGAAAATATCAGTGTTGGGTTTGTGGCCGATGGCGATGAAAACGCCTTTGACGGCGATTTCTTCAGTGCTTCCATCATTGTGTTTCAGGCGTGCACCGGTAACGCCGCTTTCGTCGCCCAAGATTTCATCAACCGAGCTGTTGAGCTTGAGGATGATTTTGCCTTCTTCGACCCGTTGCATGAGTTTGTCCACCATGATTTTTTCGGCGCGGAAGCTGTCACGGCGGTGAATCAGGGTAACGGTGTTGGCGATATTGGCAAGGTAGAGGGCTTCTTCTACAGCGGTATTGCCACCGCCGACTACGGCAACATCTTGTTTTTTATAGAAGAAACCATCACAAGTTGCACAGGCGGAAACGCCTTTGCCGGCAAAGGTTTCTTCGCTTGGCAAACCTAAATATTTGGCGGATGCGCCGGTGGCAACGATGAGCGCATCGCAGGTGTATTCGCCCATATCGCCTTTGAGGGTAAACGGACGGTTTTGCAAATCGACGGTGTGGATTTGGTCGAAAATCATTTCAGTGCCGAAGCGTTCGGCATGAGCTTGGAAACGGGCCATCAGTTCCGGACCTTGTACGCCTTCTGCGTCGGCAGGCCAGTTGTCCACTTCGGTGGTGGTCATCAGTTGTCCGCCTTGCTCAACGCCGGTAATGATTACAGGGTTAAGGTTGGCGCGGGCGGCATAGACGGCGGCAGTATAGCCGGCAGGGCCGGAGCCGAGGATGATGAGTTTGTGATGGTTGCTCATGATGGTTTCCTTGCTGATAAATGATTGAATTTTGTCGTGTCTACGCTTTCAGACGGCCTAAATTCTACTTGAATCTGCCGCCGTCTGAAATATATTTGTCGTTTGGGTTTAGTGGCTGTCTTTCCACTGGTAGTATTTGGAACCGAGGTAAGAGCCGAGTTTGCGCAGGAACGGCTGGGTGATGATGTTGCTGTGGCGCAGTTGCTCGAAAGGTTTCAGACGGCCGTCATCACCCATGATGGCTTCGGCAATTGCCAAACCGGCAATGCCGGTAATCGCCATGCCGTGTCCGGAGTAGCCTTGTGCAAAGAAAACGGTAGGGGCGAGGCGGCCGAAATGTGGGGCAAGGTTGCGCGTGATGTCGCATTCTCCGCCCCAAGAATGCTCGATTCTGACATCGGCAAGTTGCGGGAAAACTTTCAGCATGTCTTGGCGGACGAGTTCGGTCATGCGGTCTGGATCGTCGATAAACTCGTTGTCTTTGCCGCCGAAGAGAAGGCGACCGTCGGCGCTGAGGCGGTAGTAGTCGAGGATGTGGCGGTTGTCGCAGATGGCCATATTGTTGCGGATCAGGTCTTTGGCACGTTCGCCCAGAGGCTCGGTGGCGATGATAAAGGTGCTGACGGCAATGGCTTTTTGTTCCAATACTTTGAATTTCGGGTGTAAACCTGCATAAGTATTGACGGCATAAACGAGGTTTTTGCACTCAACGCTGCCATTGGGCGTATGAACCAGCCAGCCGTTATCGCATGGCTCGATACGAGTCATGGGGGACTGCTCAAAAAGTTGTGCGCCTGCATCGGCTGCCGCTTTGGCAATGCCTAGGGTGTAATTGAGCGGGTGCAAGTGGCCGGATAAAGGATCAAATTGCGCGCCTTGATACCTATCGCTGGCTAGTTGTTGCTTCAGCGTGGCTTTATCCCAAATCTGGTAATGGCTTGCGCCATAATGTTTTTGGGCATGTTCGTGCCATTGCTGCAATTCTTCCCAATGCTGAGGACGGACGGCGACGGTCGCATAGCCGCGTTGCCAATCGCATTGGATATTGTGTTTTTGAATGCGCGAGTCAACCAGTTCAACGGCTTGCAGGGATTGCTGCCAGAACCATTGGGCCTGTTCTAAGCCGACTTGTTTTTCGATCTCTTCCATGCCGCAGGCAAAATCGCTGATGACTTGTCCGCCGCTTCGGCCTGATGCGCCGAAACCGATACGTGCGGCTTCAAGTACGATGACTTCATGGCCGTTTTCGGCAAGCGGTAGGGCGGTGCATAAACCGGTCAAGCCGCCGCCGATAACGCAGGTTTCAGTTTTCAGACGGCCTTCAAGCGTCGGATAAGACGGATGGGGATTGGCCGTGCTAACATAGTAGGAAGGAAGGTATTCTTTGAAGCTGGGATTGATCATGATTTGTGCTTTAGGTTGGTTTTAACTTCATTGAAAACAGGTTTTCAAACGGCCTGGAATATGGGCTTAAGTTCAGGCCGTCTGAAAGGATAAGATGCAGTTAATAAAACAGGCTGTTCCGACGCTTTATCGGACAGCCTGTCTGCATATTAGGCGGCTTTTTCGGCTGCCAATTTTTCTTGGCGGTAGGCTTCGGCAGCCTCACGTTCCCGTTTGGTTGCCTGACGCATCATCCAGTAGTTGACGACAATCACCAGCGTACCGATGATGCCGATTAGGATGGTTGCCAAAACGTTCATCTGAGGGTCAAGGCCGAGTTTGATTTTGGAGAAAATCACTTGCGGCAATGTCGATGAACCCGGGCCTGACAGGAAGGAGGTAATCACCAAGTCGTCCAAAGACAGGGTGATGCCCAAGAGGAAGCCGGAAGCAATCGCAGGGGCAATCAGCGGCAGGGTAATCACGAAGAAAATCTTCAGCGGACGGGCCCCCAAGTCCATAGCGGCTTCTTCCAAGGATTGATCCAATTCCACCAAGCGCGAGCGGATAACGACGGTAATGTACGCCATGCAAAGCGTGGTGTGGCCGAGGAAGATGGTGAAGAAGCCGCGATCGAAGTAGAGTGATTGCAGCAATTCACTGCCTTGTAGGAACATTTGCACCTGAATAATCAACAGCAGCATGGACAAACCGGTAATCACATCAGGCATCACCATAGGCGCGGAAATCATACCGGCAAACAGTGTGCTGCCTCGGAAGCGTTTGATACGCGCCATGGAGTAACCAGCCAATGTGCCGAGTGCTACGGCGGCAAGTGAGGAAACGATGGCGATACGCAATGACAGCCAGGCCGCTTCCAAGATGGTGTCGTTTTCCATTAATGCGCCATACCATTTGGTCGAGAAACCGCCCCAAACGGTAACCAGCTTAGATTCATTGAAAGAATAGATGACCAAAACCACCAGCGGAATATAGAGGAATGCCAGCGAGAGCAGGAGCATCAGTTTCAAGAACCAGGATAATTTGGTTTTCTGCATTATTTGCCTCCTTCTTCCAATTCGCGGTTTTCATAGTGTTGGAACAGGGCAATCGGTACAACCAACAGGGCAACCATGACGACGGCGACGGCAGAAGCCAGCGGCCAGTTGTTTTGGTCGAAGAATGCCTGCCACAATACTTTACCGATCATCAGGTTTTCAGAACCGCCCACCAATTCAGGAATCACAAATTCACCGACGGCCGGCACAAAGACCAGCATAGAGCCTGCGATGATGCCTGTTTTGGATAAAGGCAGGGTAATGGTAAAGAACGATTTGATCGGACCTGCACCCAAGTCGGAAGCGGCTTCGAGCAGACGGTTGTCCAGTTTTACCAATTGTGTGTACAGCGGCAAAATCATAAACGGCAAATAGGCGTAAACCATCACCAAATTCAGCGAAAACGCATTGTAGAACAAGTCTAAAGGCTCGCTGATGATTCCGTATTTAATTAAGAAATTGTTGATGATGCCGTTGTGTCCCAATAAGCCCATCCATGCGTAAACACGCAACAGGAAAGAGGTCCAGAAAGGCAGCATGATTGCCAACAGCAGGCCGTTGCGCGCAGCCGGATTGGCGCGTGAAATAGCATAAGCGGTCGGATAACCGATCAACAGGCAGATGATGGTCGTCGTCAGCGCAGTCTTAATCGAAGACCAGTAGGTCATCAAATAGATATTGCTGTTTTCACTGTCGCCAAACGGATTGAGCGTATTCCAAAAGTTTTGGAAAATGTCGGCGTAGTTCTGATAGCTGATGGCAATGTTCAGACGGCCTAAGTCTTCATCAATCGTTGTCAGCGGCGTAAATGGCGGAATGGCAATTTCTTGTTCGGCAAAGCTGATTTTCAATACGATGGCGAACGGAATCAGAAACAGAATCAAAAGCCAAATATACGGCACGGCAATCACTGCACGCTGGCCGGGGCGGCGGAACAGTTTGTTTTTCAGTTTTTTAAGGTTCATTGCATTTCCCTCAAATTAACTGAACAGAGGTGTCGGTTGGTTTTCAGGCCAGCTGATATAGACAGTCTCGTCCCAGGTCGGCGGCGTAATGTTACGCACATACCAATAAGGTGCGGGAACTTGGCTCTTGACGACACGGCCGTTGGCAAGTTTGATGTGGTAAATCGCGAAGCTGCCCAAGTAGGCAATTTCTTTGACTGTGCCTTGGGCCCAGTTGTGCGCGCCCAAGTGTTCTGGTTTTTCTTTATGCAAATCAATATCTTCAGGACGAATACTGATCCAAATTTCATGGTCGTTCGGAACGCCCAGGCCGTGGTCGATGCGGACGTGGTTTTCCAAGCCGTCACATTTGACGATGGAGAAATCGGCGCGGTCGTCAATAACGACGCCGTCAAAAATATTGGTTTCGCCGATAAATTCAGCGGTAAAGCGACTGTTAGGGTAGTCGTACACATCGCTAGGTGTGCCGACTTGGCGCAATTGGCCGTCGGACATAATGGCGATACGGGTAGCCATCGTCATCGCTTCTTCTTGGTCGTGGGTAACCATGATGCAGGTTACGCCGACTTGTTCCAGCGTGTTGACCAATTCCAGTTGGGTTTGTTGGCGCAGTTTTTTATCGAGTGCGCCCAAAGGTTCGTCAAGCAACAGGATTTTCGGACGTTTTGCCAGGCTGCGCGCCAAAGCGATACGCTGTTGTTGGCCGCCGGAAAGTTGGTGCGGCTTGCGTTTGGCGTATTTGGTCATTTGCACCAGGCGCAACATTTCTTCGACGCGGGCGTCGATTTCGCCTTTAGGCATTTTGTCTTGTTTCAGGCCGAAAGCAATGTTTTGTTCAACGCTCATGTGCGGGAACAGGGCATAGCTTTGGAACATCATGTTGATTGGGCGCTCGTACGGGGCAAGCTTGGTAATGTCTTGACCGTCGAGAATGATTTTGCCCTGATTGGGGCTTTCCATGCCTGCCAACATACGCAGCAGTGTGGATTTGCCACTGCCTGAGCTGCCCAAAAGGGCGAAGATTTCGTGTTGATAGATGTCCAAGTCGATGTTATCGACAGCGTAATTGTCACCAAACTTTTTCACCAAACCTTGGATTTGCAAATAAGGTTTGGCTGAAGACGCAGTGGTTGCGGTCATAATGGCAATACTCCAAAAAGAAAGACGAGTACCGGCAAAACGGATTTTCGAATGGGTGATAAAAAGCTGTTTGATTGCTGGCGGGAGTCGGACGGAGGCCGTCTGAAACTCTTGTAAAGCGCACGGGCAGCGTGGATAGAAAGCAGTTTAAGCCTCAGCTTTTGCTCTCGGCAAACTCAATATTATATTAGCCTAAGCCTCATAGGGGCAATATGAAAATGCTTGTAGCGGCTGATTTGAAGTAAATAGGAAAGGAAAGGCAGGCAGGGGAACAGGATAGCGAAAATAGGTAACGTTGTTTTTCTGCACAAAAGGATTTAATTTATATTCAAATGTCTTAAAAAATAATTAGAGATAGAATAAAATACGCAAATTGCATTAATTTTAATAAAATCGTGCGGATTGCGTTTTATGCGGGCAAGATGGTTTTGTCCTAAATAAAAACCAAATCCGCTATATGAATAAAAAGGGAAAACATGAGCATTAAAGAATGGCCCGAGGGGGAGCGACCGCGTGAGAAGCTGTTGGAGCGCGGCGCGGCGGCGTTGAGTGATGCGGAGTTGCTGGCAATTTTATTGCGTGTCGGAACGCGCGGCATGAGCGCGGTTGATTTGGCGCGTTATTTGTTGAGCGAGTTCGGCAGCTTGGGAAAGCTGATGAGTGCGGATGCCAAAACACTTTCTGCTTGCAAGGGCATGGGTTTGGCGAGCTATACTCAGTTTGCCGTGGTCAAAGAAATCGGGCGGCGGATTTTGGGTGAGGATTTGCAGGAGCAGATGGTTTTGTCAAACCCGAAATCGGTTGCGGATTATCTGCGCCTGCATCTTGGGCATGAAAAAATCGAGGTCAGCGTTGCCTTGCTGCTCAACCGTCAAAATCAATTGATTGCGGTACGGGAATTGTCGCGTGGTACGGTGGCGGAGAATACGGTTTATATTCGTGAAATTGTCAAATTGGCATTGGATGAATACGCCGACAGTTTGATTTTGGCACACAATCATCCGGGCGGCTCGGCAAGGCCGTCTGAATCTGATGTGCAGTTTACAGAGCGTTTGAAACAGGCTTTAAGTTTGGTGGATATTACGCTCTTAGACCATTTTATCGTAACGGCAAAAGAAACCTGCTCTTTGCGTGAACAGGGCTATATGTAAGGATGAATGTTCAGACGGCCTCAGTAGGATGGGTTACCTTACCAAGGCCGTCTGAAGGATTATTGCGTTACTTCATCGGAGGACTCTTCCTTATAGATGATTTCTTCCGATTTTGGCTTTTCTTTGCTCTTTTCTTTTTCCTTGTCCTTGTCTTTTTTGCCGTCAGGAATGGCGGCATCAATCACTGCTCCCGTTCCTTTGACAACCAATTTTCCGGCAGTCAGGACGGTCGTGGCAGCCAAATCGACAGCCGCGCCTACAACGCAGCCGTTAAGCGTCAGGCAAAGGGCAAGTGCCAGAAGCAGGCGTTTTGTGCATCTCAATGGCTGCATCCGCAGTGTCCTTCGTGATGATGGCCGCATCCGAGTGCTTCTTGCCAAGCATCATCGTCGCCGTCAAATTCTTCGACTTCGTCAAATTCGCCGTTTTCTACCATGCTTACCAGCTCTTCCAGGCTTTCTGCGCCTTCTACCCAAAAGCAGGGAATATCGGGTGGGGTGTCGGGGGCAAGCAGGGCGGCTTGTTGGTCGTGCCAAGCAATCCAGTAGCCGTTTTGCGTTTGTACGAATACGGCATCGGGATGGATGGTTTCGTTTTCGGTATTGACCAGCATTCTGGCGGCGATATCGGTTTGAAAGGGTAAGGTTTGCATGATGGTTTGAGAATGTGGGAAAAGAAAGTATTGTAACATGGCAAAAACAAACGCACCGTCTGAGTCAGGCGGTGCGTTTGTATCTCGGCAACTTGGGTGCGGACGGTTTAAGGTGTCGGCCGCACCGGAAATATCATTCCGTTCAGATTATTTGTCGTCGTTGTTTGCCAAAACAAAGCGGTAAATAGCCGCGCCAACTGCTGCGCCGGCAATAGGGGCCAACCAGAACAACCACAATTGTTCAACAGCCCAGCCGCCTTGGAACAAGGCAACGCCGGTAGAGCGTGCAGGGTTGACGGAAGTATTGGTCACAGGAATGCTGATCAAGTGAATCAGGGTCAGACCCAGGCCGATGGCGATAGGGGCGAAGCCGGCCGGAGCCAGTTTGTCGGTAGAACCCATGATGATGATCAGGAAGAATGCGGTCAGTACGAATTCGATCAGCAACGCGGCCATCATGTCGTAACCGTTAGGAGAGTGTTCGCCGAAACCATTGCTGGCAAAGCCGGAAGCAACAGCATCAAAACCGGTTTTACCGGAAGCAATCAGATACAGAACGCCTGCAGCGGCAATCGCACCGATGACTTGGGATAAGATGTAAGGCAACAAGTCTTTACCGTTGAAACGGCCGCCGATGAAGAGGCCGACGGAAACGGCAGGGTTGAAGTGGCCGCCGGAAATATGGCCGACGGCGTAAGCCATGGTCAGTACGGTCAAGCCAAACGCCAAGGCGACACCGGCAAAGCCAATGCCGAGTTCAGGGTAGGCTGCTGCCAATACTGCGCTGCCGCAGCCGCCGAATACCAGCCAGAAAGTGCCGAAAAATTCTGCAAAATATTTTTTCATTTGTTTTTCCTCGTAAAGGTTGGGGTGTTGCCGAGGGCATGAATCATAATAATATTGTTTCTAAATCTAAAAACGGATTTACCTGTTTTTTCCGGTTTTGACAAAAGGCCGTCTGAAAATAGTGACGAATCGCAGTGGATAAGGTAGAAATTTTGTAGGGCTTAGGAAGTAAAATCATCCAAAATTGACAATAAGTTTGTCCGTAGAAGGTGGCATATTAACAGTATTGAGTCTTTTTAGAGTTATGCTAAGCATCGCTTAGTACAAATTTAACGGGATACCGAAGAATACGTTTTACTTGCATTTATATTTAAAGGAAACTGAGTTTCGCTTCAATCACAGGCATGATGATTTGTACAAAATAATTTTGAAAATATAGCAGAAAACCATTTAGAATAAATTTTGCTTCCTAAGTTCTAAATATCTTATTATAATGTTTTAATTTAAACATCATACAAAGGGATGACGATGAAACACCTATTTTTGACTCTTGCTGTGTGCAGCTTATTGTCTGCCTGCGCAACTACACTTGAAATGCAAACAGACGGTTTTGAAATTCAACAAGATACCATCACATTAAAACAACCGCCCGAAGGGCAAGCACGGATTTATGCCTTTCGCCCCAGTCGGTTTGCTGGTGGTGGAGTGAGATACTTTGTAAGTGGGCATTACAATAAATTTACCTATCAGCGTCCATTTGCTAATCTTGATGATACATTTTTCATTTTGCGTTCCGAAAATGGAGCAGGCAATTTCGTAGATATTGAACGACTTGAACCTATTACGCTATACGCACAAACAGAGGCCGCAGAAACTTTGAGTTTTACTCCAGTGGCTAATCGTATCTATTGCTTAAGAACAAGTGTTATTCCAGGTGCTTGGGTAGGACGACCAAAATTTGATTTACTTTCACAGAAAACTTGTGAACAAGAAATCAAATCAATCAATATGATTAAGCAATATGAAAAACAAAAACAACACGCCAAAACATTTTGGCAAAAAGTTGAGCAAAAAGCTAAAAAACAATAACCACATTAAATTCTGAAATATTGTTAAGTACAGTCTGATGACATAATTATTTCTTATTTGGTTAATCTATCTTCATGTGCTGGTTTCAGAGAATCTCTATATCAGCATTTTATAAGTTATTTATTTTTATGACTAAAAAAGGCCGTCTGAAAAATTTTCAGACGGCCTTAATTTAAGCAAGGATAAATTAATCCAGATGGTCGCTGCTTTGTGCCAAGATGGTGCGGTTGCCGTTGTTTTCCGCCGGGGAAACAATACCGTCGGCTTCCATTTGGTCAATCAGGCGGGCGGCGCGGTTGTAGCCGATGCGCAGTTGGCGTTGGACATTGGAAATGCTGGCTTTACGCGATTTTAAGACAACGGAAACGGCTTCGTCATACATGGGGTCGAGGTCGCTGTCGTTGCTGCGGCTGGTGCCGGTAAAGTCTTCGGTCGAACCGCTGCTTAAAATATCATCGATATAGTCGGGTGCGCCGAATTGTTTCAGGTATTCCACTACGCGGTGTACTTCGTTATCGGAGGCGAACGCGCCGTGTACACGTTGCGGATAGCCGGTGCCGGGCGGCAGGAACAGCATATCGCCTTGGCCGAGCAGGTTTTCCGCACCCATTTGGTCAAGAATCGTGCGGCTGTCGATTTTGCTGGACACTTGGAAGGCAATGCGTGTCGGAATATTGGCTTTAATCAGGCCGGTAATGACATCCACGCTTGGGCGTTGGGTGGCAAGAATCAAATGGATGCCGGCTGCGCGGGCTTTTTGGGCGAGGCGGGCAATCAGTTCTTCAATTTTCTTGCCTGCAGTCATCATCAGGTCGGCAAATTCATCTACGACGACCACGATAAACGGCAGTTTTTCCAATGGCTCAGGGTCTTCAGGCGTGAGGCTGAACGGGCTGCCGATTTTTTCACCACGCGCGGCGGCTTCGGCAATTTTTTGGTTGAAACCGGCAAGGTTGCGCACGCCCATAAAGCTCATCAGGCGGTAGCGTTTTTCCATTTCGTTGACGCACCAGTTCAGTGCGTTTGCAGCCAATTTCATATCGGTCACGACAGGGGCGAGCAGGTGCGGAATGCCTTCGTAAATGCTTAATTCCAGCATTTTCGGGTCAATCATAATCATGCGCACGTCTTCCGGCGTTGCTTTGAAGAGCATGGACAGAATCATGGCGTTCACACCCACGGATTTACCCGAACCGGTCGTACCGGCAACCAGCAGATGCGGCGCTTTGGCCAAGTCGGTGACGACAGGCTGGCCGGTGATGTCTTGGCCAAGTGCGAGGGTGAGTTTGGATTTGGATTCGGTAAACGCAGGCGAATTGAAGATTTCGCTCAGGCGGATCATTTGGCGTTTCGGATTAGGCAATTCCAAGCCCATGCAGGTTTTGCCGGGGATGGTTTCCACTACGCGGATGGAAGCCACGCCAAGCGAGCGCGCCAAGTCTTTTTCAAGGTTCAAAACGGCACTGCCGCGCACGCCGACATCAGGCTCAATCTCATAACGCGTAATGACCGGGCCGGAATAGGAGTCCATCACTTTGACTTTAACTTTGAACTCGGCCAGTTTTTCTTCGATAGTAATGCTGTTTTCCAGCAACTGTTCTTCAGTTTGCGAGGCGCTCGGGTCAAACTGCGGCGGCAGGAGCAGGGCAGTGGTCGGTAGAAGCGCATCAGTCAGTGTTGCCGAAGTTGGAATAGCTATGCTTGGTGTATCTTCTTGAACGCTTGGTTCTACGCTTCGAACAGGCGTTTCAACGATTGTCTGTGTATATTCAGACGGCCTTGCGATTGTTTCAACAGGATCAACGGGTTCAATGGTTTCAACCGCTTGAATCGCTTCTGCTTCCGCTTGTACAGGCGCTTCCGGCTCACCATCGAATTCTATTTCTTCTTCGGCTGATTCGCTGATTAAATAATCGCGGATACTGCGTTCAGGCTGATTGCTAACATGCGCATTGACTTGTGCATCAAAAATCGGCACTTGGATTTTATGTTCGAAAGCAGGCGGCTCGGGAATATCAATCGGCGCAATCGAGGTTTGGAAAACGGGCGGCTCGGGGATATCAGTTTTAGCCATCGGGACGACCGGTACGGCAGGCGGCTCGACTACGGTTGCGTTTGGCGCGGCAGGTCGGGAGATATAAGGAGATTTTTTAACAGGCGCAGCCGGTTTCGGACGGGACGGTGTTGCCGATACGGCAGGTTGTGGTGCAACAGCTTCCGTAGCAGCTTGTTTACGCGCCCATCTTTCGGCGGCCGCTTCGGTATGGCGAACTTGACGGCGCAGGCTGGCAGGACGGCTGATTTGTCCCAAGTTGGCCAGAATTTCGTCATTTTCGATGGTGCGCGGAGAGTAGTCGCGCAATGGGGCGACGGCCGCGGCCAGTTTGTGGCGTGCGGCGGTACGGCGGGCAAGGTTGTCGTGAATATCTTCCGCTTGGATTTCAGAAGGGAATGCCTGCATGGAAGTATAAGGGAGGATGGCTTCTTTTTCGGCAGTTCTTAAGGCCGTCTGAACGGTTTCGATATGTGGCGCATTGGCTTCTGCCACGCGGACATTGTTGGCACGCGCCAAGGCACGCTCGCGTGTGCGGCGCAAAACAGGATCGTTGTAGTCGATGATTTCCATGCCGGTCATCGGCAGGGATGAAGCGCGCAACAATGGGGTCTCGACTTCGTCTTTGTAAATCGGCGCATTTTTTTCGGCCAAATGTTCGTTCCATTCCTCAACCGCCGCTTCATGCAGGGAACGGGTGGCCTCTTCTAATGTGATTTCTTCAAAATTGCTGTTTTGCACCAAAGACGGGCTGTATTCGGGCGTTTCCATTTGTGCAAACGGCGTGATTTTAGGAATACGTTCCGGCTTGGCAGATTTGCGGGTTTTAGGCGCCACTTTGATTTCTTCTTCGGTCGCTGCGATGTGTTCCGGCTCTTCGGCAACGGGCTTTGCTGCGTGCTCTTTGTCTGTTTCGGCGTGTTGCGTTTTATTGTGTTCGAGCGCGGAAAGCAGGCGGATGCGGGCGATTTTATGGTTGTCGGCGGTGCGCTTGTTCATGCTGAACAAACGTTTCAGGCTGTCAAGTTGGCTGGCAAAACCGACCGGGCTGTCTTCTTCGTTGATTTCTTCTTCATCGCCACTGAGTCGGGCCAATTCTTGGCGCCACTTTTGCTCTTGTTTCTGGCGCCACCAGAACAAGCCGGTTATGGCGGCCAGTAGAATTAAAGCCAATATTGTCCAAAGCATGCGTTCATCCCCTTAATTAAACGGCAAAGTCCGTTATTCTAACGCTTTTTTCGGGTAAACAAAACCAGCTGAAACAAGCTTTAACGGCAAAGGCAGACAGGATTGTCAAAGCTGTGGCTTGAGGCGCGTATAATAGGCCGTCTGAACATTTTGCGGATGAGAAGATGATTTTTCAAAACGGATGGTTTCCCGTTGGTGTCGTGATGGCGGCATGGCCTGTATTGCTGGTGATTTTTGCTTTATGCGCAAAGCAGGCATGGGTGTCGGTATCGCAGCATCGTTCCGCATTTTTGTTGGCTGCCGTGATGTTGCCGCTGGCTTGGAGTTTGAATGCCTCTCCGGAAAGTGGGCAACTGGCCGGCATGAGCTATCATTTGCTTGCTTTAAACCTGACGGCTTTAATGCTGGGCACTTCTGCCGCATTCTGCCTTGGCGTTTTGCTGTTTTTTCCATATTTGTGGCTTTGGGGCGATTGGCATATGTTCCCCATCAATGCCTTGTCCGTATTGCTTCCGCCTTTGTTGGTGAACTTGGGTTTCCGCCATTGGGTGTCGTGTTTGCCTGCCAATATCTTTATCTTTATTTTTCTGAATGGTTTTTGGGCCGCGGCGGTCGGCATGGTGTTTACCGGCGTGGTTTTGGTCAGTTTGTTGGACTGGGCGGATGTATTTGATACGACAGTATTATGGAAAACCGCTTTTCCTGTTTTCTTCTTAATCGCTTGGGCAGAGGCATTTTTGAGCGGTATTTCAACAGCCATTTTTATTGCGCTTAAGCCGCAATGGATTTGTACTTTTGATGACGGCAGGTATTTGAAATCAGTGCCTAAGATTTGGCAATAAGATATGAAGGCATCCTTGCTTGGTTTTCAGACGGCCTAATGACCGGATGGCCTGTTTTTGAATTGAATTTTTAACGTGTTATGTTTGCTTATATTTTTCCCATTGTTTGCGGTGCCGCTGTCGGGGCTGTATTGCGTTGGCTGTTTGGCTTGTTGCTGGTGTCTTCTGCGCCTTTTTCTATCGGTACATTGGCGGCAAACTGGCTGGGCGCGCTGCTGATCGGCGTATTGGCAGAACTCTTAACCGATCCGCAATGGCGTTTGCTTTGGATTACCGGCTTTCTCGGCAGCTTGACCACATTTTCAGGTTTTTCAGTGGAGATGGTGGGTTTGATGCAGGCGCAACGCTGGGGCATGGCTTTAATGGCAACCTGTCTGCATGTTTTCGGTTCGTTTGGTTTGACGGCGCTGGGGATTAAATTGGTGCAGATTTGGAAGTAAGTTGCTATTTTTTATTTGAAATATAAACTAAAGGCCGTCTGAAAATCTGTTTTCAGACGGCCTTTGGCTTTATCAATTAGGGTTGTACATAGCTTTTTGTACGCGCTAAATCGGTAATCAACAGCGGATTGTCTTTGCGCATCATATCGATCAGCTCTTGGCAACGTTTGGTTGTTGGATCTTGCCAGAGCCAGTCAAGCTCAGGCTGGGTAAGGCCGACCATCTGCAGAAATTGAACTTCACCGTTTGGCGTTTTGATAGCGGGCAGCTTGGGGTCTGGTGCGAAGGCTACGCCGACGATGGCGGTTTCTGTATCCATTCGGATAGGGTCGTTAGTCGAAGTAAAGTGGTAGGCTTCAAACCAGTTGCCGCTTTCAAAAACGTAACGGCCAAGATTATTCATTAGATTAATTGCCCAGTAAGGCTCGTGTTTGGTGTTGTAGCCAGAATCCGGATCCTGATCGTAAGGGGGAGTACGGAAGGTAAATTCAAATCCCCATTTACTGTAATCTGCACCGGCAAGTTCTGGATTAAAGTAAAGTTCGCTCATGCCGTAGGAAACAATATGGCGATGGAAGGTTTGCTCTTCGCAATCAAAAATATCGCTATTGTCCAGTGGATCGGTGCCTCCCAACCAATATTTGATTATAGGGCCATAGGAGCGTGGTTTGACATCACCATAAAGTGCTTTAAGCGCAGCATCGATGGCTTCCCAGCCGACGGCTTGATCTTCTTTAAAAGTTTGGCGGTATTCTTGTTCGTTCATTGTCTGTTTCCGTGTCGTTGATAATTTGGTCGTAAATTAATTGGCGTGTTTCTTTTAGAATGAGCAGTTTCTAAAAATAAAGCGATTTAAATATGACATCTTATTTGCTTTTTTAATCAATGCCAATAGGTAAACAGACGGTTTCTTGACAATAGGTTTTGCCGGACTCGCTTAAGTGTGCCGGTTTGTAGGCGGCAAAGGTGTAGGTCAGGTCTGCGCGGAATGTGTCGGGATCGGCTTCGGCGGTGTCGCAGTTGAGGCCGGTGGGAATATCGAGGGCGACTTTCAGGCCGTCTGAATGATTGAGTTGGCGGCAGAGGGCGGCGATTTCTGATGGAAGCGCGCCGCTGAAGCCTGTACCGAATATGCCTTCGATAATGATGTCGTAACCTTTTTTCAGACGGCCTTCCAGTTCTTGTGCGGATATCAATTCAATATGGGGCAAACCGTTGAGGCGCTCCCGATTGGTTTGAGCCAAAGGGGAGAGGTTTTCTCCGAGTGAAAACAGAATATCGATATGCCAACCTTGCGCCTGCATATATCTTGCCATGACTAGGCCGTCGCCGCCGTTGTTGCCTTTGCCGCAAACGATCAGGGCGCGTCCGGCTTGGGGATGACGCTGCATGAGGTCTCGGGCGGCAGAGCTGCCGGCGTTTTCCATCAGTTGGTCGAAGCTCGTGCCTTTATCGACGGCTGCTTGTTCGCGTTCGCGCATTTGGGCGGCAGTATAGACTTTCATGATCGGCTCTCTTTGCAGGAAGTTATTGGTCGGCGGTATTCATCAGGCGCAAGGTTTTCAGACGGCCTATTTCTTTTTGATATTCCACCAGCCCGATAAATGTGCCGTCTCGGTTGTATACACGGATGGGCTGTTCGGCGGAAATGTTTTCGGTGAACTGGGGACGTTGGCCGTGTTTGAGCATGGTAACGGCGTAGTCGTTTAGCTCAAGTTTGGGGAAATGTTGCACCAAGACATCGCAAGGCAGCAGCAGGGCATCGCGTTCGGCTTCGTCTAATTCTGCCAAGGCTTCGAGCGTGTGGCTTTGGGCAATGGTAAAGCCGGCGGTTTCAGTACGGCGCAGGGCGGTCAGGTGGGCGAATGTGCCGATGTGTTTGGCGATGTCTTCGCTGAGGGTGCGGATATAAGTGCCCTTGCTGCAACGTACGTCTATCACGGCTTTGGGTGCATCAAATTCAGTGATATCAATGGAGTAAATCGTAATATCGCGTGCTTTGCGTTCGATAACGATGCCTTTGCGTGCGTATTCGTACAGCGGCTTGCCTTCGTGTTTGAGGGCGGAAAACATGGGCGGCACTTGGCGGATATCACCTGTTAAGGCTTGGCAGGCCGTCTGAAATTCGGATAATGAAATATCGGCGCGTGCGGTGGCGATGATTTCGCCTTCTGCATCGCCCGTACTGCTGGCTTCGCCGAGCTTCAGTGTGGCGGTGTAGGCTTTGTCGGCATCAATCAGGTATTGGGCAAACTTGGTCGCTTCGCCGAAACAAACAGGCAGAAGCCCTGTGGCCAAAGGATCGAGTACGCCGGTATGCCCGGCTTTTTTGGCACGGAACAACCGCCGCGCTTTTTGCAGGGCGGTGTTGCTGGAAAGACCTTCGGGTTTGTCGAGAAGAAGAACGCCGTTGACCGGGCGTTTGGTGGGTTTATTGGTCATATTAATTAGGGAATATTAATGTTCAGGCCGTCTGAAAGGGTTCAGACGGCCTGCGTGTTTTAATCAATCAGTCTTCAACCGGTTTTTCCGCCGCCACTTGGTCGATCAGGCTGGAAATGCTCATGCCGCGTTCGAGTGATTCGTCGTATTTGAAGTGCAGCTCGGGTGTTTTGAAGAGTTTGATGCGTTTGGCCAATTCGCTGCGCAAATGGCCTTTGGCGTGTTCCAAAGCTTCTTCGGTGATGTCGCGTGTGCTGTCGTCGAGGACAGTGTAGAACACGGTTGCATGGCTGTAATCTCGGGTGACTTCGACTTCGTTGATGGTGATGAAGCCTGCGCGCGGATCTTTCAGGCCGGTGCGGACGAGTTCGGCAAGCTCGCGCATGATTTGTTCTTTGACACGGTCTTGGCGGGCGTAGCCGCGTTGGGGTTTTCTCATGGTTTTCCTTGATGTATGGCAGGCTGTCGTTTTCAGACGGCCTGCGGTTTGAATCTTAAAAAGTTGCCTATTATAACGGAGCGCGGTTTATTGTGCTTGAACCGAGAAAGGCATATCGATTTTTTGCCATTGCGCGCTTTCGTAGTCCAGCGCATCGGCGATGAGGGGGTGTTGCTCCAGCCATTGGGCGTTGATGCGCAAGATGAAGCTGTGGTTGTTTTCATCAATGCGAAGCTGGGTTTGCGGCGGTAAATCAAGCGGCAGGCGCGAGCGGCAGAAGAGGGCTGCCAGGCGCAGGGACAATACGGCACACCACATGATTTCGTTATCGCCGATAATATCCGCCATTTTCTTGAGGTCGCCGCGATGGCCGATAACCAGTTGCGCCAAAATGGTTTGCTCTTTGCGTGAGAAGCCTGGCATATCGGCGTTTTCGAGAATGTAGGCGGAGTGTTTGTGATAACCGGTATGGGCAATATCCAAGCCGATTTCATGCAGACGGCCTGCGCGGCTGAGGTATTGGTTCCACAGGGCAAGCTCTTGAACGGTTACGTTTTTGGCGTGGCACAGACTGTTCATGAAGGCTTGCGCGGTATCGGCAACGCGTTTGGCTTGGTTGAGGCTGACGTGGTAGCGTTTTTGGAACTCTGCCGTTGTCTGTTCGCGCATATCGACATTGAGGCTGCGGCCGATTAAGTCGTAGAACACGCCGTCGCGGAGGGCGGCTTCGGTAACGGTCATTTTGGTCAGCGAGAGTTCGTCGAAAGCGGCCATCATCACAGCCAACCCGCCCGCAAAAACTTCGACGCGTTCGGGTTTGAGGTTTTCAAATTTGGCTTTTTTAACTGAACCGGCTTCGATAATCCTATCGGCAAGATAACGCATGCCTTGGGCGGTAATGTCGGCTTCCTGCGGCAATTCGGCCGCCAAAACGTCGCGTATGGATTTTGCCGAACCGGATGTGCCGATGGCGAAATCCCAGCCGGTACGCTTCATCAGTTTGC
Organism: Neisseria mucosa; assembly: GCF_013267835.1. Classification (NCBI taxonomy): domain Bacteria; kingdom Pseudomonadati; phylum Pseudomonadota; class Betaproteobacteria; order Neisseriales; family Neisseriaceae; genus Neisseria; species Neisseria mucosa. Next base: position 453,369 of record NZ_CP053939.1, read on the forward strand.
TGATGCGCTGGATTTCGATACGCGCGGCGGAAACGGCGGCTTGGAAATCTTTGGCGGTCACTTTGTTTTGGAAGAAGCGCATGCTGTATGTTACGCAACCCAAAGGCAGGCTTTCTGTGGTCAGCGGTTGCAAATCCGAGCCGATGACAAATTCGGTCGAACCGCCGCCGATGTCGATAACCAGCATTTTGTCGCCTTTGGGCGGCAGGGTATGCACTACGCCGGTGTAAATCAGACGCGCTTCTTCGCGGCCGGCAATGACTTCAATGGGAAAACCCAGCGCCGCTTCGGCACGGGGCAGGAATTGGGCGATGTTTTTGGCGACGCGGAAAGTGTTGGTGGCCACCACGCGCACGTTTTCAGGTTGGAATCCGCGCAGGCGTTCGCCGAATTTTGCCAAACATTCCAAGGCTTGTTCTTGAGAGGCCTCGCTTAGGTTTTTTTGTTCGTCCAAGCCGGCGGCAAAGCGTACCATTTGTTTGAAGGAGTCGATGACTTTCAGCTGGCCGTTGTTGTTTTCACAAATTTGCAGGCGGAAACTGTTGGAACCCAAATCGACGGAGGCTAAAACGTTGGCGGGAGTGGTGGTCATAAAAAATACCGCTTGATTAGAAAAACCTAAATGTTACTTGAGGCCGTATCACTTGACAATAAAAGGAATACAGCTCTTTGATTCTGCTCATAGATGTATTTTATAATGCCAATTTTAAGCAAATATATCAAAGGCCGTCTGAACTTTTCAGACGGCCTAAAAAGAGAAACACATGAAATCGGAAAACCAAGATTCCTTATTTTTATCACGCCGCCGCCTGTTGCAAGTCGGCGGAGCCATGCTTTTGACGCCTGCGGCTGCTTGGGCGGGGGCGCAACGTGAAGAAACGCTGGCCGATGATGTGGCGTCCGTGATGCGCAGTTCGATCAATAGCGCCAGTCCTGCGCGGCTGGTGTTTACCGATGCAAGGGAAGGGGAGCGTTGGTTGGCGGCGATGTCTTCCCGATTGGCACGCTTTATTCCCGATGAAGGCGAGCGCCGCCGCCTGCTGATCAATATCCAATACGAAAGCAGCCGCGCCGGACTCAATACTCAAGTGATTTTGGGCTTGATTGAAGTGGAAAGCGCGTTTCGCCAATATGCCATCAGCGGCGTGGGCGCGCGCGGTTTGATGCAGGTGATGCCGTTTTGGAAAAACTATATCGGCAATCCGTCACACAACCTTTTCGACATCCGCACCAATCTGCGCTACGGCTGCACCATTCTGCGCCATTACAACAATATCGAAAAAGGCAATATTGTCCGTGCCTTGGCAAGGTTTAACGGCAGCTTGGGCAGCAACAAATATCCGAATGCCGTATTGGGCGCGTGGCGGAATAGATGGCAGTGGGGTTGAGCGGCTTGCGATTTGCCCCATGCAATTCCTTTGAATCCTGTATAATAAGAAAATCTGTTAATTCACACTTTCAGACGGCCTTTCGCAAATTTAAGGCCGTCTGAAACATTATTTATGGCAAGAGATAACCGCATTCAAATGTTTCCGCACGAATGGCGTGCCAGTACCACACTCTCCGGCGTTTACGCACTGCGTATGCTGGGGATGTTTTTGGTGCTGCCTGTTTTGGCGATGTATGCCGCTTCGTTGCCCGGTGCGGAAGATAATAAAGCATTGGTCGGTATGGCAATGGGCATTTACGGGCTAACACAGGCCTTGTTGCAGCTGCCATTGGGCATCGCTTCCGACAAGTTCGGCCGTAAAAAAGTGATTTATATCGGCTTGATTGTGTTTGCCGCCGGTAGTTTCTTGGCCGCAGTTGCCGACAGCCTGCAAATGTTGGTTGTTGCGCGTGCCATTCAAGGCGCGGGTGCCGTCAGCGCGGCGGTAACGGCTTTGCTGGCGGATTTGACCCGTAGCGAAGTGCGGACGCGTGCGATGGCGATGATCGGCCTGAGCATAGGCTTGACCTTCTCCGTCAGCCTGGTGCTCGCGCCGATGATTGCCAGCTTTATCGGCGTATCCGGCCTGTTTGCGCTGACCGGTATCCTGACGGTAATCAGTATCGGCGTGGTTGCGTGGATGACGCCAGAGCCGGAAGAGTCAAAACTGCATGAAGACACGCAGGCGCAGCCTTCGCGTATGGGCGAAGTATTGAAAAACCGCCAGCTGCTCAATCTCGACTTCGGTATTTTTGCCTTGCATGCGGCGCAAATGGCATTATTTACCGCATTGCCGTTTGCCATGACGCAGCTGGGTTTGGAAAAAATCCATCACTGGCAAGTCTATCTGCCGTCAACCATTACCGGCCTGATTATTATGGTGCCGCTGATTATCGTCGGCGAAACGCGTAACAAGCTCAAGCAAGTGTTTATCCTCGGTATTGTCTGCATTGCCGCGGCACAAATCGGCTTGCTGTTTGGCATGCACTCGATATGGTTGATTACCGCCTATTTGATTGTTTATTTTATTGGTTTCAATGTATTGGAAGCCAGCCTGCCGTCTATGGTATCGAAAATCGCCCCGTCTGATTTGAAAGGCACGGCGATGGGCGTGTATAACACATTACAGTCAGTCGGCTTGTTTGTCGGCGGCGCGACCGGCGGCTTATTGTTCCAAAAATATGGGTTTTCAGGTGTTTTTACCTTTTGTAGCGTATTGATGCTGTTGTGGCTGGTATTGGCACTCATCTTACCGGCACCGAAATCCGTCAAAAACCTCAGCTATCCGCTTAACGCCGAATGGCAACAAAATCCGGATTTGCTCCACCAAAAACTGACCGAAATTGAAGGCGTCGAAAGCATCAGCTTCAGCGCAGACAAACAAACCATTTATATCAAGGCCTTGCAAAAAGGATTCGACCAAGAGGCCGCCGAAAAAATCATCACAGGAGTGTAAAATGTCATTGAATAAAGTTATCCTCATCGGCCGTCTCGGCCGCGACCCGGAAGTCCGCTATATGCCCAACGGCGAGGCCGTCTGTAACTTCAGCGTTGCCACCAGCGAAACTTGGAACGACCGCAACGGCCAACGCGTAGAACGTACCGAATGGCACAACATCACCATGTACCGCAAACTCGCCGAAATCGCCGGCCAATACCTGCGTAAAGGCAGCCAAGTGTATTTGGAAGGCCGTATCCAAAGCCGTAAATACCAAGGCAAAGACGGTATCGAGCGCACCGCTTACGACATCATCGCCAATGAGATGAAAATGCTCGGCAGCCGCAACGACAACAGCGGCGGCGCACCATACGATGACGGCTACAACCAAGGCAGTCATTCAAGCCAAAGCAGTTACCAACAAGCGCCTCAACAGCAATACCAATCTGCCCCGGCGCAAGAACCCCCGGCCGCCCCGGCCCGTCGTCCTGCTCCGGCACAACCGACCGCTCCGGTTGAGGATATCGACGACGATATTCCGTTCTAATGACTAAATAATAAAAGGCCGTCTGAAAAATAGACTTCAGACGGCCTGAGACCTTTGCAAAATTTCCCAAAATCCCCTAAATTCCCATCAAGACATTTAGGGGATTTTTCATGAGCACCTTCTTCCAACAAACAGCCCAAGCCATAATCTCCAAACACATCGACCGCTTCCCACTATTGAAGTTGGATCAGGTGATTGATTGGCAACCGATCGAACAATACCTGAACCGTCAAAGAACCCGTTACCTCCGAGACCACCGCGGCCGTCCCGCCTATCCCCTGTTGTCCATGTTCAAAGCCGTCCTGCTCGGACAATGGCACAGCCTTTCCGATCCCGAACTCGAACACAGCCTCATCACCCGCATCGATTTCAACCTGTTTTGCCGTTTTGACGAACTGAACATCTCCGATTACAGCACCTTATGCCGCTACCGCAACTGGCTGGCGCAAGACGACACCCTGTCCGAACTGCTGGAATTGATTAACCGACAACTGGCCGAAAAAAACCTAAAATTAGAGAAAGCATCCGCCGCCGTCATTGACGCCACCATTATTCAAACCGCCGGCAGCAAACAACGCCAGGCCATAGAAGTTGATGAGGAAGGACAAGTCAGCGGCCAAATCACACCGAGTAAAGACAGCAATGCCCGATGGATCAAGAAAAACGGCCTCTACAAACTCGGTTACAAACAACATACCCGTACCGATGCGGAAGGCTATATCGAGAAACTGCACATTACCCCCGCCAATGCCCATGAGTGCAAACACCTGTCGCCTTTGTTGGAAGGCATTACCGAAGGTACGACCGTCTATGCCGACAAAGGCTATAACAGTAAGGAAAACCGGCAACATCTGGAAGAGCATCGGATGAAGGACGGCATTATGCGCAAAGCCCACCGCAAACATCCGCTGTCGGAAGCGCAAACCAAACGCAACCGACATCTATCGAAAACACGTTATGTGGTCGAACAAAGCTTCGGTACGCTGCACCGTAAATTCCGCTACGCCCGGGCAGCCTATTTTGGTCTGTGTAAAGTGAGTGCGCAAAGCCATCTGAAGGCGATGTGTTTGAACCTTTTGAAAGCCGCCAACAGGCTAAGTGTGCCTGTTACGGCACCAATATCACTTATGAATCGCTGCAACTGCAAGGGCAATGGTCGCCCGATGTGTTCGGCAAATACAAGCACCAGCTGGAAGCTGCGCTGGGGCAGCAACGCGCCGTGGAATACGAAATCGCGCAGACGCGGCTACTGCTGGCGCAGGGCGTGGCGACGTATTACCGCCAATGGCAGTTGCTGCTGGAAACGCGGCAGCGCGTGGCGCAGCGGGCGCAGTTGAACCGCGAGCGCGAGCAGGTGGTGCGCGAACTCATCCGCGCCGGACAGGTCGCGCCGAGCAGGCTCTATGCGGTACAGCAAGGCAACAGCCGTTTTCAGGCTGCCTTGTCGGATTTGGACGGCAACATTGCGCAAATCCGCCACGCGCTTGCCGCCTTGACCGGGCAACCGGCGCAGGCGTTGGACAACTTCGCGCCCAACCCCGCCGCCAACACCCCCGCGCCGCCCGTGTCGCAGCTCACCGCCGACTTGCTCGGCAAACGCCCCGATTTGGCGGCGCAGCGCGAGGCACTGACCGCCCGCCGCCATTTAGTTGCCAGCGCGAAAACCGAGTTTTATCCGAACATTACGATTAAAGCGTTGGCAGGCTTGTCTAACGTGGAAATCGGCAACCTGCCGCATTCCTCGTCATGGATGGCGGGGCTGCTGCCCAGCGTGAGCCTGCCGATTTTCACCTCTGGCGCATTGCGGGCGAACCTGTCGCGCAAGGAAGCCGAGTTTGACGAGCAGGCGGCGCGTTACAACAAAAACGTTTACACCGCCCTGCGCGAGGCGGCAGATGCGCTGACGCAGTACGAAACCGCCCTGGCGGCGGTGCGCGACCAGACCGAGATGACCGCGCTCGCCCGCAAAAACGCCGCTGCCGCGCAAAGCCGCTTCCACGCGGGGCTGGACAACAAACTGGATTTTCTGGCGGCGCAAGACGAAACCCTGCAAAACGAAGCGCAACTGGCGCAGGCACAGGCGAAGCTGTTTACCGCGTGGCTGGCGTTAAATACCGCCTTTGGCGGAGGTTTTGCGGCGGACAAATAAGGTGTAGAAATCCCTAGCGTTGTTTACAGTATTTCAGGAGAATACTGACATGAACATGCACAAAAACACCCGACTCACCCCGCACCACCGCCAAGCCATTTGGACAGCATACACACAGGAGAAGGAGAGCGTCACCTCCCTGGCCCGTCGTTACCAAGTCAGCCGCGTCACCATCTACCGCGCACTTAAAGCCGCAAGGGGTAGGCTGCTCAAACCCCAAACCAGCACCAACAACCGTTTTAAACAGACAAAGTACGGAATGAAACGTCTGGCCAAGGTAGAACGCAGTATTCAGGAAAAACTCAAAAAGCAGGCCAAACGCTACAACAAGTCCTATCCCGGCGAAATGGTGCACGTCGATACCAAGCGACTGCCGCTGCCCAAAGGGCAGAAAGCCACCGACAAACGAGATTACCTGTTTGTCACCATTGATGATTTCTCAAGAGAACTGTACGCCGCCATCCTGCCGGACAAAACCGCAGACAGTGCGGCCAAGTTTCTAACGGAACAAGTCATCGAACCCTGCTCCTATTTGATCGAGTGCGTGTATTCGGACAATGGCAGCGAATATAAAGGCGAGGCAAGTCATGCTTTCGGCACTGCCTGTTATGAAAACGGCATCAATCAAAAGTTTACCCGTCCTGCCCGACCGCAGACCAACGGCAAAGCCGAGAGGGTTATTCGGACGATTATGGAAATGTGGCACGAAAAGCATAGTTTTGACAGTCCGGAACACCGGCAAAAGGAGCTGTGCCGATTTGTGAACTTTTATAACACTGTGAAGCCGCACGGGTCTGGGCGGCGATACGCCGTTTGAGGTTTTGCAGGCTTACTTTTCTCAACCTGTGGTGTAAACAATGCGGTTATTTTCTACAGCTGAGGTAGCCTAAAAATCTAAAACTTTGTCCCGTCCACCCCACCAAAGGAAACCCCATGCCCCTGCAATCCGGCGGCTACACCTTCAAGCCGCATGAAATGCCCTTTATGCCGGGTTCGCCCGCCTCGCCCGAGCATCCGAAAAAGCGGCGGCTCGCGTATCTTGCCATCGGTTTATTACTCGCGCTGTCGTCGGGCTTCCAAAACGGGCTGCTCACCGCCTCGCTGCCGCAGCTGCGCGGCGATTTGTCGCTCGATTTGCAGCAGGGCGGCTGGATTCAGGCGGTGTATTTCATGGCTTACGCCTGCATGAGCGTCCTCTTTTTCAAAGTCCGCAAGGCGTATGGCCTGCAACGCTTCGTCCGCATCACCCTGTTCGCCCAGCTTGCCGCCAGCCTACTGCAACTGGTTTATCACCATTACGAAGTGCAACTCATCGCGTGTGTTGCCGCCGCCATCGCCGCCAGCGGCCTGCTGGTGCTGTCGATTTACTACATGATGCAGGGCTTTACCGGCACGAAAAAGCTGGCCGGGCTGGTGTTCGGGCTGGGTCTGATGCAGGTCGGCACGCCGCTGGCGCAGAGCCTCGTGCCGCTGCTGTATGGCGACGGCGACCTCAACGGCGTGTTCGCCTTTCAGGCTACCCTCGCGCTCGCCTGCACCGCCTGCCTGTTCGCCCTGCCGCTGCCGCCCGGCATCACCGTGCGCAAATCGTTCACGCTGACCGACGCGCTCAGCTTTACCCTGTTCGCCTCCGGCATCGCGCTGTTGTGCGCCTTTCTCGTGCAGGGGCGCACGGTGTGGTGGACGACGCAGTGGCTCGGCTGGCTGCTCGCGGGCGGAGTGGGGCTGACGGGGCTGGCGTTGTACATCGAATCGACGCGGCACAAGCCGATGCTGGACTGGCACTGGATGACCGTGCCGCAAATCCTCATCTTCGCCGTGATGGGCGCGATGGCGCGGCTCTTGACCTCGCAGCAGACCGTCGGCGCGGCGGGGCTGATGGGCGCGGTGGGCGTGGGCAGCGCGCAGATGAGCACGTTTTACCTGATTGTTGCGGGCGGAATGCTGGCGGGTGTGGTCGGCAGCCTGATTTTGCTGGATATCAACGACATCCGCCGCCCCGTGATGGTTGCGCTCGCCTGTTTCGCCCTCGGTGCGTGGCTGGAAATCGGCGTGGGCATGCAGACCCGCCCCGCGCAACTTTATTTCAGCCAGTTTATCGTTGCCTTTGCCTCGCTGCTGTTTATGGGGCCGATGATGCTTGAAGGCGCACTGCGCGCGCTGGCGAAAAGCCCCGACCACATAATGAGCTTCTCCGCCGTGTTCGGCCTGTCGCAAACCCTCGGCGGGCTGGCGGGTGTGGCAGCATTCAGCGCGTTTTTAACTTACCGCACCCGCGACCACCTCGCCGCCATCGCGCAAAACCTGACCCTCTCCAACCCCGCGCTCGCCGCCGACATCCAGCGCAACGCCGCCGCCCTCTCTGCCACCCTCTCTGACCCGGTGCTGCTGCAAGGCCGCGCCGTCTCGCAAATCACCGCGCAGGCGGGCAAAGAAGCGTCGGTGGCGGCATACAGCGACCTGTTCGCGCTGCTGGCGGCGATGGCGGCGGTATCGACCCTCGTCGCCGTCGCCCTGTGGCTGTACCGCCGTTATTACAAGATTGATATTCTGGCGGCGGAGAAGGCGAAAGTGTTTGCGGCGTTGGGGAAATAGTGTTTCAGACGGCATTAAAGGCAGCCTGAAAACCACCGCACCAACCCATTAACCGAATCAACCCCCAAATCAACGGAAAGCAAAAAATGTCCCAACCCGACACCCCCGAACAACCCGACACCGAATCCCAAAAAACCGCCGTGCCGCCGCCCGAGATGCAGCCTGAAACGTCGTCTGAAACCCCGTCCGAGCCGCAAGAGCCCGCCCAATGGCAGCCTGAAAAACACCGTTTCGGCAGCATCGGCATACTCGCCGCCAGCGCAATCGGCGTGGTGCTTGCCCTGTATGCCTTCCGCCTGCCGCCCTTCGGCATGGGCGAGGTTTACACCAACAACGCCTATGTGCGCGGCAGTGTAACCGCCGTCAGCCCGCGCGTGGGCGGCTATGTGCAGAAAGTGCTGGTGCGCGATTTTGACAACGTAAAAGCAGGGCAGCCGCTGGTGGAAATCGACCCCGCGCCCTACCGCGCCAAAGTCGCCCAAGCCGAAGCTGGGCTGGCGGGGCAGCAGGCGGCGTTGAACAAAACCGCGCAGGACAAAGCCTCCGCCCTCGCCGTCTCCAAAGCCAACCAAGCCGCGATTGACAACGCCCGCGCCCAGCTTGACCGCGCCCGCCGCGAATGGCAGCGCATACAGGCGGTGAGTGCCGATGCCGTGTCGCAAAGCAGCCGCGATGCCGCGCAAACCGCCGTTAAACAAGCCGAAGCGGGCCTGAAACAGGCGCAGGAGCAATACGCCGTGGCGCAGCAGAACATCATCAACACGGGCGTAGGGCGCGAGGGCGCACAGGCGGGCATCGCCAACGCGCAAGCCCTGCTGGACTTGGCAAAACAGGATTTGGGGCATACTGTGATTTACGCGCCCGCCAGCGGCAAACTCGGCGAAGTCAGCGTAAAACAAGGGCAGCTTGTGAGCGCGGGCACGCAGCTGATGTCCGTCGTGCCGCCCGAACGCTGGATCATCGCCAACATCAAAGAAACCGATATGGCCAACGTGAAAATCGGGCAGAGTGCCAGCGTGAGTATCGACGCACTCGGCGGCAAGGCGTTCAGCGGCAAAGTCGCCGAAATCTCGCTCGCCACCGCTTCCGAATTCAGCCTGATTAAAGCCGACAGCGGCACGGGCAACTTCGTCAAAATCGCCCAACGCATCGCCGTAAAAATCGTATTTGACGCAGGGCAACAGGATTTGGAACGCCTCGCGCCGGGGATGTCGGCGGAAGTGAACATTGCTACGAAGTAAGGTAAAAGGCCGTCTGAAAAGTTTTCAGACGGCCTTTCAGACTGCTTTTTTTATTGAAGTAAAGCAAATCGGGCATTATCCGTGCATCAATTGCCCAACCCACTCAACAAAAAGCAGCCTCAAACTCCATTCCCCCATTTTCAGGCTGCCTTGTAAAATTCTATAATTACGCTTTTATGCCAAACCATTTATCTGCGAAAGTCCCACACCCAATTTGACGTTGCCGTCATCGGCGCAGGCCCGTCAGGCTCGGTTGCCTCCGCTCTGCTTAACAAACAGGGCTTCAAAGTATGCGCGCTGGAAAAACAGCATTTTCCGCGCTTTGTGATTGGCGAGAGCCTGCTGCCGCACTGCATGGAAATGCTGGAAGAAGCCGGTTTTGCCGATGCCGTGCGCGCCGAGAAAGGCTTTCAGTTTAAAAACGGCGCAGCGTTCGCATGGCGCATTTCACGCGCATCACCGACAACATCGCCGCCGAAGCCGATTTTGACCACAACAAAATCCTGATTACCACCCACCCGCAGCACCGCGACGTATGGTTTTGGACAATCCCTTTCGACGACAACACCTGCTCGCTCGGCGTGGTCGGCACACCCGACAAACTGGCGGGCGATTCCGAAGCCGTGTTGAAACAAATAGTGGCAGAATGCCCCAATCTGGTTGAATTTTTTAAACATTCCGAATGGGAAAACGGCTTCCCCTACCGCAGCATCCAAGGCTATTCCGCCAATGTTAAAACCCTGCACGGCAAACATTTCGCGCTGTTAGGCAACGCCGCCGAGTTTATTGACCCCGTGTTCTCATCGGGCGTAACCATCGCGCTGCATTCCGCCAAACTCGCCGCTGACCTGCTTGCCCGCCAGCTCAAAGGCGAAGCGGCAGACTGGCAGCGCGAGTTCGCCGAGCCGCTGATGGTGGGCGTAAACGCTTTTCGCACCTATGTGGACGGCTGGTACGACAACCGTTTCCAAAACGTGGTGTACGCACCCAACCGCGCGCCCGAAATCAGCCGCATGATTTCCGCCATTCTCGCGGGCTATGCGTGGGATACGGCAAACCCGTTTGTAGAAAAATCGGAACAGCGGCTGAACACGCTGGCGGAACTGGTGGGGGATTTGGCGTTTGAATAGGTGTTGATGTCGTCTGAAAACAGTTGCAGGTCGGGCATTGATGCCCGACAAACACCGACCTGTTTATCTTAAAATGAGACCTTTGCAAAATTCCCCAAAATCCCCTAAATTCCCACCAAGACATTTAGGGGATTTTGGGGAATTTTGCAAAGGTCTCAAAAGGAGAAGAAATATTACAAACAGCTGTTCCGTTAATTGAGCAAATTGATGAGTTATTTTTCGGAAAGTTGGATAACAACGAAGAACAATTTAAGCATTTTCTTGTTAGATTAAACAAAGAATAAGAATATTATTTATGGAGTTGTCAATTTTGATAGCTCCATACTACATTTGAAACTCAAAAATAGAGCATAGCTATAGAACAGAAATTTATTCAAGAGAATTATTTACACCAAAATATAGAAGTCCTCTGTTTTATTTTCAAAAAGTAAAACAGAGAACATAAATGGTTGGCTCTTGAAAGCAATGTGTAAAAATTTTACGTTAATATTGTAAAATATAATGATATAATTACTCTGTTATCGGGGTTATTTTTACGTATTTTTAAGAAAGTCATCAATATTTGATTGCAACAAGTTGAAATAATTAGAGTTTTATTTTTTCATTCTTTCCTTATATAGAAACAACCATTTTAATGACTAAATAATAAAAGGCCGTCTGAAAAATATACTTTCAGACGGCCTTTAAAATGATTTAAAAGAAAATCCTACATTTGCACCGAGCCGCTGACGGTCAGGCTGATTTCTTCCGAACCCGGAGAGGCTGGTACACCATCTTCTATTCCTGTCGCTACTTCTGCAGCAGGGATTGCACGCAGCATTTTGGCGTGTGCAAAGTCGCCGCCGACTTGGCGGTTGCCGATGTGGCCCAGGTTGAGTTTGACGATTTTGTAGCTGGAGAAGCCGAGTGTTTGGGCGAGGTTTTGGGCGCGGTCTTTGAAGCGCAGGATGACGGCTTTGCTCAATTGGTCGACGGTTTCTTCGCGTTTTTCTTTGGATACGGAAAATGAGGAGTTTTCCAAAACGGCGATATTGATGCTGTCGGCAATCAGGCGGTTGAGTGCTTCAAAATCTTTGCTTTCTACTTTGAAGTAGGCGTGTTCTTCCCAGCCGGTTTGGGTGCGTTTGCCGTTGGTGTATTGATAGCGCGGGGAGGCGTTGCGTTCCATCAGCTCGGCTTTAAATTTGCTGTTTTGGGAGATTTTGTTGAACTGGTTGAATTTCTTCATGAAAGCTTGGTTGACGGCTTGACGGTCTTTGCCTTCTGCATTGACGCTGAAATATGCGGTCATGGTGTCCCGCGGTACTTCCATGTTGGCGGATTCGGAAAATTCAACGATGTTGTAGTTGAGGCTTTCTGCTGCTACGGGCAGGGAAGCGGCTAGCAGTAGGGCAATAAGGGCTGGACGGAGCATTTTGGTTTCCTTATAAGGGGATTTCAAAAAAGTAATTTAGCATGAAAGATGGAAATGTTGGCTTTGGCAAGCGTAAGGATTTGTATGGACTGAGGCTGTCTGAAAAGAAGTTACTTTGTATCCATCAGGCCGACTTCATGGGGATTGAGGCGGGCGTTTTCTTCTTGGCCTAAGCCGATCAATTTCCTCAAGCGGGTCATGTAGGCGTTGACATCTAGGCCTCGTCCGTAGCGTTGCGCTTCCCAGATGGTTTCTGCCAAGGCTTCCATCATATCGTGTTCGGCTTTAACCCAGTCGCCGTTGTAACGGGCGCAAAGTTGTTGGTGGATGGCACGGATGCCCGGGGGCTGATCAATGGCGCTTTGCTCTTGCAGAGAAAGGTGTAGCGACATGTGCAGGAATGGGTTGCTTTCGCCGTCTTCGGGCAGCCATTCTTTATCTAAATATTGTTCGATGTCTTCGAGATAGTGTCCGTATTCGGGATGGGCTTCGATAATGCGTAAGGCTTTTTGCTGTAGGCCGTCCAATTGGAGCGGTGCGAGCCTGTGTTGCCAGACGTGGGCAAAAAATCGGCGGACATCGTGAGTGTTTACGTCATACATGATGGGTGTGATTTGATTTTGGGATATGTGATTATATAACGATTGCGATAAACAAAGGCCGTCTGAAAAATATGTTTTCAGACGGCCTTTGTTTGATAGGTTTAGCGGCGGTCGATGATTCGGTAATACACTTCGCCGTCTTGGACATAGCCCAATTCGACGCGGGCAATTTCGGCGATAGCCTCTTGTCCGTGTGCCAAGTCTTCAACTTCCGCATTGAGGAAATTGTTGCGTAAAGTGAGCGTTTGGTTTTTTTCCTCCTGACGGACGAGCTGCTCCTGCAATTCTTCCGTATGCCCGACGCTGCCTTTGCCAAACCAAAGGCTGTACTGACAGCACAAAAGTGCGAAGGTTAAAACAAAAGTCACCCACTTCATACAATCAATATCCTATATTTTGCTTATTTGCCCAGTTGGTAGAATGCGGCTTTACCGGGGTAGTAGGCGGCTTCGGCCAGTTCTTCTTCAATGCGCAGCAATTGGTTGTATTTCGCCATGCGGTCAGAACGGGACAGGGAGCCGGTTTTGATTTGCATACAGTTGGTGGCAACTGCTAAGTCGGCAATGGTGCTGTCTTCGGTTTCGCCGGAACGGTGGCTCATTACGCTGGCGTAGCGGTTGCGTTTGGCCAAGTCGACGGCTTGCAGGGTTTCGCTCAATGTACCGATTTGGTTGACTTTGACCAGCAATGCGTTTGCCACGCCTTTTTCGATGCCTTCGGCCAAGATTTTTGGATTGGTTACGAACAAGTCGTCGCCGACCAATTGAACTTTTTTGCCCAATTTTTCGGTCAGCAGTTTCCAGCCTTCCCAGTCGTTTTCGTCCATACCGTCTTCGATGGAAATGATTGGGAATTCGTTAACCAGACCTTCCAAGTATTCGGCAAATTCTGCGCTGGTGTAGGAGCGGCCTTCTGCTTCCAGGTGGTATTGGCCGTCTTTGTAGAACTCGCTGGATGCGCAGTCCAGGGCGAACAATACGTCCTCGCCTGCTTTGTAGCCGGCGGCTTCGGTGGCTTCCACCATCAATTGCAGGGCTTCTTTGTGGCTGTTCAGGTTGGGTGCAAAACCACCTTCGTCGCCGACGGTAGTTGGGAAGCCTTTGCTATCGCACAGTTTTTTCAGCGCGTGGAAAATTTCGGCACCGCAACGCAGGGCTTCGCGGAAAGATTTTGCGCCGACAGGCATGATCATGAATTCTTGGATGTTCAGGCTGTTGTTGGCGTGTTCGCCGCCGTTGATAACGTTCATCATTGGAACCGGCAGAGCCATTGGGCCTGCGCCGCCCAAGTAACGGTACAGCGGCAGGCCTGCATCTTCAGCGGCCGCGCGTGCTACGGCCATGGAAACGGCCAAAGTGGCGTTGGCGCCCAAGTTGCCTTTGTTTTCAGTACCGTCCAATTCGATCATGATTTGGTCGATATAAGATTGCTCGCTGGCATCGATGCCGATGAGGGCTTGCGCTATTTGGTTGTTAACGTGGTCAACGGCTTTCAATACGCCTTTGCCCAAGTAACGGGATTTGTCGCCGTCACGCAATTCCAAAGCTTCTTTTTGACCGGTTGATGCGCCGCTTGGTACGGCTGCACGGCCCATGACGCCGGATTCCAACAATACGTCACACTCTACAGTAGGGTTGCCGCGAGAGTCTAAGATTTCGCGTGCAAAAATATCAACGATTGCGCTCATGAATATCTCCAAAATAGGATGGTAAAAGAAAAGTAGCTTTGTTGCGCTTCAGACGGCCTTGAGGATGATTGCCAAAGTCTGATGAATGCAGACATTATACCGCCTTTGCCGGGCATGGCATCGGCGTCGGTATGAAACCGACTGTAAGTTTGTTTCACGTCAATATCGTTCAAACAAACATAGGCCGTATAGTGTAACATTTTTTACCCTTTTTAGGGTGAAAAGCTGATTAAATCAGGCATAAGGCCGTCTGAAAACCAGATTAGCCTTCGCCTAAAATCATCGAACCTACGCCGTCATCGGTCAGTACTTCCAAGAGCAGGGCGTTGGGAACGCGGCCATCTATAATGTGCGTGGCTTTAACGCCGCTTTTGGCGGCTTCGACGGCGGAGGCAATTTTAGGCAGCATGCCGCCGTACAGCGTGCCGTCTTCAATCAGTTCGTCAATGCGGCTTGGCGTCAGGGTGGTCAATAATTTGCCTTCTTTATCCAGTACGCCGGGGATATTGGTCATCATCAGCAGTTTTTCGGCTTGAAGTTTTTCCGCCAGTTTGCCGGCAACCAAGTCGGCATTGATGTTGAACGCTTCGCCGTTTTGCCCTACGCCGATGGGTGCGATGACCGGAATGCAGCCGCGTTCGACCAAGCCTTCTACCAACCGGGTATCGATGTCGGCCACTGTGCCGACTTGGCCGATGTCCACGCCTTTTTGTTCGGGCGTGTCGATTAGGAGTTTTTCCGCTTTGATGAAGTGGTTATCCCGGCCGGTAATGCCGACGGCGCGACCGCCGAAGGAGGTAATCATGGAAACGATTTCTTTATTGACGTGTCCGCCCAAAACCATTTCTACGATGTCCATGGTTTCGCTGTCGGTGACGCGCATGCCTTGAACAAATTCTCCTTTTTTGCCGACTTTTTCCAGCATTTCATTGATTTGCGGGCCGCCGCCGTGAACGATGACGAGATGCAGGCCGATCAGTTTGAGCAGGACGACATCGCGTGCGAAGCCCTCTTTTAAGGCCGACTCGGTCATGGCGTTGCCGCCGTATTTGATGACGATGATGGAGCCGGAAAAACGGCGGATATAAGGTAAAGATTCGGCAAGGACGCGCGCTTTGATCGCAGAGGAGACAGATTGTTGCTGAGTCATTGTTTCAACCTTGTTTCATGATTTCGGCCTTTATCTTAATCCCAAAGGCCGTCTGAAACAATATTTCCAAGCGCTTGAAATCCTGTTAAATCAGTTAAATGGTTGAAACCAGCCTCATGCAAACGGTAAAATGACGGTTTGCTTCGGCCTCTTTGCCGATTACTAAGGATACCCATGATGAAAATCAGCACCCAATTCGATGCCGGTTCGGTCGTTGTCAAAGACTTGAGCAACCCTGCCGATATCCGCCTCGCCCTGCGTCCCGACAATGCTTCGGAGTTTGCCCAATGGTTTTACTTCCGTTTGCAGGGTGCGGCCTATCAAAACTGCGTGATGCATTTTGAAAATGCGGCGGACGCTGCGTATCCTTTGGGCTGGGAGGACTATCAGGCTTGCGCTTCTTACGACCGCCAAAATTGGTTCCGCGTGCCGACCAGCTATGAAAACGGCGTGTTGACCATCAACCATACGCCTTTGTCCAACAGCGTTTACTACGCCTATTTCGAGCCTTATTCCAACGAGCAGCATTTGAACCTTTTGGGCGATGCGCAGGGCAGCGGTTTGTGCCGTATCGACGACTTGGGCAGTACCGTTCAAGGCCGCGATATTAATCTGTTGACCATCGGCAACCAAGTCGAAAGCGACATGAAAGTCTGGATTATCGCCCGTCAGCATCCGGGCGAAACCATGGCGGAATGGTTTGTCGAAGGTTTGTTGGGCCGCCTGCTTGATCCGCAAGATCCGACCGCGCGCATGCTGCTTGACCGTGCGACTTTCTACATCGTGCCAAACATGAATCCGGACGGTTCGGTTTTGGGCAACCTGCGCACCAATGCCGCCGGCGCCAACCTCAACCGCGAATGGGAAAACCCGACTTTGGAGCGAAGCCCCGAAGTCTTTACCGTCCGTGAAAAAATGATGGAAACCGGCGTGGATTTGTTCTTGGATATTCACGGCGATGAAGGCCTGCCGTTTGTCTTTGTGGCCGGCACCGAAGGCGTGCCGAACTACAACGAGCGCATCGAAGCCTTGGAAGACCAATTCAAACTTGCGCTGCTCAATGCCAGCCCCGATTTCCAAGACGATTACGGCTATGACAAAGATGCGCCGGGTCAGGCAAACATGACTTTGGCGACCAACTGGGTCGGCAATCATTTCAACTGCCTTGCCTATACTTTGGAAATGCCGTTTAAAGACAATGCCAACCTGCCGGACGACGATTTCGGTTGGAACGGCCAACGCTCGCTGCGCTTGGGCGAGGCCATGTTGTCTGCTATTTTGAATGTGGTTGGCGATTTGCGTTAAACCGTCCGACATTGCATACAGGCCGTCTGAAAGTTCAGGCTTTCAGACGGCCTTTGAGATAAGGAACACACATTATGATGATACATCCCCAGTTTGATCCGGTGCTGATCAGCATCGGCCCGCTTGCCATCCGCTGGTATGCCTTGAGCTATATTGTCGGCTTTATCCTGTTTACGATTTTGGGCCGCCGCCGTATCGCGCAGGGCAATTCTGTGTTTACCAAAGAAACACTCGACGATTTCCTGACTTGGGGTATCTTGGGCGTCATCTTGGGCGGCCGTATCGGCTACGTTTTGTTTTATAAATTTTCCGACTATCTGGCCAACCCGTTGGATATTTTCAAAGTGTGGGAAGGCGGCATGTCGTTTCACGGCGGATTCTTGGGCGTGGTCGTTGCCATGTGGCTGTTTGGCCGCAAGCACAACATCAGTATCTTGAAGCTGATGGATACCGTTGCGCCACTCGTACCGCTGGGCTTGGCTTCCGGCCGTATCGGCAACTTTATCAACGGCGAACTTTGGGGACGAGTTACCGAACTCAATGCTTTCTGGGCGATGGGTTTTCCCCAAGCGCGTTACGAAGATGCGGAAGCCGCGGCGCATAATCCTTTGTGGGCTGAATGGCTGCAACAATACGGCATGCTGCCGCGCCATCCGTCTCAGCTTTACCAGTTTGCCCTTGAAGGCATTTGCCTGTTTGTCATCGTTTGGATTTTCTCGAAAAAACCGCGTCCGGCCGGACAAACGGCAGCATTGTTCTTGGGCGGTTACGGATTGTTCCGCTTTATCGCCGAATTTGCCCGTCAGCCTGACGACTATCTCGGCCTATTGACTTTGGGCTTGTCCATGGGTCAATGGTTGAGCGTGCCGATGATTGTATTGGGCGTGATTGGTTTTGTTTGGTTTGGCCGTAAAAACAGTGTTGCTAAAGCGTAAATAAAACAAGAAATAAAGGCCGTCTGAAAAGGTTTTCAGACGGCCTTTTAATGTCTTCAAGAGGATGGATTTTAGGCTTAACCGAAAAAGCCCATTTTGACTTGAATGAGTTTTTCCAACTCCGGCAGGACGCGGCGGCGTGAGACGAAGAAGATAATGTGGTCGCCGTCTTGGAGGATGGTTTCGGTGTGGTGTCCCATGATGACCTCGCCGGTTGCGCCGCGGACGATGGCGGCGATGTAGCAGTCGCTCGGCCATTTGATGCCGCTGATGCGGCGGCCGACGATGGCGGAAGTGTTTTTATCGCCGTGTACCACCACTTCGATGGCTTCGGCCGTGCCGCGGCGCAGGGGGTGGACGGCAACGATGTCGCCGCGGCGGATGTGGGCGAGGATGGAGCCGATGGTAATCAGGTGGGGGGAAACGACGATATCGATTTTGTTGCCTTCGAGCAAATCGACGTAGCTTGAGCGGTTGACGATGGTGATTACGCGTTTGGCACCAAGGTTTTTCGCCAACAGGCTGGACATGATGTTGTTTTCGTCGTCGTTGGTCAGCGCGCAGAAGACGTCGATTTCGTCGATGTATTCTTCGTCTAGCAGGGTTTCGTCGGTGGCGGAACCTTGCAGGACGAGGGTGTTGTCCAGATTTTCGGCCAGCCATTCGGCGCGGTGGGGTTTATATTCGATGATTTTGATGTCGTATTTGGATTCGAGCTGTTTGGCGAGGCGGTAGCCGATGTTGCCGCCGCCGGCGATCATGATGCGGCGGGTACGCGCTTCTTTAGGACGCAATTCGCGCATGATGGCTTCCACGCTGTTGATGTCGGCGGCAAACAGGACTTCATCGCCTTCGATGATGACGGTTTGCGGGGTGGGGACGATCAGGCGGTTGTTGCGGTAGATGGCGCAGATTTGGCAGTCCACGCCTTCGAGCAGGTGTTGGTTGATGTCGGCAATTTCACGGCCGATCAGCAAACCGCCTTTGCGGGCTTGAACAATCACCATGCGCACTTTATCGTTGGCAAAACTGAGTACCTGCAATGAGCTGGTGTAGTTGAGCAGGCCGACGAGTTGTTCGGTAACCAGTTGTTCAGGGCTGATGGTTTCGGTAATGCCGAAGATGTTGAGGCTGCCTTCTTCGGGGTTGTCGCTGCCGTCAACCGGATATTCGAGGTATTCGCTTGAGCGCACGCGTGCGATGCGGCTGGGGATATTGAATAGGTCGGCGGCGATTTTGGAGGCGACAATGTTGGTTTCGTCGCTGCGGGTCAGGGCAAGCAGGAGGTCGGAATCTGCCGCGCCTGCCTGTTCGAGGGTAAAGGGCGATGCGCCGTTGCCGACGATGGTTTGGACATCGAGGCGGCTGCTGATGCGGTTGAGCGCTTTTTCGTCGATGTCGATGATGGTAACGTCGTTGCTGGGAACGGAGGCAAGGTTTTGGGCGACGGTCGAGCCGACTTGGCCGCTGCCGAGAATGAGTATTTTCACGGTAATCGAGTGTGTTCGGTAAAAATGAAATTGTAACAAAAGGCCGTCTGAAATTGGAGTTTCAGACGGCCTGATTTTTCAATCGACTAAAGGATTACCAATAGCCCAAGGCTTTCCACCACAAGATGCCGACAGTGCTGAAAATCAGGATTTCGACCACGCTCATGATGAAGCCGGCTTTCCACCATTCGGTCATGTTGACGTAGTTTGAGCCGTAAATGACAGGTGCGGAACCGGTGGCGTAGTGGGTCAGCGACATCATGATGCCGGTAGCGGCTGCCATAATCAGGGCAAACAGCATCGGTGGTGCGCCCAAGGCCAAGCCTGCGCCGTAGAATGCGCCGAACATGGCGGTAACGTGTGCCGTACCGCTGGCGAAAACGTAGTGGGCGTAGAGGTAGGCCAGCATCAACAAGGCACAACCGGCTTCCCAACCCAAACCCATGTGGGCGATACCGCTTTGCATGGAGTCGGACAACCAGCTGATGAGGCCCAGTTTGTTGAGGAAGTTTGCCATCATCACCAAGGCCGCGAACCAGACGATGGTATCCCACGCGCTTTTTTCTTTCAGCGCGTCGTCCCAAGTCAGTACGCCGGTCAACAGGCACAGGCTCAAGCCGAGGAAAGTAGTGGCGGTAGCGTCCACTTTCACGCCGAACAGCATTTCAGGAATACCCGCCCACAACAGCAGCAGAACTAAGAAAATACCCAGCATGATTTTTTCTTCACGCTTCATCGGTCCCATGGCAGCCAAATGCTCTTTTGCCAATGCAGTGGCGTTGGGGGTTTGTTTGATTTCAGGCGGATACAGGAAATACAGCACCAACGGCATCAGCAGCATAGCAATCAGGCCGGGTACGACCATTGCCAAGAACCAAGTACCCCAAGAGAGTTGGATTTGCGCATTGGTGGCTTTGGCAACCAATTCGACCACCAGCGGATTAGGTGCGGTGGCGGTGATAAAAATCAGACAGGTAATTACATTGGAGTGGAAATTGACCAGTGAAAGGTATTTACCGATTTTGCCTTCCGTCCCTTTTTCTGGGTCGGAGTCGAAGCTTAAGGCAATAGATTTCATAATCGGATGCACGATGGCACCGCCGCGCGCAGTATTACTCGGCGTTACCGGACCGATGACCAAGTCGGCCAGTGCCAAGCTGTAACCAACGCCCAGCGTGCGTTTGCCGAAGAGGGAAATCAAGAGGTAGCCGATACGCATACCCAAGCCAGTTTTCAACAGGCCGCGCGAGATGATGATGGCGATACCGATCATCCAGATGAGCGAGTTGTTGAGGCTGCTCAAAGCGTCTTTGGTTGCATCGGCGGCTTTTTCGTTGGTCACGCCGGTCAGTGCAACCAAGGTAATGCCCAAAATCGCCATTGCGCCGATAGGCATGGCTTTGCCGATGATGCCGGCGATGATGCCGACGAACAATGCCAAAAGATGCCATGCGTCAGGCGATACGCCTTGGGGAACGGGGATAACGAACCAGATAAGCAGCGTCAGCACAAGTGCGACCGCAGCAGGAATTGGCTTGAAGCCCATGTTGAATCTCCTAATTTGAGGATTAAAGAATTGGGAAATCGGTTTTCAGACGGCCTGAGTATTGCTTAAGGTCGTCTGAACGTATTTTGGTAGGTTCGGAAGGTATTTTTCTTAATGGGTTTCTTTTCTATCTTAGAAAGAAGAGAAAGGGGGGCGGGTATCGTTTTTCAGACGGTCTTTACAGTAACAGGCCGTCTGAAAACAATACCGATTTACTCCTGCTCCGCCGGCAGGCCGTACTCTTCGGGGAAGGTACGCAGCGAACTTTGCAGAACCGTTACCGCGCCGTCAATCAAACCGCAACGGCCGCTTCGTGGCAACAGTTGGCACAGGCTTTGCAAGGCGCGCAGGTCGTCGGGGGTGCCGATGCCGGTGTCCACGCGGTTGAGCAGGCGGGAAAGTTGGAACGTGCCGCCTTTGCACGGTGGGCATTGTCCGCATGAGTTGGCAGCAAAAAACTCCACATATTCAGATACTTTACGCACTACACTCGTGCCTTCGGAAATCACAATCATCGCACCCGTACCGAGGCTGGATTTGCGTTCGCGCACGGAAACGAAGTCCAATGGCACATCCAAATCTTTGGCAGTCAGAAGCGTGTTTGACGGGCCGCCGGTAAAGACGGCTTTAAACGTGCGGCCTTCAAGCATACCGCCGCCGTGATCGAAAATCAGTGATTTCAGCGTTGTACCCATCGGCAGCTCGTACAGGCCCGGATTCAATACGTCGCCAGAGAGCGAGTAGAGTTTCGTACCTGCGGCATCGCCCAAACCCAGCGATTTGTACCATTCCGCACCTTTGGCAAGGATTTGCGGAATATTGGCGAAGGTTTCGGTGTTGTTGATTAGGGTCGGTTCACCGTTGACACCGCTTTCGGCAGGGAAAGGCGGTTTGCGGCGAGGGAAGGGGAAACCGCCTTCCAACCATGAAATGACAGCGGTTTCTTCGCCGCCGATATAACGGCCCGAAGTTTCAACCAGCTGCAAATCCAAAGGTTTGCCCAAGTAGTTTTCAATGCGGATAAACAAATCGCTGTTTTTCCATTGCTCGATGGCCGGTGTGATGGAGGCGATGGATTCGGTTTGATGCGGGTTGATGTACAAAATCGCTTTGTTGGCGCGGCAGGCAACGGCGGCAATCAGGACGCCTTCGATAACTTGGTGCGGCGTTTTTGCCAGCAAAACGCGGTCTTTGAATGTACCCGGTTCGTCTTCGTTGGCATTGCAGACGACGTATTTGTCGCCATTTTTGCTTTGGGCGGCAACGGCAGCCTCCCATTTGCGCCAGGTCGGGAAACCTGCGCCGCCCATACCGCAAAGATTGGCTTCTTGCAGTTTGGAAACAATGCTTTGAGGATCAGCAAGCGCCGCCAACAGGCCTTCGCCGCCGCCAACTTTACGCCATGCGGCTAAATCTGCGCCGACTTGGCGGGAAGGGTGCAGTAAGTTTTGATTGGCTTGATTCATGATTGTTGCTCCTGCAAACCGGCGTGTTCGCGCAAATCGAATTTGCCGTAGTCGGGATATAAAACGGGGGCTTTGATGTCGCTGGTCAGGCCTGCACGGGTCATTTCGCGTTGCAGGTCGTGGACGTGTCCGACACCGCCGCGCACTTTTTTCAGTGGCAGGCCGCAATTTGCCGCGGCTTTACCGGCACGGCGGCCGAAGCTGATGATGTCCAGAAGTGCATTGCCCATCAGGCGGTTGCGGCCGTGGATGCCGCCGGTTACTTCGCCGGCGCAATAGAGGCCTTCCACGCAAGTCGCGCCGTCGCCGTTGATTTCGACGCCGCCGTTTTGATAGTGCAGGGTTGGATGAATCATCATCGGCTCAACAGCAGGGTCGATACCGCATTTGTGGGCGACGTGGCCGAGTGTTACCAAACGGTTCAATACATCGGGGTCGTTGGCAATCAGGCGCGGCGTATCGAGGAATACACCGACTTGACCGTCGCGCACCACGCCGCGGCCTTCGCGACATTCGCGCAGAATCGCGGCGGCAACAACGTCGCGCGGCTGCAATTCGTCAACGAAACGCTCGCCCAAACCGTTGACCAGTTTGGTGCCTGCAGAGCGGACGGCTTCAGAAATCAGCGCGCCTGCCAAGTGTGGCGGATGGGCGACGCCGGTCGGGTGGTATTGGAAAGAGTCGACATCGCGCAGTTTCGCGCCGATGCGGTAAGCCATCACCAGGCCGTCTGCAGTCGCGCCATAGTGGTTGGATGTGGCGAAACCTTGCAGGTGCAGACGTCCGCTGCCGCCGGTTGCCAAGACCACGGCTTTGGCGTGAACCAATACCAAGGAGCGTTTTTCCAAATCGTACAAAATCGCGCCGACGCAGCGGCCGTGTTCGTCCGATAATAATTCGATGGCGGGGTGGCGGTTGAGCTGAGTGATGTTTTCGTCGAGTTCGACCGCCTCGCGTAGTACGCGCATCATTTCGAGGCCGGTAAAGTCGCGGTAGCTCAAAATACGCGGCACGGTTGTACCGCCTGCACGTTTGCGACTCAGCATGCCGTTGCTGTCCGCGCCTTTGGCAAGGTCGAAAGTCATGCCCAAGCCGATCAGCCAACGGATGGCGGCCGGCGCGTCGGTAACCATTTGCGCCACCAATTCTTTTTTGCCTGCGTTGTGGCCGCCTTTGATGGTGTCGTCAAAGTGTTGCTGCAGGCTGTCTTCCGCGCCGACTGCCGCTTGAATGCCGCCTTCGGCCATCACGGTATTGCTGTCGCCGATACGCAGCTTGTTCGCCATAATCACGCGCGCGCCTGCTTCGGTCGCGGATAACGCCGCCGCCGCACCCGCACCGCCGCCGCCGATTACCAAGACGTCGGTGTTCAGGTGTTCCGCACCCGACAAATCGTAGTCGTCAATCAGAGGCTGACTGATTAAGAGTTTAGCCAGGTCAGGGTGGCAGTAATCGCCTTGGTTCGGGCCGATAGGCAGTTTCACACGCGCATCGGCCTGATAGTCAGGGTGAAATTGGCTCAGCAATTCGTTTTTTTCAGGTAAATCGCCACGCAGTTCCAATGAGGATGCACGCAGATTGGCAAGGGCGGTTTCGTAGTCTATGCCTTGAATTTTGTTAGCCATCACAGTGCCTCCTCTTCAAATTCGACTTTCATTTTGCCGCTGTCGATTTCGCGCAGGCGGCGCATCAAATCCACCGGACGCAATGTACGCGCCGCTTTCATGCGGCGGGCGAACAGGCCCAAGTGGTTTGGACGGATGTGTTCTGGGCAGGAGAGGGTGCAGAGGTTGCACATTACGCATTGGTCGAAGGTCAGCGCAGCCGCGCCGAAATCACCGGAAACTACCTGCGCTACGCCGTTTTCCACTTGCAAACCTTTAGGGCAGGCGCGGTTGCAGCCGCCACAATGACGACAGTTTTGCGCTTCGGGGAAGGCTTTGGCGGTATCGTCCAACCAGTTCCAGCCGTCGCCAATCTCACTCACGTCGTAATATTGGATATGCTCCGGAATAAAGTAGTCCAAGAAGCTGACCTGCATGCCTTCCTCTACTTTGGTCTCGCATGCCAGTGCAGTGGTTACTTCGCGCTCGCCTTCTTTACGAATCATGCAGCGGCAGGAACCGCATACGCCTTGACCCATGCAGCCGACGTTGGCAGTAATCGCATTGCCCGAACGTGCATAGGCTTGGATGATTGACGAATCGGCGGAAGCTTTGACTTCGTGGCCGTCTATGGTCAGGGTTAACAAATTTTCACTCATGATTTGTTCCTGTGAAATTGGAAGTTGGAATAGTGGATAATTTGGTTAATTGTATTTTTATTACATTTATTGCGTATGAGGAAAATATCCAAGTGATTTACTCGGAAATTCTTTTAAAATCAATGTTTATCTATATAAGGCGAAGTGTATCAGAATTTGTTGGATTTGATGATAGAGAGGGATTAGCCTTGCTTAAGGAAGAAATTGCAAACAAAATATGCCTATTATTTAGACAAATTAATTATTTATATTTGATTTTAAAGGTAAAAGAAAATTACCTTTTCAGTATATTTGCAAAAATAATCTAATATTTGCTAGTAGAAATCATTATTATATCTTAGGGTTTATATATAACTTATTGTATATATTGAATAATATCTAATTTTGTAAACAAACGAAAAGGCTGTTATAAAATTTCAGAAAATTAAATAAGTTTGACATCCGTCAAGAAGGTTGAGGGAGAGAATGACATAAATTTTACAATTGTGTATCGTATTAAAAAATAAAATGGCCGTCTGAAATGGGGATGGTTCTCTTTTAAATACAGGCTACTAAATTTTTTACTCAGATGTGTAGGGCAAATATTTCAGACGGCCTAGCAATAAGGTTATCGTTTAAAAATAATGTAGTTTTATTTCTATGTGAGCGAATGGCCAGTAGATATAGGTTATCAATAACCAAGTGATTTAATATGTTATTAAATTCTATTTAAATCAATAAGGTATGAAAATGATATTGTCTGGATTATTCATTTGAAAGCACTATTACACTATTGAAGGCCGTCTGAAAAATCGGTCTCTTAAAAAATAAACAAACCCTTCCTACCATGACTCCCGAAAAGGAACACAATCATGACCGTCATCAAGCAAGAAGACTTTATCCAAAGTATTTTCGACGCTTTCCAATTTATCAGCTACTACCATCCTAAAGACTACATTCAGGCTTTATACAAGGCTTACCAAAAAGAAGAGAACCCTGCCGCCAAAGATGCGATGGCACAGATTTTGGTCAATAGCCGTATGTGTGCCGAAGGCCATCGTCCGATTTGTCAGGATACCGGTATTGCGACCGTATTCTTGAAAGTGGGCATGGATGTACAGTGGGATGCCGAGATGAGCGTACAGGAAATGGTTAACGAAGGCGTACGCCGCGCATATACCTATCCTGACAACAAACTGCGCGCCTCCGTATTGGCCGACCCGGCTGGCAAACGTCAAAATACCAAAGACAACACGCCTGCCGTTGTACATATGGAAATCGTAAAAGGCGACAAAGTCGAAGTCACTTGCGCAGCCAAAGGCGGTGGTTCTGAAAACAAAACTAAAGTTGCCATGCTCAACCCTTCAGACAATATCGTTGATTGGGTCTTGAAAACCGTTCCTCAAATGGGTGCGGGCTGGTGTCCTCCGGGCATTTTGGGTATCGGCATCGGCGGTACGCCTGAAAAAGCAGTGTTAATGGCTAAAGAGAGTCTGATGAGCCACATCGATATTCAGGAGCTCAAAGAAAAAGCCGATTCCGGTGCAGAATTGTCTACCACCGAAGCCCTGCGCTTGGAACTCTACAAAAAAGTAAATGCCTTGGGCATCGGCGCACAAGGTTTGGGCGGCTTGAGCACCGTGCTGGATGTCAAAATCCTTGACTACCCAACCCACGCGGCTTCCAAACCGATTGCCATGATTCCAAACTGCGCGGCAACCCGCCACATCGAATTTGAATTGGACGGCTCAGGCCCGGCCAAACTGGAAGCCCCATCCTTGGAAGACTGGCCGGATCTGACTTACAGCCCGGACAACGGCAAACGTGTCGATGTCAACAATCTGACCAAAGAAGAAGTGGCTACATGGAAAACCGGCGACGTGTTGTTGTTGAACGGTAAAATCCTGACCGGCCGCGATGCCGCGCACAAACGTTTGGTTGATATGCTCAACAAAGGCGAAGAATTGCCGGTAGATTTCACCAACAAACTGATTTACTACGTCGGCCCGGTTGATCCAGTCCGTGACGAAGTTGTTGGCCCGGCCGGTCCGACCACCTCCACCCGTATGGATAAGTTTACCCGCCAAATGCTGGAACAAACCGGCCTCTTGGGTATGATCGGTAAATCCGAACGCGGCGCAGCAACTTGCCAAGCCATTGCCGATAATAAAGCCGTTTACCTGATGGCTGTCGGAGGCGCGGCATATTTGGTTGCCAAAGCCATTAAAGCATCTAAAGTCTTGGCGTTCCCAGAATTGGGTATGGAAGCGATTTACGAATTTGAAGTCAAAGACATGCCTGTTACCGTTGCGGTAGATAGCAACGGCGAATCGGTTCACGCTATTGCTCCAAAACAATGGCAGGCCAAAATCGGTATTATCCCGGTTGAAGCTTGATATTTGACTGAATAATCAAAGGCCGTCTGAACGATTTCAGACGGCCTTTTTTGTGTACAAATAATTTAAATATTTTCAAACGAGTAAATTTCCCTTCCTAAAAAACACTTGTCAAAATCAGTATTTGAAACTAGAATTCACAGCTTATCGAGTCGGAGTGTGGCGCAGTCTGGTAGCGCACTTGCATGGGGTGCAAGGGGTCGAAGGTTCGAATCCTTTCACTCCGACCAAAAGATTTAAGGACTTAACCTGTTTTTCCGGTTAAGTCCTTTTTGTTTTTACTCTTCAAGTTTCAATATAGATTGCTCACTTCGGTATAGGCTATTAGGCTAAAAACAATCTTGCAATCTTGTGGAGCAGTATAATGATTTTGTGTAGCAAAGGCCGTCTGAAAAATAACGGTAAAACAAAACCTGCTTAAAAAAGCAGGTTTTGTTGTTTATAAAGCAGGTCTATTCGGCACTATCTTTCAGCGTGTCTTTATAAGTATAAAGATACGATGCGCCGACAAAGGATGCGCCACCGACGACATTACCCAGGAATACGGGAATCGTGTTGAAGAAAAACTGCCCCCATGTGATGTTTGCGCCTGCCAAAATGCCGGCTGGGATAACGAACATATTGGCGACAAGGTGTTGGAAGCCGTTTAATACGAAAATCATGACGGGGAACCAAATGGCCAGCATTCGTCCGGTTGTGTTTTTAGCGGCAAAGTGCAACCACGCGCCCATGCAGACCATCCAGTTACATGCGACTGCCGATACGAAAGCACGGCCGAAATCCATATGGACTTTTGCTTCTGCCACAGCAATGGTTTTTTCTGCCACGCTGCCTTCGGTCATGCCGACATAGTGTCCGAGAAAAAACGCCATCGCCAGCGTGCCTACCAAATTGCCCATGCAAACGATAACCCAGTTTCGCAGCAGCATTTTAGAGGAAATCCGTCCGGCCAATCTGCCTAAAGACATAATCATCATATTGCTGGTTACCAGCTCGCCGCCGCCAAGCAGGATACAAATCAAGGCGATGGGGAATACGGCGGCACCGAGTAAAGTCGCGACACCGCCCCATTCGTGCGGAATGCCGCTGACTACTTTTAAATAGGCAAGATAACCGAAGCCGATGTATCCGCCGGCCAAAATGCTCAAAATTGCCAGTGTGGGGATGCTGGATTGTGCTTTGGCGCAGCTTTTGTCGAGAACAACCTGTAAAATTTCCTGTGGGTATAAATCGCGCGAAGCCATGATGTTCCTTAAAGTGGGTTGAGGAGGAAACGTTGTTTTAAAGGTGGTACAAACTGTCGCGGTAGAGTAGTGTTATAGGGAGCCGGTGTACGGTCTTTGTCTTATCAATAAGCTTGAATTAAACCTAAAAAACAGATACTTCGCCTTGCTTTAGCTCAAAAGAAATATTATTACATTTTGTCTCCATATTCAAAAAGGCCGTCTGAACATTGAAATTTCAGACGGCCTGGTTTTGATTTCTTAAACTGACAAATGAGCCAGCTTTGCATTGCCTTCTCGTGGAATAGGGCGCGGATTGCCTTGTGCATCGATAGCGACGTAAGTGAATACGGCTTCGGTAACCAGTTGGCGGTCTTCCGTTACCATATCGTTCATCAAAGTCTTTACCCACACTTCGATTTTCAGTTGCAAAGAAGTATTGCCTACTCGGACGCAATGACCATAGCAGCATACAACGTTGCCGACCTTTACCGGTCTGATGAAATTCATTTCTTGAACGGCCACGGTGACAATTCGTCCCTGTGCGATTTCTGCCGCCAAAATACCGCCGCCCAGATCCATTTGCGACATAATCCAGCCGCCGAAGATGTCCTGATTAGGGTTGGTATCGCGCGGCATGGCTACTGTACGCAATAAAAGTTGTCCTTCGGGAGCGGCATGGGTTTGTTTGTTGTCAATCATAAAAAAATCCTGTCAAAAAGTGGTATTTTACGCCATTTGTGGCGCTAAACCTATGTAGGCCGTCTGAAAAATCAGCAGGTAAAGTGTTACAATTAAATATATTCATCAGACAAAGGAGAAAGCTCATGCATCCGATTCAAGAACCACGAAATAGCGGCCTTTTACGCGTATCCGACATTCACGAAATCTATTGGGAAGAGTCAGGCAATCCTGATGGACACCCCGTGATTTTCCTGCATGGCGGCCCCGGAGCAGGCGCATCACCGGCCTGTCGCGGCTTTTTCAATCCAGAACATTTCCGCATCGTCATCATCGACCAACGCGGCTGCGGACGTTCCAAACCGTATGCGTGTATCGAAGACAATACTACATGGGATTTGGTTGCCGATATCGAAAAAGTACGCGAAATGCTCGGCATTCAAAAATGGCTGGTTTTCGGCGGCTCATGGGGCAGCACCTTGTCGCTGACTTATGCCGAAACCCATCCCGATCGCGTCAGCGGCTTAGTTTTGCGCGGTATTTTCCTATGCAGGCCGTCTGAAATGGCATGGCTGAACGAAGCAGGCGGCGTCAGCCAAATTTATCCGGCTCAATGGCAAAAATTCATTGCTCCCGTAGCCGAAAACAAACGCAAAACCCTAATCAAAGCCTACCATGAAATGCTGTTCAGCGAAGATGAAGCCACGCGCCTCAAAGCAGCCAAATCATGGGCAGACTGGGAAAGCTACCTTATTCAGTTTGAACCCAAAGACGTGGATGAAGACCCGCAAGCCTCCCTTGCCATCGCAAGAATGGAAAACCATTATTTCGTGAACGAAGGCTGGCTGCAGGGCGATAAAGCCATCTTGGAAAACATCGAAAAAATCCGCCATATTCCAACCATCATCGTCCAAGGCCGCTACGACCTATGCACTCCAATGCAAAGCGCATGGGAACTCTCGCAAGCCTTCCCTGAAGCAGAATTGAGAATTGTTCAAGCAGGCCACTCTTCTTTTGACCCTTCGCTTTCTGAGGCTTTAGTGGAAGCAGTGGAGGATATTAGAAGCAAGTTATAAAGGTTAATAAATGACAATGCCGTCTGAAAAAGTTTCAGACGGCATTTTTTATATTTACATATTAAATTTAATATCATATTATCATTGCATTTGTATCAATTTGAATTTTTTAGAATTTCAATATGAGCCCCCTAATTTACTACGCCCATTCCGCCCAAGACAAACTCGGCAATCTCTTGCCTTACAAACATTGGCAAACCTTGCAAAGCCATTTGGTCAATGTTGGGGAAATAGCGGCGGAGTTTGCTCGGGTATTCGGGGCGCAGGAAATTGCCTACCAAACGGGACAACTTCATGACTTAGGGAAATATTCGGAAGCATTTGACCGCCGATTGCATGGTGGCTCTTCAGTTGATCATGCTACTGCCGGAGCCAAGATTGCTGTCGAGCGTTGGGGAAATGTTATCGGTAAGTTAATGGCGTTTTGCATTGCGGGGCATCATGCGGGGTTAGCTAATGGATGTGGTGAGGGCGATAACCGCAGTACTTTGAAACAGCGTCTAGCTTTACAATTTGACGAAGATATTCCCGCTCTCGATAACTTGTGGCAACAAGAAATCAAGCTTCCTCAAAACCTGTCCGCACCGCCACTCAAAGCCGACGCGCATCATCCTTTTTTCTCCTACGCCTTTTTCACCCGAATGCTCTATTCCTGCTTGGTGGATGCCGATTATCTTGACACCGAAGCCTTTTATTCAAACCTAGAAAACAAAATTGCCGAACGCGGCGGTTCC
Source organism: Neisseria mucosa (assembly GCF_013267835.1). NCBI lineage: Bacteria > Pseudomonadati > Pseudomonadota > Betaproteobacteria > Neisseriales > Neisseriaceae > Neisseria > Neisseria mucosa. The sequence goes on from NZ_CP053939.1 coordinate 483,845, forward strand.
CCCGATTTAAACGCCTTACAACGCAATTTCAATCAATTTATCAACGATTTCAGACGACGTATCGCCCAAGCTTCAGAGCAAACCGAAGCCGAAAAACGTAATGCCGCTTTAAACCGCCTGCGCAGCGAAATCCTCGATCATGCCGTAGAACAAGCGGCACAACCGCAAGGGCTGTTCACTCTCACGGTGCCGACCGGCGGCGGTAAAACTTTCACCTCCATGGCATTTGCGCTGGAACACGCCAAACGGCACGGCATGCGGCGCGTGATTTACGTCATCCCATTCACCAGCATCATCGAACAAAATGCCGCCGAATTCCGCAAAGCCTTTGGTGAATTGGGCGAACAAGCCGTGTTGGAACACCACAGCACCTTCGACGACGGCAAACTGCAAAATGAAGCCACCAAAGACAAATTGCGCCTCGCCTCGGAAAACTGGGATGCGCCGATTGTCGTGACCACCGCCGTGCAATTCTTCGAATCCCTCTTTGCCGACCGCTCCTCGCGCTGTCGCAAGCTGCACAACATTGCAGGCTCCGTCATCATCCTCGACGAAGCGCAAATGCTACCGCTCAATCTTTTGCTGCCCATCATGCAAGCCATCAAAGAATTGGCGCAAAACTATCATTGCTCTGTCGTTATGTGCACCGCCACCCAGCCAGCAGTGCAAGCCGAAAACGGCTTCTATCGCGGCTTTGAAAACGTGCGCGAAATCGCTCCAAAACCGACCGCACTTTTCGAAAAACTGCGCCGCACTACCGTGCAACACATTGGCACACAAACCGATGCCGACCTGCTCGCCAAACTCGCCGAACACCCGCAAATGCTCGTCATCGTCAATAACCGTCGCCACGCCCGCAGCCTGTACGACCAAGCCAAACACCTTGACGGCACGTTCCACCTGACTACCTTAATGTGTGCCAAACACCGCAGCCAAAAACTCGATGAAATCCGAGGCCGTCTGAAAAACGGCGAACCCTGCCGCGTTATCGCTACCTCCTTAATCGAAGCCGGCGTTGATGTCGATTTTCCGCTGGTGATGCGCGCCGAAGCAGGTTTAGACAGCGTTGCCCAAGCCGCAGGGCGATGCAACCGCGAAGGCAAAAGGCCGTCTGAAAGCAGCTTTGTCTGGATATTCGCGCCCGAAGAACAATGGAAAGCTCCGCCCGAACTTGCCACCCAAGCCGCCGTTATGCGACTGACTGCCGACAGCTTTTCAGACGACCTCTTATCCACCCAAGCCGTCGCCGCCTATTTTGCCGAGCTTTATCAATTAAAAGGCAGTGAACTGGACAATAAAAAAATTCTGAAAATGCACAACGATACAGGGCAAAGCCTTGATTTTCCATTCCAAACCGTCGCCGACAAGTTCCGCATGATTGAAAGCCATATGCAGCCGCTGATTATTCCGTTTGATGGTGAGGCCGAAAACCTCATTAGCAGCCTGCACCACGCCGACCACATCGGCGGACTGCTACGCAAACTGCAACCCTATACCGTCCAAATCCCCGAAAAAGCCCTCGCCGCTTTATATAAAGCAGGACGTATCGAACCGATTAACGAGAAAAACTTCGGCAAACAGTTTTATAAGCTGATTGGGCTGGATTTATATGATGAGGTGGCGGGGCTTTCTTGGGAGGATACGGAGTTTTTGAAGGGCGAGAGTTTGGTTTTTTGATTTTAATAATTTAAATTCCTTAGAAGTTAATTTTTTAAATATACAAGAGTAATATGCTATCAACACAAAAAATGGATGCAGGAGAAAGCGTAAAAAATGAATAACACAGAACTTGATGATTTAAAAAGATGGCTGCAAACGATCTTTACAGATAAGTTAGTAATTATTGTTGGTTCAGGTCTATCTTGTGCGGAAGGCTTGCCTAGCATGTGGCATCTAGGTAAGAGATTGAAACAGGAGATACCTAGCAAAATCTCCGATGAAAATTTGAAAACTTGGAATGAGATCGAAGCCTGCCTTGAATCAGACGGATTAGAAGGTGCTTTATTAAAGCATCCAGCTAATGATGAAATCGAATCAGCAATAATCAAAATAACAGCTGAATATGTTTTAAATGAAGAACAAAAAGCGATGAATAGATGTATTTCTGAAAATAAAAAGCTCAAATTCTCCTATTTATTGCCTCATATTTCAGCATGCACCCCTAAGACAGCTCGTGTGATTACAACAAATTACGATAGATTGATTGAATTTGCCGCTGAGTATGAGGATTGGGGTGTTGATTCGATGATGGTCGGACGATACTGGGGAAAGCATAATCCTGATTTAAGTGCAAAATTATTAGTTGAAGATATTGTTGCAAAAGGAAAAACGCTAAAGCTTGTTTATCGCAACCATATTAAAATTTATAAACCACATGGCAGTTTAGATTGGTTTATGGCTGGAGATACTCCAATGACTAGTTGCATAGGCACAATGGAAGAACCGTTAATTATTACGCCTGGTGTTGGTAAGTATAAAAAGGGATATGAGCAACCATTTGATGCTCATCGAGAACAAGGGAATAGAGCAATTGATGACGCTTCTGCAATTTTATGTATTGGCTATGGTTTCAATGATGATCATCTTCAAACGCATCTGACCACTCGGATTAAAAGCGGTATTAAAACATTAATATTAACGAAGACCTTATCAGATAATGCACGAGAAGTGGTTAAAGCATCATCAAATTGTAAGGCTCTTATTCTTAATGAAAATCCACGAGGTACTATTGTTGTCAGTAACTCAGAATATGCGTTTATTCCTGATGTGAACTGGTGGGATATTGAATATTTTGTGAAAGAGGTTTTAGAAAATGGAAATTAAAAAATTAAATTTTGAAGACAAAGACCAACTTGGAAGAGTCGTAACGGTAGATACAAGTCGGGTTTTGATTTCTGTCGAAGAGCATGAACAAATGACCAGCATTGCTGTTGGTAATTTGATTGCAATCAATGGTAGGACAGCTAATGAGTTCCTCATCGGAATCATTGAACGGGTAACGCGATCAATTAGTGAAAAATTACTTTTGGATGAAACATCTGATGATGGTTCAATTCCGTTAGGAGAAAGTCAAGATGATTTTATTAGGGCTGTTCTGATTGGAACTTACAGGAAAGTTGATGGGAGTTTAAGTAATACATTTAAACGTGGTGCGGATTGCTTTCCTCAAATTGATAAAACTTGCTTTCATCTTAGTGGCAGCAATTTGCAATTATTTATGAACCTGTTATCAGTCAATGTAGCAGAAAACGAACGATTGGCATTAGGTCATTTTATGGCTGATGAAACAGCGGTAGCGGTAGCGAATGGCGATAAGTTCTTTCAACGGCACGCTGCTATTTTAGGTAGTACTGGTTCTGGTAAAAGTTGGTCTGTTGCTTTGATTTTAGAAAGAGCAGCCGCATTAAAATCGGCTAATCTTATCGTTTTCGATATGCATGGAGAATACTCGACTTTGTGTGACGGAGAAAATCCAATTGCGCAGCAATATCATATTGCAGGACCAGGAGATTTAGACGGTTCAAATCCGAATAGTCTGTTTATACCTTACTGGTTGTTAAACAGAGAAGAAATGCTGGCTTTGATTCTTGACCGAAGTGATGATAATGCACCAAATCAGGCAGCAAGGTTTACCGAACATGTCCGTACTTTAAAAGAGCAGACCTTACAAAGTGAAGGAAAAATGGAGATGCTTGAGACATTTACAGTGGATTCACCCATTCCTTATGATATTAACTCTTTATTGGATGAATTGAATAAAGATGATACAGGTACAAAAACTGGCGCAAGTGGAAAAGAAGTAAAAGGAGATTGGAATGGTAGATTGACGAGATTCATAGGTCGTCTGAAAGCCAAAATTGATGATAGACGTTGCGGATTTATGTTTCAGCCTCCTAAAAAATGTAATGCTTACGACTGGTTAGAAGAGATGCTGATGAAGTTGTTTTCTGTTTCAGAGAGTCAAAGAGGGATTAAAATCATTGATTTCTCTGAAGTTCCGTCAGATGTATTGCCAATTATTACAGGTGTTCTCGCTCGCTTGTTATATAACATTCAATTCTGGATGGATAAAGATGCACGACACCCATTAACTATTGTTTGTGATGAAGCGCATTTATATCTTCCGGTTCGTGATGCAGCAGAGGCAGCAGAAAAACGTGCATTAGAAGCCTTTGAACGTATTGCAAAAGAAGGCAGAAAATACGGTGTATCTTTATTAGTTGTTAGCCAGCGTCCTTCGGATGTTAGTCGGACAATTCTCAGTCAATGCAATAATTTCTTGGTTCTTCGCTTAACAAATGATCAAGATCAAAGTGTTGTGAAACGGTTGTTACCTGAATCAATGGTAGGAATTACAGATATTTTGCCATTGCTTGATTTAGGTGAAGCATTGTTATTAGGAGATTCAATTTTACTTCCTACAAGAATTAAACTTGATAAACCTACAATAGCTCCTGAAAGCGCAACGCGACAATTTTGGAGTGATTGGGCAAACCAAGAACCAAAACCGGATGCCGTATCAAAAGCTGTTGAAGCACTACGCCGACAAGTTCGAGCATAACACGTGGTCTGAAACCTTTTCGCACTTAACCGTGCGTGGATTGAAACTAAAGTAGTTAGATTAGTCAGCTAATCCGCCCCTTCTTTATGAAGGGGCGTGTGTACAACAAAAAGGAGAACCAAATGAACCAAATCCGCCTACACGTTTGGGGCGATTATGCCTGCTTTACCCGTCCGGAGATGAAGGTGGAGCGGGTGTCTTATGATGTCATCACGCCGTCGGCGGCGCGCGGGATTTTGGCGGCGGTGCATTGGAAGCCGGCGATTCGGTGGGTGATAGACCGCATTTATGTGTTGAAACCGATTCGGTTTGAGTCGGTGCGGCGCAATGAGTTGGGTGGCAAGATTTCAGTGGGTAAGGTCAGCGGTGCGATGAAGCGCAAGAGCGTTGCCGATTTATATACGCTGATTGAAGATGACCGCCAGCAGCGCGCGGCGACGGTGCTTAAAGACGTGGCTTATGTGATTGAAGCCCATGCGGTGCTGACGGCAAAAGCGGGGGCGGATGAGACCGTTACCAAGCATATCGAGATGTTCAAACGCCGTGCGAAAAAGGGGCAATGCTTTCAGCAGCCTTGTTTGGGCGTACGTGAATTTCCTGCCGATTTTGCGTTGATTGACGAGGGCGAGCCGTTGCCGCCGTCAGCGTTATTGGAAAACGAGGCAAACCGCAATTTAGGCTGGATGCTGCACGATATTGATTTTGACCACGGCAACACGCCGCATTTTTTCCGCGCGGAAATGAAAGACGGCGTGATTGATGTGCCGTCGTTTTACGCCGAGGAGGTAAAAGCATGATTCTTGCGTCCCTTGCCCGCTATTACCGCCGTTTGGCAGCAGAAACCGATGACATGGGCAACCCGAAAGTGCCGCCTTATGGTTTTAGCGAGGAGAAAATCGGCTGGATTTTGGTATTGGATAAAGAAGGTCGTCTGAAAACCGTGGTGCCGAATCTAACTGCCGATAAAAAACCGCAGCCGAAGTTGATGAGCGTGCCTCGCCCCGAAAAACGCACGTCGGGCATCAAGCCGAATTTTTTGTGGGATAAAACCGCCTACGCGCTTGGCGTAGAAGCCAATAAAAACAAAGCTGAAGCCAAAGAAAAACCGTTTACGTCGTCTGAAAAAACTTTTGATGCCTTCACGCAATACCATCTCGATTTACTGCAAAACAGCGACGATGAAGGCTTACAAGCCTTGTGCCGTTTTCTGCAAAACTGGCAGCCTGATAATTTCGCTACCGAAAATCTGCCTGCCGAAATGCTTGATGCCAATATTGCATTTTCTTTTGAAAAAACGACCGCTTGTATTCATAAACGAGAAGCAGCACAGACCATATGGGCTAACTGTCTGAAAAGTGATGAGGCTGAAGAAGGCTTGTGCCTGATTAGCGGCGACACCGCCCCGATTGCACGGCTGCATCCGGCGATTAAAGGCGTATTTGGCGGGCAAAGTTCCGGCGGTTCGATTATTTCGTTTAACAAAGAAGCCTTTGCCTCTTTTGGCAAGGAGCAAGGCGCAAATGCGCCTGTTTCCGAACAATCCGCCTTTGCCTACACCACCGCGCTGAACTATCTGTTGCGTCGCGAAAATAATCACTGTCTGACCATCGGTGATGCCAGCACGGTCTTTTGGGCGGAAGCAGACGATAGCTCAACTGCGCAGGCTGCCGAGGGCTTCTTTGCGCAAGTATTCACGCCACCGGATGACGAACAAGAAAGTGCCAAAGTTTTCAACGTATTGGAACAAATCGGCAAAGGTCGCCCGCTACAAGAAATTGCGCCCGAACTCTCTCCCAATACCCGTTTTTATATCTTAGGGCTTGCCCCCAATGCCGCGCGGATTTCTGTTCGGTTCTGGCTGGACACCACGTTTGGACAGTTGGCGGAAAATTTGGCGCAGCATTGGCAAGATTTAGCCCTTGAGCCTTGCGCGTGGAAAACGCCGCCGTCTATTTGGCGGCTCTTGTTGCAAACTGCCGTGCTGGGCAAAAGCGAAAATATCTCGCCCGTATTGGCAGGCGAAATGACCCGCGCCGTGATTTGCGGCACGCCGTACCCATTAAGTTTGCTGTCGCAACTGATTACCCGAATCCGCGCCGACGGCGATGTAAACGGCCTGCGCGTGGCAATGATGAAAGCCGTATTACAGCGGCGTTTTAGAAAAGGTTTTATTGAAGAAGGAGTTCCTATGAGTTTGAACAATGAAAGCCCGAATCGCGCCTATCTTTTAGGGCGGCTGTTTGCCGTGTTGGAGCGCATTCAATATCAGGCGTTGGGCGAGTTAAACGCAGGTATTGCCGACCGCTATTACGGCTCTGCCTCCGCCGTGCCGTTTTCTGTTTTTCCGCGCCTTTTGTCGGGCGCAAAACACCATTTATCGCGCTTGCGTAAAGACAAAGCCGGTATGGCAGTGAATTTGGATAAAGATTTGGGCGAAATCATTGCCAAACTGCCCGAAACCTTTCCACGCCATTTGAGCATTGACGAGCAAGGCCGCTTCGCCATCGGCTATTACCATCAAAAACAAAGCTATTTTGCTAAAAAAGAAACCGCTGAAACCATTGAAAACTAAGGAGCCAGAAAATGTCTGCCATTCAAAACCGCTATGAATTTGTTTACTTTTTTGATGTCACTAACGGCAACCCCAACGGCGATCCCGATGCGGGCAATATGCCGCGCCTTGATCCCGAATCCAGTAAAGGCTTGGTAACCGATGTCTGCCTGAAACGAAAAATCCGTAATTTTGTGGAAATCAGCAGCGAAAACGAAGCCGGTTACGAAATCTACGTGAAAGAAAAAAGCGTGTTAAACCTGCAAAACAAACGCGCTTATGAAGCACTCGGCATTGAATCTGAAGCCAAAAAACTGCCCAAAGACGAAGCCAAAGCCCGCGACATTACCGCGTGGATGTGTAAAAACTTCTTCGATATCCGCACCTTCGGCGCCGTGATGACCACCGAAGTCAACAGCGGGCAAGTGCGCGGCCCGGTGCAACTGGCGTTTGCACAATCCATCGACCCGATTGTGCCGTTGGAAGTTTCCATCACCCGCATGGCGGTAACCAATGAAAAAGACTTGGAAAAAGAACGCACCATGGGGCGCAAATACATCGTCCCTTACGCGCTCTACCGCGTGCACGGCTTTATCTCCGCCAACCTTGCCGCCAAAACCGGTTTTTCAGACGACGACTTAGTCAAACTCTGGCAAGCCCTGACGTTGATGTTTGAACACGACCGCTCCGCCGCCCGTGGCGAAATGGCGGCACGCAAACTGATCGTTTTCAAACACGACAGCGCACTCGGCAGCCAGCCTGCACATAAACTGTTTGACGCCGTGAAAGTCGAACGCGTAAACGGCGAATCAGGTACGCCTGCAAGTGGTTTTGGCGATTATAAAATCAGCGTGGTTTCAGACGGCCTAAATGGCGTGAGTGTGGAAGAGTATTTGTAAGTTTTTAATAAATCAGGAGTAACGATATGAAATATTGGTTAGTTGGAGCCTCTTGGGGTGGACAGGATCATCAAGATCAGTTTTTTGTTAAAAATGGTTATTGGATGCTGGGATGGGGAGCGGAAGATCAACCTGAACAATTTAAAAGAGGAGAACAAATACAAGTAGGCGATCGAATTGCAATCAAGCGAATGAAGGGGCAAGGATCATCTGAAATCAGAATCTTACATATAGGTATTGTTAAAGGCGTTATTGCCGAAACAAACAAAGTCATTTGTGTTATTGACTGGATAGTTACAGATTTGGATAGAAGTGTTGAAAGTAGAGGATGCTTTAAGAGTGTCCATGGTCCATACGATAAAGATGAATGGATAGAGAGAATTTTTTGCCTATAACAAAAATTTATTGAAAATATTGAAAAAATGACCGCACTTTTAACCAAAACCCAAGGGGAAAATCAGGATATGCGCCTGATTCCCCTTTCCGCCCTGCAACACTACGCCTTCTGCTCGCGTCAATGCGCGTTGATTCATAATGAGCAGGCGTGGGCGGAGAATTATTTGACCGCGCAGGGCAAGGCGCTGCATGAGCGGGTGGATTCGGGCGAGCCGGAAACGCGCAAGGGCGTGCGCTTTGAGCGGACGGTGCATGTATCGGCGGAGAAACTGGGTATCAGCGGCATGTTGGATTTGGTAGAAGTGGAAACAAAAACAGGTCGTCTGAAACCCGTGGAATACAAACGCGGCAAGCCCAAACCCGACCCGATGGACGAAATCCAGCTTTGTGCCCAAGGTTTGTGTTTGGAAGAAATGACGGGGCAAACCGTCAGCGAGGGCGCGCTGTGGTATATGCAAACCCGCCACCGCGTTCCCATCACGTTTTCAGACGACCTGCGCACCCAAACGCTCGCAACCATCGCCGCCGTCCGCAATCTTTTGGAAAGCGGACAAACCCCACCTCCCGACTACGGTAAACGCTGCAAAGCCTGCTCACTGGTGGAGATTTGCCAGCCGGAGTTGTTGGGGAAACGGGATAGGAGCGAGGGATATGTGGAGGGGTTGTTTGGGGAATAACAAATTGTATTTTATATTTTTATTGGATAAGAAAACATGTCGAGAAAATCACACACTATAAAAGAATTGAAAGCTCTTAAATTTTTATTAGATGGACAACTTCGTCGAGCAAAAAAAGTAGATAAAAATGTTTGTATGATTCCAGATCAAGTAGATAAACCAGATTTTGGTTTTGTAATGAAGGGGGTAAGAATTGGAATTGAGGTGTGTTCAATTGATAACAGTAAATTACTTGAAAGTAGAAATGTACATAATTCATCTAAACCAAATAATGCCAAAAGAAAAAAAATTAACGCTATTCTAAATGGTAAGCCATATACAAGCGTGAATCAAACAACAAGTATCAAGAGGGATGCTTGGGAAGGAATTTTATTGAAAAAATTTAATTTGCATGCAGGGTATGAAAATTTTAAAGAGGTATTTCTATTGCTACATACAGAAAGTTATTCAGATGTTTCTTTGTCCGAAGCGACTAGATTTCATCTAAATCATTTTTGTATTGATAAAGAATGTCCATTTGATAAAGTATATTTAGTTGATTTAAAGAATAAAAAATATATTGGGAAAGTTTTTGATAAGAAATCAAATAAGCGACTAACTATTCCTAAAAAATTAGAAAATTTAGAAAGTGAAACTGAGGTAAGTCAATTTTTCCCGGTTGGACAACCTTTTAATATTTGGAATACATATAAATAGAAATACCAAGCCGTAGCCTGTATCTCCACCAACCGAGTGCGGTATGCATACACTAGCGAGCTGTAGCCTGCATCTCAACTAACCGCGTGCGTGGCTGCGCCACACACCCTACTGTGAACTAATATTTAGTTATATAAATCAAAATTATGAAAGGTATCTTTTGGTTAGTTTTTTGAGATCGCCTAAATGGCGAGCATTCCAGCCGTTAGCTATAGCCCAATTTGCTACTGCTTGTTCATCAGCTTTGCATCCTTTTTCTTGCAACTCTTTGAAAATACGTTGAGCATGCTGTTGATCTGAAGGATGAGCTAAGCCAGTAGATAGATTTACGGTAGAGGTTAACCGTTTTAATGCAGATGTGATTTCTTCTGGTAAAATTTCAATTTGCTGAGAGGGTTCCCCATGAACAATATTAAGCCCGTTATTATACCAAGTGCTCTCCCAAATATCGGCTTCCTCTAATAACCATGATACATATATGATTGAATTTGCATAGGAATTTGAGTCAATTTTATTCATATCAGTAGGTGTGCAATAAATTGCTAAAATCGTTCCAGAAGAATTATTAGAGCTAATTTTTGATGGTAATATAAAATCTAAATTTCTTATACTTTCGCCTTTACACAATTTCTTGGCTGAGCCGACGCCAAATATTTGGTCAATTATTTTACCAAGATTAGTTGATTCAAAATTAGATTTTTGAGGGAATACGAGATGAATATTTTTATCGTTACTTTGAGAAGAAACCTCAACAGCATAACAAAGAGCCTTAACTAGCACTTCATCATTTGGACCTTGGTTTTTAAATAAAAATCTTTTTTTCATACAATTTCCTTGGATTAAGGTTGTTAATTTAAATTAAAAACAATAATATTTTAACATACAGATGGCAAATTTATATACAAATAATGTCTGAAGGAGTTTTCCATGCGCAAACTGCAAAACACCCTCTACATCACCACCCAAGGCAGCTATCTGCATAAGGAGCGGGAGACGCTGGTGGTGGAGCAGGAGCGTAAGAAGGTCGCGCAGTTGCCGGTGCATTCCATCGGGCATATTTTCTGCTTTGGCAATGTGCTGGTGTCGCCGTTTTTACTGGGGTTTTGCGGTGAAAATAATGTGAATTTGGCGTTTTTTACCGAAAACGGACGTTTCTTGGGACGGCTTCAGGGACGGCAGAGTGGCAATGTGCTGCTGCGTCGGGCGCAGTATCGGGTGTCGGAGCAAAATCCCGTGCCGATTGCGCGCAATATCATTGCGGCGAAGATTCAGGCGAGTAAACGGGTGCTTCAGCGGCAGATTCGCAATTACGGCGAGAATGCGGCGATTCAAAGTGCGGTTGATGCTTTGAATATTTCGCTGCGGCAGTTGAAGGGCGCGGCGGAGCTGGACGTAGTGCGTGGTATTGAGGGCGATGCGGCGGCGCGTTATTTCGGCGTGTTCGGGCAGCTTTTGAGCGAAAAAAGCGGCTTTACTTTTGACGGACGCAACCGCCGTCCGCCCAGAGATGGGGTGAATGCGCTGTTGTCGTTTGTGTACAGTATTTTGGGCAAGGACATCAGCGGTGCACTGCAAGGCGTGGGGCTGGATCCGCAGGTGGGCTTTCTGCACGCCGACCGCCCGGGGCGCGACAGTTTGGCGCAGGATATTTTGGAAGAATTTCGCGCATGGTGGGCAGACAGGTTGGTGTTGTCGCTGATTAACCGCGGGCAAATCAAACCGCAGGATTTTGTTACCGAGGCAAGCGGCGCGGTGAGCTTAAAAGCCGATGCGCGTAAGCTGTTGTTTCAAGCCTTGCAGGCGAAAAAGCAGGAGAAAATCGTGCATCCGTTTTTGGGCGAGGAAGTGGAAATCGGGCTGCTGCCATATATTCAGGCCATGCTGTTGGCACGGCACTTGCGCGGAGATTTGGCGGAATATCCGCCGTTTTTGATGAGATAGGCTTGCAGGCTACCTGAAAGCGGGCTAGATGTTTTCAGACGGCCTCTAAAGCAGCCTGCACATGGGAATACAAAATGCTGATGCTGATTACTTACGATATTTCGCTGGAAGACGCGGAAGGACAGGCAAGGTTGCGGCGCGTGGCGAAATTGTGTTTGGATTATGGTGTGCGTGTGCAGTATTCAGTATTCGAATGCGACATCGCGCCCGACCAGTGGGTTGTTTTAAAAGACAAACTTTTGAAAACCTACAACCCCGAAACCGACAGCCTGCGCTTTTACCATCTAGGCAGCAAATGGCGACGTAAAGTAGAACACCACGGCGCGAAGCCGACGGTAGATGTGTTTAAGGATACGTTGATTGTGTGAATCGCCAACCTGCGGTTCTCATGAAAATGCGGCAGGGTTGGCGAATGGGGATTGTTCTTTAACAATCAGGATATTGTGAATGCGGGTGTAACGGAAAAGGCTGTGTTATACTCGCGTTCGCGCTTTTCTTGAGTGCTTAGCGAGATTAGGTTTGCGAAACTTGATGTAGCAAGGCTTTTAAGAGAGGCGCCAGCCGCCTTCAGGCGGCTGTGTGTTGAAACCACCTTGACCGACTGAACCACTCGTTCCACCTTGCCAGCCGCCTTCAGGCGGCTGTGTGTTGAAACAAACGTCATCGTCATGTTGTTACGGTCGATGCCCCAGCCGCCTTCAGGCGGCTGTGTGTTGAAACAACTTGAGATGTAGAAATATTTTGACTATTCGACCAGCCGCCTTCAGGCGGCTGTGTGTTGAAACCTTTCCCGCAATCTTTATTATCGTGTTTTATAGCCAGCCGCCTTCAGGCGGCTGTGTGTTGAAACTGCTGAGAATTTTCTTTTTTGAAATTCACAGGCCCAGCCGCCTTCAGGCGGCTGTGTGTTGAAACGTATCGTTTAGCCAATCAGAACCAATTTGCGAAACCAGCCGCCTTCAGGCGGCTGTGTGTTGAAACTTTGCCAAATCTGAGACGGCCATTAGTGTCTTGCCCAGCCGCCTTCAGGCGGCTGTGTGTTGAAACATAGAATTAACGGTTCGGAAAACCATCATTGCAGCCAGCCGCCTTCAGGCGGCTGTGTGTTGAAACATGAAGCACAAATTGAAAGATTTTGAGTCATATCCAGCCGCCTTCAGGCGGCTGTGTGTTGAAACATCAGTATTAATGAAGTATTTGATTGAAAAGCAGAACCAGCCGCCTTCAGGCGGCTGTGTGTTGAAACAGTCTATCGACAATCGCCTTACCGTTTACCACCCCAGCCGCCTTCAGGCGGCTGTGTGTTGAAACGCTTATAATGTTGCGTAATGAGGCGGAGTTAATACGCCCAGCCGCCTTCAGGCGGCTGTGTGTTGAAACGCAGTAATAGTAGTTGTAGCATCTGAAATGCCATCCCAGCCGCCTTCAGGCGGCTGTGTGTTGAAACATGCGGTAGGCAACAAGGGCTGGCATAAACAAGGCCCAGCCGCCTTCAGGCGGCTGTGTGTTGAAACTATGAAATTCATCACGAGAAATCATCAAATCAACCAGCCGCCTTCGGGCGGCTGTGTGTTGAAACTCTGCCACCGTATCTTATGTCTGAGTAGGGAAGAGGGGCTGTATGTTCAAATATCGTCCAAGCAGGCCACTTTTCTTTTGATCCTTCGCTTTCTGAAGCTTTAGTGAAAGCAGTAGAGGATATTAGAAGTAAGTTATAAAGATTAATCAATAACAATGCCGTTTGAAAAAGTTTCAGACGGCATTTTTTCTATTTACATATTAAATTTAATATCATATTATCATTGAATCTGTATCAATTTGAATTTTTTAGAATTCCAATATGAGCCCCCTCATTTACTACGCCCATTCCGCCCAAGACAAACTCGGCAATCTCTTACATTACAAACATTGGCAAACCTTGCAAAGCCATTTGGTCAATGTTGGGGAAATAGCGGCGGAGTTTGCCCGGGTATTTGATGCACAGGAAATTGCTTGTCAGACGGGAAAGCTTCATGACTTAGGGAAATATCCAGTAGCCTTTAATCGCCGATTGCATGGTGGCCCTCAGTCAATCATGCTACTGTTGTAGTCAAAATTGCAAAAACGCTTGCTTCAGGGTGGGTTCCAAAGTATAAACTGTGGTTATCTTACTTAGGCTAGATAACTTTAATTAATGAATTAAAAGGCAAAAATAATGGAAATTAAACAAACCAATTCAACTATCAAATCTCGTGCGGCGGTGGCATTCGCCCCAAATCAACCCTTACAAATTGTGGAAATCGATGTAGAAATGCCGCGTAAAGGCGAGGTGTTAATTCGTAACACTCATACTGGCGTGTGCCATACTGATGCGTTTACGTTATCAGGAAGCGATCCTGAAGGCGTATTCCCTGTGGTACTTGGGCATGAAGGTGCGGGTGTGGTTGTTGCTGTGGGCGAAGGTGTGTCAAGCGTAAAACCGGGTGATCACGTTATTCCGCTTTACACCGCTGAATGTGGAGAATGTGAGTTTTGTCGTTCAGGTAAAACCAACTTGTGCGTCTCAGTGCGTGATACGCAAGGTAAAGGCTTAATGCCGGACGGCACGACGCGTTTTTCTTATCAAGGTCAGCCGATCTATCACTATATGGGCTGTTCGACTTTCAGCGAATATTCTGTTGTTGCCGAAGTTTCACTGGCGAAAATCAACCCGGAAGCCAACCACGAACATGTATGTTTGCTCGGCTGCGGCGTTACTACGGGTATTGGTGCGGTACATAACACGGCAAAAGTGCAAGAAGGCGACTCTGTGGCCGTGTTTGGCTTGGGGGCGATTGGTTTGGCGGTGGTGCAAGGTGCGCGTCAAGCGAAAGCCGGCCGCATTATCGCCATTGATACCAATCCTGCAAAATTCGAGTTGGCAAAACAGTTCGGTGCAACGGATTGTTTGAACCCGAACGATTACGATAAACCGATCAAAGATGTGTTGTTAGACATCAATAAATGGGGCATTGACCATACCTTTGAATGTATCGGCAACGTAAATGTAATGCGTCAAGCATTAGAAAGTGCACATCGAGGTTGGGGACAATCCATTATCATCGGCGTAGCAGGTGCAGGACAAGAAATTTCAACTCGTCCGTTCCAGTTGGTAACAGGTCGTGTTTGGAAAGGCACGGCGTTTGGTGGCGTGAAAGGCCGTTCTGAACTGCCGAAAATGGTCGAAGATTCAATGAAAGGCGACATCGAGTTAGAACCGTTTGTGACCCATACAATGACACTTGATCAAATCAATGAAGCCTTTGAGTTAATGCACGAAGGTAAATCGATCCGCGCTGTTATTCATTACTAAGGTACGCGATGAAACTGATTGAACAACATCAAATTTTTGGCGGTTCGCAACAAGTTTGGGCACACCATGCCCAAACGTTGCAATGCGAAATGAAATTTGCCGTCTATTTGCCGGATAATCCAGAGAATCGACCACTTGGTGTGATTTATTGGCTTTCCGGCTTGACGTGCACTGAACAAAATTTCATTACCAAATCAGGCTTTCAGCGTTACGCGGCAGAACATCAAGTGATTGTGGTTGCGCCCGATACCAGCCCTCGCGGAGAGCAAGTGCCGAACGATGCGGCTTACGATTTAGGGCAAGGTGCAGGCTTTTATTTGAATGCGACCGAGCAACCTTGGACGACGAATTATCAGATGTATGATTATGTCTTGAACGAATTGCCTGATCTGATTGAAGCAAATTTCCCTACTAACGGCAAACGTTCCATTATGGGACATTCAATGGGCGGACACGGCGCATTGGTATTGGCATTGCGAAATTGGGAACGTTATCAAAGTGTCTCTGCCTTTTCGCCCATTTTGTCGCCAAGCATCGTGCCTTGGGGAGAAAAAGCCTTTTCTGCCTATTTAGGGAAAGATCGCGAAAAATGGCAGCAATATGATGCCAGCTCGCTCATTCAACAAGGCTATAAAGTGCAAGGTATGCGCATTGATCAGGGCTTGGAAGATGAGTTTTTGCCAACACAATTGCGTACCGAAGATTTTATCGAAACCTGCCGTGCGGCAAACCAACCGGTCGATGTGCGCTTCCATAAAGGCTACGATCATAGCTATTACTTCATCGCCAGTTTTATTGGTGAGCATATTGCTTATCATGCGGCATTTTTGAAGTAAACCAAAGAAGTAATTTGTGTTAATAAATTAAAAAGGCATCGGGATTGATGCCTTTTATTTTTTATAAATTATGAAAAATAATGCGATTAAAATGAGCTAGCTTGCCCACTCTCATTTAAATATCTCCCCATTCCAATCCAAATCGCTGT
The DNA here is from genome assembly GCF_013267835.1 of Neisseria mucosa. NCBI lineage: Bacteria > Pseudomonadati > Pseudomonadota > Betaproteobacteria > Neisseriales > Neisseriaceae > Neisseria > Neisseria mucosa. The sequence goes on from NZ_CP053939.1 coordinate 499,882, forward strand.
AAATATTTCCTCAATCGGTCGCTGTCATTGACTTTTGCTCTTTCTGTTCGAGAAATATTGAATAAAGCGCGACCGGCGGCGGCCATATTGGGGTGTTTGCGGCATTCGTCGATAACGTGTTGCAGTTGCAGTTTGTCGAACAAATCCAATGTGTCCCAATCGACTTTATCGGGGTAGCCTTGTGCTTTTTCAGACGACCTGTTATGTAGGAGGCCGTCTGAAAAGGGTTCTTCCGACCATAACCATTTGAGGCGTTCGATTTCGGCTTGGACTTGTTCTACCTGTATCCTGCCTTGAGGTGCGAGTGTTGCCAGGCGCATGATGCTGGCGGCTAGGTCGCGGAAGTTGCCGCGCCATGGGGCTTGGTTGGAGTGGGCGAAGGCAAGGTGGGCGGCCAGGGCTTCTTTGTTGAAGCGGGTGGTTCGGCCGAGTTCCTGTGAAGCTAGGGCGAGCTGATGTTCGACGTTGGGCTCGATGTCTTCGCGGCGGTCGGAGAGTGCGGGCAGTGGGTAGTTCCAAATGTTGATACGGGCGAACAGGTCTTCGCGGAAGCGTCCGGCGCGGATTTCGTGGCGTAGGTCGCGGTTGGTGCCGGCGATGAGCTGGAAGTCGCTTTTGACTTCGCTGTCGCTACCGACGGGATAAAAGTGTTTTTCTTCAATGGCTTTGAGCAACATGGCTTGTTCGTCCAAGCCTAATTCGCCGATTTCATCTAAAAACAATACGCCGCCGTCGGCAGTTTTTAGGTAGCCTTCACGCTTTTCCGCCGCGCCGGTAAAGGCGCCTTTTTTGTGGCCGAACAAGGCAGATGCTGCGCCGTCGCCGCGAAGGGTGGCGCAGTTTACATCGACAAATGTGCCTTTAATCAGATGGCGCGCTTTTTTCAATTCAAAAATCCTGCGTGCCAGCATAGATTTGCCCGCGCCTGTCGGGCCGGAGAGCAGAATGGGGGAAGGAGAGTTGAGCGCGACTTGTTCAATTTCGGCAATCATGCGGTTGAAGGCGGCGTTTTGGGTAGAAATGCCGCTTTTCAGGTAGCGCACTGCATCGTCGCGTACAGCGGCAAGGCGTTCGGCCAGTACGTCGTAACGGGCTAAGTCTAAATCGATGATTTCATAACTACCGACATTGCCGTCCTCCATACTGCGTCTTTGATTTTTGGGTGGAGCGGTTTGTAACAATACGCCGGGGATTTGACGAGATTCCACCAATAAAAACAGGCAGATTTGGGCAACGTGTGTACCTGTGGTGATGTGGGTGAGATAGGTTTCTTCTTCTGTATCAAATGGATAACCCGCCGCCCAATCGTGCAGTTTGGTATAAACCTCGGAGAAATCCCACGGATTTGTCAGCTCCATAGGCACAAGATTGACGGCTGTGTGCGGCGACACCTGTTGAATATCGGCTTTTACATGATCTGCCAGCTCGCGGTATTTCTCCGCATAAAACAGCTCCATGCGGTCAAGATGAAAATCCTGACGCTGATTCATGGCGACATTCGGCCGCCATTTCTGCCAACGCCCTTGACCGAAACCACTGTCCAATACCGTACCGAGAAAGCTGACAGCGACTTGTTTTTTAGGATGGGTATTCATGTTTCAGACGGCCTTTAAATTATTTTTTCCAAGACAAATTTGCCGTTTACTTAGCCGCAAGCGTTTGTCCAAATCATCGAATCGCATCATATATCCTTTTATATTTTATTTTCTATATAGCTATCTATAAATATATTTTTTACTATTCTACGCTTCTTGCCGATAAAAGCTACTTTAAAATATATTTTCTTTATATTCAATCAATTAAAAATTATTTTTATAAAAATTTTATTCTTGGCACGCTGTTGGCTATGTTGTGAATGTAACGATACAGCAGATGCTTCGGGAAATACAGTTACCGGAGAAAAATTTTCCGTAAATTTAGTTGCTGTGTGGTTACAGGGCGAATGCCGACAAGACTACATTTGGATTAACAGGTTCGAATCCTGTCTCGTCTGATAGACGTTGAACGTCTTGTTTATTTAGTCGCCCACCCTTTTTCAATATGGCAGGCAAATGCCTAGGGAAACTACAACATGGATATCCTTATGTCGCAGGTTCGAGTCCTGTCTCTGTTGTTTCAAATAGCAGAGTAGCTCAGTTGGTAGAGCCAAGGCATGTTTCCCTTAAAAACTTGTTGCGTGCCATATTATTTTTACGGCAGCAGGCGGATGCCCGGAGAGAGTACATTAACCTTTCACGTTAAAACCGTTTCTCTTCATGTTTATCTGCTACGCTGCCACTCATTCAAGGCCGTCTGAAATATTCAGGCGGATCGATATAAAAACCGTTTTCGGTGCATTCGGCAAATGCCGGAGGAATTACAGCCTGCTAAGCGCGAGGTCGCGGGTTCGAATCCCGTCTCTGCCGCCAACTATGGCAGAGTAGCTCAGTGGATAGAGCGCGTAAAAATTTCTCCACTCTTTGTTGCCTAATGTACCACCCCTTATGGGTGAATGCCATTAGGATTACATTCCTTCCTTGCTACAAACCTGAATGATCCTAATTAAACTAGTCGCCCTACGGCAGTAGGCGGATGCCCGGAAGAGAATACATTAGCTTTCAGTTAAAAACGCTTCTCTTCATTTTTAGCCGCCACACTGCCACCCATTCAAGGCCGTCTGAAAAACAAAGCTAAAACAAGTTCAGACGGCCTCAAACCAACAATATGAAAGAAAATGAAAATGGCTAATACTACCTTGTTTCAATCTATTAAAAACCGTTTAACTAAAACCGACACTTATAACGAAGCCGGCGGCATCGCCTACACACTGACACACAAACAACAGCTGGCCCAGCTTGCCGCTACCGGATGTCTGAACAATACCTACTATGCGGATGCCCAAAGTCAGCTTGACCAAGTGTTGAAATTGGCAGAAAACCTGGATGCCGAGTTTGTCGCCAAAACCGCCGTGTATGCCCGTCAAAAAGGTTTTATGAAAGATATGCCTGCGCTGTTGCTTGCCGTGTTGGCACAAAAAGACGTGAATATGCTCGCCCGCGTATTCGACCAAGTGGTGGACAACGGTAAAATGTTGCGCAACTTCGCACAAATTATCCGCAGCGGCTCAGTCGGCAGAAAATCCTTCGGCAACCGTCCGAAAAAACTGATGCAGACCTGGCTTTTGACCGCCACTGAAAAACAACTGCTTAACGCCGCCGTCGGCAATGCCCCGTCGCTGGCAGACGTGGTCAAAATGGTGCACCCAAAACCGCGTGAAGTATGGCGTGCCGCATGGTTTGCATGGTTGATCGGCAAACCGTACGACCGCGAAGCATTGCCGCCCATTACCCGCGCTTTTGAAGACTACAAACAAAGCCGAGAAGGCACATTGCCCAATGTTCCCTTCCAAATGCTCACCGCTTTAGACTTGAACAGCGGCGACTGGGCAGAGATTGCCCGCAACGGCTCATGGCAGCAGGTTCGTCAAAACCTGAACACTTTCCTGCGCCACGAAGTGTTTGCCAAAAGTAAAAACATCAAAATGGTGGCAGAAAAACTGCGTGACGAAACCGCCATTGCCCGCGCCCGCGTCCTGCCTTACCAATTGCTGACCGCGTATCAGGCAACATCTAATCAAATGCCGTTTGAAATCCGCGAAGCGCTGCAAGACGCGATGGAAGCCGCCGTACAAAACGTACCGGCCATCCGAGGCAAAGTCGTGGTTTGTCCGGACGTCTCCGGTTCTATGCACAGCTCGGTTACCGGCCATCGCGGCAGCGCAACCAGCAAAACCCGCTGCATCGACATTGCAGCACTCGTATCCGCCGCCATGTTGCGTACCAACCCGCAAGCCCACGTGATTCCGTTTGAACAAATCACGGTAAACGTGAAGCTCAATCCGCGCGACAGTATCATGACCAACGCCGAAAAACTCGCCAATATCGGTGGCGGCGGAACGGCATGCAGCGCACCGCTCGCCATGCTGAACCGCGAAAAAGCCGACGTGGATTTGGTCGTCATCGTATCAGACAACGAAAGTTGGGCGGATGACAACCAAGGATGGGGCGCAACAACCAGCCTGATGAAAGAGTGGGATATTTTGAAAAGACGTTGTCCAGAAGCCAAACTCGTTTGTCTGGATATCCAGCCCTACACCAAGGCTCAAGCACGAAACCGTCAGGATATTTTGAACATCGGCGGCTTCTCCGACCAAGTATTCTCCCTGATTGGTTCCTTTTCCGAACGAGGTATGGGTACAGATTTCTGGGTAGAAGAGATTGAGAAAACGCCGTTGGCAGCTGTGAACTGAAGCTAAGGCCGTCTGAAAAAAGGGTAGAAATATTTTTCAGACGGCCTATTTATTCAGGGTAAGCTGAGAAAAAGAATAAGGAAACAAAATGCAAAAATTTATCTTAATCCGCGGTCATCAAGGTTCGGGAAAATCGACGTTTGCCGAACAAAAAGCCGCTGAATTTAAAGCGCAGTATCCAGATGCGGAAGTGGTCCGTATTGAAAACGATTTGTTCATTACCGATGAATACGGTGAGTATCATTGGTCGGGTGAAGCAGTGGATAAGGCGCAGAAACGCGGTAATGCCTTGATGACTGAAACTTTGAGACTTGGACGCCAAAATCCGAATCGAAATATTCTGATCATTAATTCCAATACCAACCAAAAAGCTTCGCGTTGCCGTCATTTATTGGATCAGGCGGAGAAAAGCGGTTTTGAAACAGAGGTCTATCGACTGCACAATTTCTATCCCAACCTGCATGGCGTGAAAGAGCATGACGTATTGGCGGCGTATATCAAGCTGAACCAAAACCGAGTGGCAAACGAAATCCATATCGAGGCCGTGCAACCGGCAAATGCGGAGCAGTTAGAAAAAATCGAACAGATGCAGGCTGTCGAGCATAAGCCGCTGGTGTTTGATGAAGCGCAGCAAACCTTTGTGACCGATCACTATCTGCAACACGGCAGCCGCAACTTTACCGCCAAAGCATCCAAGCACTATCCTGAATTGCGCGTGTTGAAATACGCCCGCAGCGTGTTCTATAACAACCGCTTTGATGATGCTTTGCTGGAAATGCGCGGTTTGATTATCGACGCGCACAACCGCATCATCGTGCGTCCGTTTAAAAAAGTGTTCAATTATTCGGAACGTATCGCCAAAGGCAGCCGTTATCCGATCCGAATCAGCGACGAGAGATTGGTGGATGCGGTCGTAAAAGTAAACGGCTTCCTCGGCTGCTGCACTTTCGTCTCGCTTTCAGACGACCATCCGTCTAAAGGCGCTTCGTTTGACGGCAAAGTGCTGTATTCGACTACCGGTTCGCTTGATAGCGCGTTTGCAGACATGACCGCCGCACACTGCGCGCAATACGAAACCTTGTTCCGCGCTTATCCGAACCACACTTTTTTGTTTGAAATCACAGACGCGAAAGACGTTCACATCATCCGTGAAGAATTGGGCGAAACCTTAATCGGCTGCATTGACGTGGCGACCGGCCGTCAGTTTAGCGAAGCGGAATTGGACAAAATCGGCAAACAATACGGCGTTCGCCGTCCTGAAACGCTGAAAAACATCACGTTTGGCGAGCTGAAAGGCCGTCTGAAAAATGTGGAACACGAAGGCTTTATGGTATTTGATGCCCAAAACGGCGAAATGCTGTTCAAACTCAAATCACCGTATTACCTGATTTCCAAGTTTTTAGGACGAAGCAACGAGGGCAATATCAGCCGCAAACTGGATAAACGCCATGTTGATGAAGAATTTTACCCTTTGATTGACTATATCCACGAGCATCAGGAAACATTCAATGCCATGTCGGAATTGGATAAAATCGCGTTTATTCAGGCGTTTTTGAAGCAGTTGTAAGGCCGTCTGAAAAATGCTATATGCTTGTGTTAGTATAGCGCTGGCGGATGGAGTGTTTCATCTGCCATACTTTTAGTGAATAAGGAAAAACAATGAAAAAAACAAGTATCGTTAGGAAACTGATGCTCGCCATCGCTATGCTTCCGTTAGCTGTTCAAACTGCGCAGGCTGAGGAATTTGGGTCTTTCGGCGCTCCGCCTAAAGGCTTCAAAGTCGGCTATCAAACCGCGCAAAATGGTGTGACATTGATAGAACTTGTGCCGCAGAAACAGACTGTGGAAGACTGGACGCAAATGGTCACGCTGCAATCCATGGCAGGTATGAAACCGGGTGTTGAGCAGTTTTTCGGCAATCTTTCAGCCTCATGGCAGAATGCCTGTCCGCAAAGTAGTGTCAACCCAATAACGGCAGGTGAAGAAAACGGCTATCCATTCGCTTTGGTGATGTTGTTTTGCGCCAACAATCCGCAAACCAGCAAACCTGAATTTACTTGGATAAAAGCCGTACAGGGTAACGAAGCTTTGTACGTGAAGCAATATGCTTTCCGTTACGAGCCGACGAAGGCCGAGTTGACCAATGCCGTCATGCATTTGCGCAATTTACGCGTCTGCGACAACAGCGCAGGACATCCTTGCAATAAAAAAGGAAAATAAGCATTTAAATATTTTCAGACGGCCTTACCGGTTTTGCTAAAGCGAAACGTAACAAGGCCGTCTGAAAATATATGGAGCAACACGTATTTATTTTCCGCGCTCGTATGCTTCGATTTCTCCGACTTTATGCGCATAGCTGCTGCTTGTGTCGTGGCGCAAATCCAACCAAATATCGACCAATGCCCAAGCGGCCGGCGCGGCAATCACGTTTTGCCCCATACATAAAACCTGCGCGTTATAGTTTTCCACCGAGCCGCGGACGGTGAGCAAATCATGTGCTGTCGCCGCCCGAATGCCGCGCACTTTATTGGCGGCGATTGCCGTGCCCACGCCGGTGCCGCAAATCAACAGCGCACGGTCGGCGCGTCCTGCCGCGACTTCTTCGGCTGCGGCAAACGAGAGTTGCGGATAGCTTCCTTCTGGCGAGGATAAATCGACCAAGCTGCTGACGCGCGTGTCGTTTTGCAGATGCGCTTTGAGCGCGTCTTTCAATATTGCGCCGTTGGCCGGCGCGGCAATAACCAAACGCATAAAAACTCCTTGAAGCATATAATAAACATTATTCAGCATACGCCCGCGCGTGATACGATTCAAGCCTGCAACGCAGAGAGCATGGCATGAGCAAAACCTACTTCACATCAGATTTACATTTCTCACATAAAAACATCGCCAAATTCTGCCCGCAATTTCGACCGTTTGACAATGTGGAAGAAATGGATGAATTTTTAATCCGGACATGGAATGAAACCGTTACGCCTGAAGATACGGTGTACAACCTGGGCGATTTTTCCTTTGCCCAAGACTACAAGCAGATAGAGCGCGTTTTGTCGCGTTTGAACGGGCAACATCACTTGATTTACGGTAATCATGATCATGTGATTCGGCAGCATGCCGATTTTTTCCGCAGCCAAACCAAGCATGACGGCCATCCGCTGCTGTCGTCCATACGGCCGTATTTGAAACTCAAATTGCCGGAAATTAAGAATACGCTGGTTCTCTTTCACTATCCGATTCAGGAGTGGGACGGCTGCTATCAGGGTTGGTATCACTTGTACGGCCATTTGCATGACAGGATGGCGGAAATCAAAGGACGTGCTTTAAACGTCGGATTCGATTTGCACGGCCGTTTTTTGACGGCAGAAGACGTCGATAAGTTTTTGTGTGATTTGCCTAAAATTTCTTATTTTGGCGAAGCAGGCTTGAAGGCCAACTCGCCGGAAGAAGCGGCAGAGCTGGTGTCTTGGAAACTGGCGCAGTTAAATCAGGTATAATTTCAGACGGCCTTTGCGGATTTCCAGCAAAGGCCGTCTGAATATCAATTTCCCATTTTTGAGTGAGATATGGACAACCTTTCGGCTTACTTACTACAAAAAATCAGCCTCCCCAATCAATCCGGCAAGGATAAGTCATGAGCGGCAAGCCTTTGAAGTATCCCGTTTCCGCTTTGGTCGTCTTGCATGATGGAGACGGCAATATCCTGCTGATTGAACGTACGGCGCCGCAAGGTTTTTGGCAGTCGGTCACCGGCAGCATGGAAGAGGGCGAGCGTATTGAAGAAACCGCATGGCGCGAAGTGTGGGAAGAAACCGGTATCCGCCTTGCAGACGAACAGCTGGAAAACTGGCACGACAGCACCGTTTATGAAATCTATCATCACTGGCGCCATCGCTATCCTAAAGGCGTTTTTGAAAACCGCGAACACACCTTCTCCGCCCAAATTCCTCGCGATACGCCCATTGTTCTGCAACCGGACGAACACGTTGCCTACGGTTGGTTTGGTGCAGAAGAAGCGGCGGAAAAAGTGTTTTCCCCTTCCAATAAACGCGCAATTTTAGAATTGGTCAAAAGGCTGAATGCCAAAAAGGCCGTCTGAATACGACAGTTTCACATTTTCAGACGGCCGTGGGTTTGCTATACTTTCGCCGTTTGACTCTCTTTAAAATCAAAGGAAACCATCATGGCAGACTTCAACAAAATCCTGACCCCGGGCGACGTGGACGGCGGCATCATCAACGTTGTCAACGAGATCCCGGCAGGCAGCAACCACAAAATCGAATGGAACCGCAAACTGGCCGCTTTCCAACTCGACCGCGTTGAACCAGCAATTTTCGCCAAACCGACCAACTACGGCTTCATTCCGCAAACTTTGGACGAAGACGGCGACGAATTGGACGTATTGTTGGTTACCGAGCAGCCTTTAGCAACCGGTATTTTCCTGGAAGCACGCGTTATCGGCGTGATGAAATTCGTTGACGACGGCGAAGTGGACGACAAAATCGTCTGCGTTCCGGCCGACGACCGCAACAACGGCAATGCCTACAAAACTTTGGCCGATTTGCCGCAACAACTGATCAAACAAATCGAGTTCCACTTCAACCACTACAAAGACCTGAAAAAAGCAGGTACCACTAAAGTTGAATCTTGGGGCGATGTGGAAGAAGCGAAACAAGTCATCAAAGAATCTATCGAACGTTGGAACAAACAAGCCTAATCGGTTTGCTCCACTCAATATCAAGGCCGTCTGAAAGCAAAGTTCAGACGGCCTTTTTATGTCTCAGCAGCCTATTAATTCTTCAAGAATTTTCAAACTGATATTTCAAATGAATCAATTATATTATTTTAAATAATTGTTTCTTAAAGTCAAAATTTCAGACGGCAGAGAATAGGTTTTTTAGATTGCAATTACAGCATCAGCCCCAAAACGCTTTTTCAAATCCTGCTGCGCATTCCGGTGGCAGTTCCCGTTGTAGTAAATCATGCAGAGCAGAATATAATGCTGAAGGTATGTCACAGCTTTCTTCATCGTAAAACTCTCCGCCTGTTTTTCGCCATTCGCACTCAAAATCATAAATTGCCAATAAGGTTTGCATTAGTATTGCTATGGAAGGTGCGACAAGGCGGCGGTTTTCTATCGTACCGTAACCTGTTATCAGCCAATAAACAGGACTGTCGGGGGCGGCAGTATCGGCAAAAAGAATTGAATCGTCGAACATTATGCCAAATATCGCCCATTCTTCACGCCAGCCTTGTGTGGGCAGATATTGCTTGGTCTTCCTATCCCAACTGAAGGCCCAATCGTGCCAACTGTTGGGCAACTTGGGATAAGTTACCCAATGTAAAAACAGAGTTTCCATCTCCAGCCAATAATCGGCAAGCGGATTGTCGGAATGCCATGTACCGTCCATATGGCGGTAGAAATCTGCTAATGCACCCAAATGCAGATGACGGTTGTCTTCCAGAGGGGGCAGTTCTTGCAACGTTTCTGTATAGGGAAAACCAAAAGTTTGAGCGAAAGTGTGTATAAGGGAGTGAGACATAAAGTTTGCTTGCTGTATTTTTACGGTTTAAGCCCGTGGAAAATAATGGATTATAGTGGATTTAATTAGAATCGGGCTTGATGCAGGCTAATGATGTAAGCCATTTGTTTAATTTATTTCTAATCTGCCAACGTTCATCAGTCAGAACATAAATATAGTAAATTCAAATTAGCTATAGGTAAGTGCGGCATTTTACCAATATAACAAAATCGTCTTTAAAACAAACAAACCATTCTTTCCCATTTTCAGACGGCCTCATTAAAGTAACGCCTATACCAAAAATAAGGAGTACTTCAATGACTGCTACCACGACCGACCCGCGCGCTAAGCTGCCTGATACACCGCTTTCCGGCAACGAAGCCTTGAAAGAACGCAGCGATTATCTGCACGGCACCATTAAAGAAGAGTTGAAAGACGACTTTACCGGCGGCTTTACCGCCGACAACTTTCAACTTATCCGCTTCCACGGCATGTACGAACAGGACAACCGCGATATCCGTGCCGAGCGTACCGAACAAAAGCTTGAGCCTTTAAAAAACATGATGTTGCGTTGCCGTTTGCCCGGCGGCATCATTACGCCGAAACAGTGGCTGGGTATCGATAAATTTGCCGGTGAAAATACGATTTACGGCTCCATCCGCCTGACCAACCGCCAAACCTTCCAATACCACGGCATTCTGAAAACCGATTTAAAACAGGCACATCAGGCATTGCACAAACTGGGTCTGGATTCCATTGCCACAGCCAGCGATGTCAACCGTAATGTGTTGTGCACCAGTAATCCTGTACAAAGCACTTTGCACCAAGAAGCCTATGAATGGGCGGCGCGCATCAGTATGCACCTCCTGCCGCGCACCATGGCATATGCCGATGTATGGCTGGACGGTGAAAAAGTGTTCACGACCGAGCCGACCGAGCCGCGCAATAAAGAAATTGCCGACGACGTAGAGCCGATTTTGGGTAAAACCTATCTACCGCGCAAATTCAAAACTGCCGTTGTGATTCCGCCTGATAACGATGTGGACATTCATTCCAACGACTTAGGTTTTGTGGCGATTGCAGAAAACGGCAAGTTGGTGGGTTTCAATGTATTGGTCGGCGGCGGTTTATCCAGCGAACACGGCAATACCAAAACTTATCCCAATATTTCCTATGAATTCGGTTTCGTTCCGCTGGAATACACCCTCAACGCCGCAGAAGCCGTCGTCAGCACTCAGCGCGACTGGGGCAACCGCAGCGACCGCAAAGCAGCGCGTACACGCTATACGCTGCAACGCGTCGGCGTAGATGTGTTCAAAGAAGAAGTCGAAAGGCGCATGGGCATTAAATTTGACCCCATCCGCCCTTACGAATTCACCCACCGCGGCGACCATATCGGCTGGGTACAAGGACATGAAGGCAACTGGCATTTGACTTTGTTTATTGAAAACGGCCGCCTGCTTGATTATCCCGGCAGACCTTTGAAAACCGGCGTACGTGAAATTGCCAAAATCCATCCCGGCGACTTCCGTCTGACGGCCAACCAAAATCTGGTGGTTGCCAATGTACCGCCGGAATTAAAAGATACGATTGATAAAATCGCCAAAGATCATGGCCTTATCAGTAAATCGATTACCATCCAGCGTGAAAACTCCATGGCTTGCGTTGCCTTGCCGACTTGCCCGCTGGCGATGGCGGAGGCCGAACGCTTCCTGCCGACATTCTCCGATAAAATCGACGAAATGTTCGCCAAATACGGCTTGGAAGACGAATACATCGTTTTGCGCGTAACCGGTTGCCCGAATGGTTGCGGTCGCGCCATGCTGGCGGAAATCGGTTTGGTCGGCAAAGCCGTCGGCCGCTACAACCTTTACGCAGGCGGCAACCGAGAAGGCACACGCATCCCGCGCCTGTTTAAAGAAAATATTACCGAACCTGAAATCCTTGAAATTGTCGAAGGCTGGGTGGCCGATTGGGCGCAAAACCGACTCGATGATGAAGGCTTCGGCGATTTTGCCGTCCGCACCGGTATCGTCAAACCCGTATTGGACGCACCTCGCGATTTCTGGGCATAACGCATACAGACAGACCCACAAATCTGCAATAAGAAAATAGAGAAGGACTAAAGGCCGTCTGAAAACCAGTTATCCTGATTTTTCAGACGGCCTTTAATATTGCGCGTATTTATATCAAAGATGGAATATAAACCGAATCAGCGGCGGCGGCCAAAGCCTCGGCCCATGCTGGGGCGGCGATAGTTGGAAGGCTGACGCGTAGTTTCACGGTATCGTTGTTGCTGCTGGGCATTTTGTTGCTGGGCACGCAGGGTGCGTGTATTCAGCTGTTGGCTGGTGCGTCCGTTTGGACGTGCGCTTTGATAATAGTTGGCACGGGCTTGACGGGCAATCGGACTGTTTTGATTGCGTGCCTGTGTGAATTTATTGGCCAATGCGTTGCCGATAAATGCACCGGCTGCAGTACCTATCAAGCTTTGCAGCAGCCAGCTTCCGGTGGATTGGTCGTAGATGTATTGTTGGCCGTCTGTACCGGTTACCGGTTGGCCGTTGTTGCCGTTGGCTTGTGCCTCGGCAGGAATGGTGTCTTTCACGGCTTCAGGCATGAGCTGGTAAACCGTATTGTCTTCTTGTTGGCCTGCTTGTTGTGCCAACTGTTGTTGCAATGCTTCGATTTGTTTTTGTTGCTGCTCAAGCTGTGCCTGGGTATTGTCTTTGCAGGCAGCAAGGGCGAAAGTGGAAAGGGCGGCTAAGGCAATCAGTTTTTTCATTGTTTTTCCTGAGAGAAGTTTGTCTTTGCCGAGATTTCGGCGGAGTGTGTTTGCCTAATATTAAATCATTTCCCTGTTTTTCAAGTGGTTTTACAAAATAATATTGGAAAGTTGCGCGGCAAATGCACGGCTGTTGGCGGCCAGATTGCCCAGGGTAGGCATTTCGTGTTCGGTTTCGATAATCAGCAGGTTGGCAGGGCGGCGGGTGTGCAGGGACATTTGCATTTCAGCGGGAGAGAAGGGCATGTGATGGCGTTTGGCGAAGGCTTCGGCGCGTTTGTTGGCGGTTTTGAGCATGGGCAGCAGGGTAATGTCCAAATGGAAACGGCGTACGCCCAAAACCAAAATACGCGCCGCGAAGAAATCCGCTTCATCAGTAAAAACGCTGGGGCTGCTTTGATTGAAATCGTGACGTTCTGCGGCAATCAAAGTCGCGATGGTGCGTACTTGCGGAATTAAGGCTTCGCTGATGAGGCTGTCGGGCGTATCAGGCAAAGTGAGCGTGTTGGGCATGCTGTGGTGGCTGTTGCTGTCAACGACCATGCGGCAGGTGTGTAACATTTGAGTTTGGCTGTGGATTTTGGTTGAAGCGGTCATGGCTGTATTCCTTATTTCTTAAAAATGGGTGGATTTAAGCGGCCATGGTGGGTATAAAAAAAGCCGCTCAAATGAGGCGGCTCTGATTTGCGTATTTTCAATTTGGTCTGTTTCAGACAAGCGCAAAAAAGTACCGCACGTTTGTGTGGTACCAATAGAAGAAAGTAGCGGAGCATTGCGCGGTTTGCATGATGAAAATACGTCTTTAATGTATAAAAGTATGGAACGTAGTTTAAAACAAGAAGGCCAGTAATTTCAATATCCAATCGACAAAGCCCACCAATAAATCTACAAGTTGTTGTAATCCTTCCAATTTATTTTCTTTCGAGTGAGTCAAATTTGCACAATTATAATGCAAGACAAGATAAATTGATAACAATCCGAGCAAGTTCCTTAAAAAGGCCGTCTGAAATCCAGCTTTCAGACGGCCTTTATTTTTGTTTATTCAATCAATAAACGTCGCGTTGGTAGCGTTTGTCTTCGCGCAGGTCGTTGAGGTAGTCTTCGGCTTCGTCGCGGCTGAGTTTGCCTTGGGTTTCGATGACTTCGATCAGGGCGTTTTCGACATCGCGCGCCATGCGTGCGGCGTCGCCGCAGACGTAGATGTGTGCGCCTTGTTGCAGCCAGTTCCAAACTTCGGCGGCGCGTTCGGCGATTTTGTGTTGGACATAGACTTTGTGTTCGCCTTGGCGGCTCCATGCGAGGTCGGCGCGGGTGAGGAGGCCGTCTTTGCGCCAATCGCTCCATTCGAGTTGGTAGAGGAAGTCGTCAGCCAGGCGTTGGTTGCCGAAGAAGAGCCAGTTTTTGCCGCTGTCGCCATTGGCGGCGCGTTGTTGCATGAAGGAGCGGAAGGGGGCGACGCCTGTGCCTGCGCCGATCATGATGATGGGGGTGTCGCCGTTTTGTGGTAGGCGGAAGTTGGGGTTGGGTTCGACAAAGACGCGGACTTCGCTGCCTTCTTCGAGGCGTTCGCCCAAGTAGCCGGATGCTGCGCCGGTGTAGGTGTGGTCGTGGTGGTCGAAACGGACGATGCCGATGGTGAGGTGGACTTCTTCGCCGACTTCGTCTTGTGCGGAGGCGATGGAGTAAAGGCGCGGGGTTTGTGGGCGGAAGAGGCTGTATAGGGTTTGTGCGTCCAGTGGGTGCGGATAGGCTGCGAATACGCCGACGGGCGGTGTGGCGGCGAGGTAGGCGTCCAGTTGGGCTTTATCTGCGGCTATGGTTTTGAGTGCTTCGTTGTTTGTTAATTCGGCGTATTGTTGGACGAATGCCGGTGTGTTTTGGGTGATGTCTGCGGATTCGGTCAGGGCGGTGCGGATGTCGGTTTCGCGGCCGTCTGAAAGTTGGACGGTTTCATTGCCGTTCAGTTGGTTGAGGTCGAGGATTTCTTGAACGAGATCGCCGGCATTTAGTGGCCATACGCCGAGTGCGTCCCCCGCCTGATAATGCAAACCTGAGCCGCTGAGGTCGATTTCGATGTGTTCGACGTCTTTTTCTGCGGTGCGTGAGGTGATTTTTTGGCGCACGGAGAGGGTGGCTGTGTAGGGGTTTTCTTTGGTGTATGCGGTGCCGCTGCTTGGGGTGGCCGGGCTGTGTGCTGCGGTGTTTGCACTAGGGCTTGCTGCTTGGGCGGTCAATTCGGCTACTTTGGGTACGACGGCGGCTACCCATGCGTCGGCATTTGCTTGGAACTCTAAGTCGCAAATGCCCAAGTCGTTCAGACGGCCTGCGCCCAGTTCGGCAAATTTGGCATCAAAGTCTTTGCCTGCTTGGCAGAAGTTTGGATAGGAGGAGTCGCCAAGTCCTAAGACGGCAAAGGTGAGTTTGCTGAGGTCGGGTTTCTTTTTGCCGTAGATGAATTTGTATAGGGGTAGGGCTTCTTCGGGCGGTTCGCCTTCGCCTTGGGTGGAGGTAACCAAAAGGACGATGTCTTCGTCGGGCAGGGTTTTGCTTTTGAAATCGCCTGCGCTGCTGAGGCGGGCTTCTACGCCGGCGGCTTGAAGTTTGGCGTGTAAGGATTCGGCAACGCTGCGTGCGTTGCCGGTTTGGGAGGCGGAAAGGACTAATACGCGGCGGCTGACTGCCGAGACGGCTGCTTGCAGGATAGTCGGTTCGGCTGCTGCGCCGGATACGCCTTGGCTTTGTGCCCAGCAATAGCCGGAGAGCCAGGCAAGTTGGGTGGGGGATAGGGCGGAGAGTTGGGCGGAGAGTTCGGCAGGCAGTGGATTGGCTTGGCTCATTTTGTTTCCTTTGTTGGGACGGCTATAGCCGATTGTTTGAATAATGAACAGTCGCTACTTTAAACAGGCCGTCTGAAAAAAGGAAAGAATGCTTGGTTTTAATTTAAGATGATTTCGTTATATTCGGAATATAAGAAGGCCGTCTTGGTTTCAGACGGCCTTTGCGGTTTTTTAATGACTGGAAAGTTTCATGACGATTACGCCTGAAATAATTAAGAATGCGCCGAGCCAGCGGCCGAAGTTGGCGGCATCGTTGAAAAAGGCTACGCCTACTAAAAATGCGCCTGCCGCGCCTATGCCTGTCCAAACGGCATAGGCCGTCCCCATCGGTATGTTTTTTTGGGCGAGGAATAGAAAAAATCCGCTGCCGACAATGCAGGCCAAGGCGGCAGCAATACCCTGCCAACGGTAGCCTTCTTGTTGTGCCAATTTCAGCCCCAAGGGCCAGCCGATTTCCAGTATTCCGGCTAAGATTAAATAAAACCAACTCATAATATGTCCTGATGGTGTGTTAAGGTTTCAGACGGCCTTGGAAAGATTGTTTTCTTCCGAGAGTTCAACGCGTTGTCCGATATCTTTTAGATTGGAGTATTGTTCGACCAAGCGCGGTACATCGTCCAAGCTCATTGCAAACATCCATAAATAAGTGCTGACGGAATAGATATGGCCGGCACTGCCATAGCCTTTAAGCGTCATGTGTATAAAGGCAAAGCCGAACAATACGCTCATCGCCATACCGATACTGAGATAGCCTAAGGCTTCGCGGTTGGAAATCAGCACGCGTAGTTTGGCAACCCAGCCGTAGTGGCGGTAGAGCTGATGCTCGTTGCCGTCGCGGATAAGGTGGTTGTCGCGTTCAAGCCGGTTGTTTAAACGGAAATATAGGTTTTCGCTGATGGCGGCAAAACGCGGCAGCAACCATAAAAACAGGGCAAGTATCGCAACAGCCAATACGCCCACCCAAAATTCCAATATCAGCAACATCATACATGCACCGAAGATGGAGACCAGCGAAGTAGCAGCGATGGGCAGGTGTTCTTCAAAGAAACTGACAAACTCACGCGATAGGGCGACGCGTGCAGTAATGGCGGAATGCGGTACTTCTCGTTTGCGCTGTTCCAAGACAACCGGGACGGCTATTTCAGTATAGATCTGGGTAAATGTGCGCGTATCGGCTATCCTGCGGGCGGCACCGATTATCCACATCAATAAAACCACCACACCATACAACATTGCCTGCCAGACGTTGCCTTCCATAACGGCATTAATCGCCCAGCCGCCAAACACGGGATATACCAGCAAGAGCAGATTATCCAAGCCGACGAGAGAGAAGGTTGTGATGAGTTTGCGGCGGTGTGTTTGACCGATGTGTTTCAACATTTTCCACATGGTTGCCCTCCTTTATTTAGTATTGAGGGTTTGCGCCATTAATTCGGTCAACGCGTCCAAATCGGCAAACAGTCGGGCTGCACGTTTTTCACCGAAGGCGGTAAAAATTCGTTTGCTGAATTCCTGCATGTTTTGCACCAATGGTGCGGCGGATTCTTTGCCTTGCTCGGTCAGCGACAATAAGCGTTCGCGTTTGTCTTGTTCGCTTTCGTGAAATGTCAGCAAGCCTTGTTCCGCCAGCGTTTTGCATGTGCCGGAAACGGTTTGCTTGGGCAGGCTCCATTCTTCGCCTATGTATTTTTGAGTGCGGCTGCCTTCGGTGGCTAAGGTATAGAGAACGGCGAAGGTATTGTAGTTGGTGTTTTGCTGTTTAATCCATTGGTCAAATGCGCTGTCTATATGGCTGATGCGCATACCGAGTTGGTCGAGCTGATTCATAAATTGGTCTCTATATTGACTAATCGGATGAGGATTATAGTCATGTTTAGGACTAATTGCAAATAGAGGGCCATCTGAAACAATCATTTTCAGACGGCCTTGAAACCGTTAAAATAATTAATGTAGAAACGATATATTCAAACTACGATAAACCTAATAACATCTTCGACACATACGCCATGATTCATTTCTTATCTCAAAACATCTCCCCTAAACAAGCCACTGCCATCGGGCTGCTTGCCGTTGCTTTGTGGAGCTTTGTCATTTCTCTGATACGCTCTTTGAGCCTGCATATGGGGGCAGTGGGCGGCGCGGCAATGATGTACACCCTGTCCACCGTATTGATTTGGCTGATTTTCGGCCGGCCGCATTTGCGCAATTACAACCGCAGCTATCTGTTTTGGGCGAGTGTGTTTTTTGTCGGCTGCGAACTGTGTTTGTCGCTCTCGGTCGGTTTTGCGCAAAACGCGAGACAGGCGGTGGAAATCGGCATGGTCAATTATTTGTGGCCGACGTTTACCATCGTCGGAGCGGTATATTTCAACAAACAGCCGTCAAAATGGTGGATAGTCATCGGCTTTGTGCTGTCGTTTTTAGGGATTGCCACTGTATTGGGCGGCGATGTCGGCTTGTCGGTTTCTGGTATTTACCACAATGTCCGCACCAATCCCGGCGGCTATATCATGGCATTTACGGACGCGGTGTTTTGGGCAGCATATTGTACGCTGACGGCGCGCGTGAAAGCAGAGGGTAGCAGCGTCGGCTTCTTCTTTGCGCTGGTGTCGATACTGTTGTGGATCGAATACTTTCTCAGCGGCGCGAATACGTTGAATTTTGATGCCGTATCGCTCGGCTATGCCGTTGCCGCCGCAGCTTGCATGGGTTTGGGCTATGCAGTATGGAATATCGGTATTTCACGTGGCAACCTGACCGTATTGGCAGGCGCATCTTATTTCATTCCAGTGTTGTCTGCGGTGGTGTCATCGTTTGTGATTCGCGCACCGTTGTCCATGACGTTTTGGCAGGGAGCGGGAATGGTATGCTTAGGGTCGATTGTGTGTTGGTTAGCGACCCGGGGAAAACAGATGGCGTGAGGCAATATCCCATAGCTTTGCGATATAACGAAAACAGCTTTTTTAACAACCAAACATTCTTTCCCATTTTCAGACGGCCTGTTTAAAGTAGCAGTCAGTTTGAGAAATCACGAGAAATGGGAAAGAATCATGACCGCAGCTTCCGCTCCGCTTTTGCGCTTCATTACCGCCGGCAGTGTCGATGACGGCAAATCCACCCTCATCGGCCGCCTGCTCTACGACAGCAAAACCTTACTGACCGACCAGCTTGACAAGCTCAACCGCGCTGCTGAAAACGGCGAAACGCCCGACTTCGCCAGCCTGACAGACGGCCTTGCCGCCGAGCGCGAACAAGGCATTACCATTGACGTGGCCTACCGTTATTTCGCCACGCCCAAACGCAAATTCATCATTGCCGATACGCCGGGACATGAGCAATACACGCGCAATATGGTTACCGGCGCATCGACTGCCGATGCCGCCATTATTTTGGTTGATGCCACACGCGTTGATTTTTCAGGCAGCGAGCCAGTCCTACTGCCCCAAACCAAACGCCACAGCGCGATTCTGAAACTTTTGGGCTGCCCCAACATCATTGTCGCCGTCAACAAACTCGACCTGCTCGACTTTGACGAAGCCAAATATCAAGCCATTATCGAGGCCTACCGCAAACTGGCGGAACAAATCGGCCTCAAAGCACACATCCACTTCCTGCCCATCAGCGCATTAAAAGGCGACAATATCGTCAATGCCAGCAGCCAAACCCCGTGGTATCAAGGTTTACCGCTTTTGCCTTTGCTTGAAAGCCTGCCTGTCAACCGTCAAAATGCCGCTGACCAAGCCGTGCACTTTCCCGTACAACGCGTGGCGCGCCAAGACGGCAGCAGCAGCGACGACTTCCGCGGTTATCAAGGCAGATTGGAAGCAGGCCGTCTGAAAGTGGGCGATGAAGTCAAAGTTTTGCCCAGCGGCCATGTTGCCAAAGTTGCCGAAATCTATAATGCCAACGGTAAAACCGAATCTGCCGAGGCAGGGGAAGTGTTGACTGTCGTTTTGGATACCGATATCGATATTTCACGCGGCAACAGCATTGTTTCAGCCGACAGCGCCATTGTTCCCGAACAACAATTTCAAGCCGCGCTTTGCTGGTTTGACGATATTCCGCTCAATCTGCGCCGCAAATATTTGCTGAAGCACACTACCCAAACTACGCCCGTAAAAATCAGCGAAATTGCCTACGTTTGGGACGTCAATACCCTCAGCCGGGTCGAATCTGCCGAAACGCTCAAGCTCAACGACATCGGCAGCGTCAGCCTCAAAACCCAGCAACCGCTCGCTGCTGCCGCATACGAAGACAATCATGCCCAAGGCGCGTTTATTTTGATTGACGAAGCCACCAATCATACTGTCGCGGCAGGCATGATACGCAAAGTCAGCGAAACAAACAGTTTTGAAATTTAAAAGAAAAGTTGAAATAAAAGAAGGCCGTCTGAAGTTTCAGACGGCCTGTTATTTTATCCAAGTCGGAAATGCTTATGCGCCGTAAACCGGATATTTATTGCACAAAGCAGTCACTTGTTCGCGGACTTTGGCGAGGTTGGCTTCGTCTTCAGGATTGGCCAATACGTCGGCAACCAAGTTTGCCAATACGCGCGCGTCGGCTTCGTTAAAGCCGCGTGTGGTCATGGCGGCGGAGCCGATGCGGATGCCAGAGGTAACGAATGGTTTTTCCGGATCATTCGGGATGGCGTTTTTGTTGACGGTAATGTGAGCCTTGCCCAAAGCGGCTTCGGCGGCTTTGCCGGTGATTTTCATCGGTTGCAGGTCAACGAGGAAAACGTGGCTTTCTGTACGGCCGGATACGATGCGCAAACCGCGTTTAACCAACTCTTCCGCCATGGCGACAGCATTGATTTTCACTTGTTTTGCGTATTCTTTGAACTCAGGTTGCAACGCTTCTTTAAACGCTACGGCTTTGGCGGCGATAACGTGCATCAACGGACCGCCTTGCAGGCTTGGGAAGATGGCAGAGTTCAGCGCTTTTTCGTGGGTATTGTCACGGCACAAAATCACACCGCCGCGAGGGCCGCGCAGGGTTTTGTGGGTGGTGGTGGTGACGAAGTCGCAGAATGGCACGGGGTTAGGATATTCGCCGCCGGCAATCAGGCCGGCATAGTGCGCCATGTCGACAAAGAGGTACGCGCCGACTTTATCGGCGATTTCACGGAATTTTGCCCAGTCTATTTGCAACGCGTAGGCAGATGCACCAGCCACAATCATTTTAGGTTTGTGTTCAAGAGCCAAACGTTCTACTTCGGCATAATCGAGAACTTCGTTTTCATCCAAACCATAAGTAATGGCGTTGTAGAGTTTGCCGGAGATGTTAACGCTTGCGCCGTGGGTCAAGTGGCCGCCGTGTGCCAGAGACATGCCCAAAATGGTGTCGCCCGGTTTCAAAACTGAAGCATATACGGCTTGGTTGGCTTGGGAGCCGGAGTGCGGTTGAACGTTGGCATAGGCGGCGTCAAACAGTTCTTTTACGCGGTCAATCGCTAATTGTTCAACAATATCAACGTGTTCACAGCCACCATAGTAGCGTTTGCCAGGATAGCCTTCAGCGTATTTGTTGGTCAATTGCGAACCTTGGGCTTCCATAACGGCACAGCTGACGTAGTTTTCAGAGGCGATCAGCTCGACGTGGTCTTGCTGGCGCTTGTCTTCTTGGGCGATGGCTGCTGCCAAATCGGGGTCATATTGTGCGAGGGTAACGCTTTTTGAAAACATGTTCTCGATTCCTTTGTGATGGGCTGAAAATATAGGATGGAGTGCTGCGGATTGGTTCAAGATGAACTATTTTTCTTGCATTGTCAACAATTGTGTCGGGTGTTTGGTTTCAGACGGCCTGAGATTGAAGGGTTTATTTGAAAATATCATCTTGTTTTAAATGAAAATCCATTTTTTCCAGAAGCGCGGCTAAATCGGCTTCGGCTTGGGCGGCTTTGAGATTTTTTGCCAGTTCTACCAAGGCTACCGCATTTAATCGTTCTTTCTCCAGCCGTAGGGCTTCTTCGCTGAAGATTTTGATATTGTCTGCCGATTCGGCGGCATTTATTTTTTCAAATGGATAAAACGATTCTTCGTGTACGGCCAAACCGTCGGGCAGGGGCGCGGCATGGTTGAAATCGGCATCATTGACCGGCATCCATGAAGGATGGTTTTCAAGCAGGATAAATTGTCCGTCCATGCCGTTGATATGACGGAATAGGGTGGTTCGGCCATTGTGTAAACGCATAAGCCCGATTGTATGCCCAAGTCGGCAAACCGTCTAGAAACCTGTTTCTTTCCATTGGGACGATGGCTAATGGTGATATTATTAATTTTGACATAAAACAGTTTCGGCTTAAAAAAGACTGGATAAAACGCCCGTGTTTGTTATAATGAAGCTAAAGATTAATTCGTCCTAGTTTTTGACAGCAGTACTTTTTTATTTAATTAACAAGAGAGGAAAACAAAATGTTTCCAGAATATCGCGATCTGATTTCTAAACTGAAACAAGAGGATGCACACTTTGCCCGTTTGTTTGAGGAGCACAACGAGCTGGACGATAAAATTACCGGTTTGGTGAATAACGTGGTAACCAGCGGCGCCGAAGAAATCGAGGAGCTGAAAAAAGCCAAACTCAAACTCAAAGACGAATTGTATGCCCTTTTGCAAAAAGCAGCAGGCAAATAATTAAAATTTGAATAAGGCCGTCTGAACGGTATGATGGAAATCTCAGATTCCCTTTCATGCCGTTTCAGACGGCCTTTTTAATTATTAGGCATTTGGTTATTTTTATTGGCTTAATTTAACGAATAATTGTAAATCACTCTTAATTGCATTGAAAACTCTGTTAAGTTTATTTAGAATCCTGAATAATTTTTATTTTGATTTTAACAAACAAAGTTAAAGAGAAACGATGCAATGAAAACATTCACACTCGCCATTTTGCCTTTGGCATTAATCAGCGCATTCTCTCACGCTGCTGAAGAGAAAGCTGCCGAACAGGCTGAAGTCGATACCGTTTACGTTACTGCCGAGAAGCAACTGCAACAGTCGCTGGGCGTATCGCGTATTTCAAAAGACGACATCGACAAGCGTCCGGCCGTCAACGATATTTCCGAATTTGTCCGCACCATGCCGGGCGTCAACCTGACCGGCAATACAGCGACGGGTCAGCGCGGCAACAAACGCCAAATCGACTTGCGCGGTATGGGCCCTGAAAACACATTGATTCTGATTGACGGCAAGCCTGTAAATTCGCGCCAGTCCGAGCGTATCAGTATGCGCGGTGAACGCAATACGCGCGGCGACAGCAACTGGGTACCGGTTGAAGAAATTGAATCCATCACCGTTTTGCGCGGTCCGGCGGCAACACGTTACGGCTCCGGCGCGATGGGTGGCGTGGTCAATATCGTTACCAAAAAAGTGTCTAAGGAATTTAAAGGCCAGGTCAATCTTTACGCCAATCAACCGCAAGACAGCAAAGAAGGCGCAACCCGCCGTATCGGCTTCAATTTGAGCGGTCCGATTATTCAAGATACTTTGGGCTTCCGCATTTACGGCAACCTGAATAAAACAGATGCAGATGCGGCCGATATTAATGAAGGACACGGCAACGACAGCGCGGCCGGTGTCGAAGGCATACGCAATAAAGACATTGCAGGCCGTCTGCAATGGAAAATCAGCCCTGCGCAAACATTGATTTTAGACAGCAGCTACAGCCGTCAGGGCAATATCTACAACGGCGATACGCAAAACAGCAATCCGCGTTCTGCTTTAGTTAATTCTCTGGCTGACAGTAAAGCCGAAACTGCTCGTTTATATCGTTCCGCTTATTCTTTAACGCATGATGGCGCATGGGAATGGGGCGATACCAAAAACGTGATCAGTTATGAGCGCACAGTCAACAGCCACTTACCTGAAGGTTTGGCCGGTGGTCCGGAAGGCAGCTATACAGGCTTGGATTTTGTACAAAGCCGTCTGAAAAACCTGCGCTTCAGTAGCGAAGCAAATATTCCGTTCAAACTTGGAGTCGATAATGTATTGACGGTCGGTGCGGAATTTACTGACAGTAAATTGGACGATCCTGCTTCCAATACTCAGGGATTTAAAGACCAAGGTAAAACCGATGCGTTTATCGGTATCTCCGCAACGCGCGGTGGCAAGGCTTCGCAACGAAACTGGGCAGCTTACGTTGAAGACAATATTTCATTGACCGATAAAACCCACCTGATTCCGGCCATCCGTTTCGACCACAATAGCGACAGCGGCAGCAACTGGAGTCCGGCTTTGAACTTCTCGCATCAAATCGGCGAAAACTGGTTGGTCAAAGGCGGTATTGCCCGTGCGTACAAAGCGCCAAACCTGTATCAAACCAATCCTGACTTTATCCTGTACACACGCGGTCAAGGCTGTCCGCTCAATGCGCCGAACAGTGTGCGTTGCTACTATATGGGCAATGGCAATTTGAAACCTGAAAGCAGCATCAATAAAGAGATTGGTCTTGAGTTCAACAAAAACGGCTGGCAGGCTTCGGCGACTTATTTCCACAACGCGTACCGCAATAAAATCGTGATCGGCGACCAGCGTATTGCCACCAGCAATATCGGCAACTGGCTCCTGCAATGGGAAAATACGCCGAAAGCGACTATTTCGGGTATCGAAGGCAACTTGGTGATTCCGTTGCATGACACACTCAAGTGGAGCAACAATTTCACTTACATGCACAAATCCGAAGATTATCAAGGCAATCCATTGTCTTTGGTGCCGAAGCACACCATCAACAGCACATTGTCTTGGATGCCGAACGAACGCTTCGATGCCAATCTGACCTTTACCCACTACGGCCGCACTAAACCGCGTGGCGTGGCGATTAATAGACTGGAACGAGATGGTAATCCTCGTGCAGGCGTGGCAGCGTTGTCTTCCGAACACAGCCAAACCCAAGTCGGCTCTTACGGCATTTGGGGCATCAACGCAGGCTATAACTGGAACAAACGCGTGGCCGTTCGTGGCGGTATCAGCAATCTGTTTGACAAAAAACTGTACCGCACGACTGCCGGCGCACAAACTTACAACGAGCATGGCCGTGCCTTCTACGGCAGTTTGAAAGTATCGTTTTAAGTAGAAGCGTATTAAATCAGGCCGTCTGAAACGGTGTGAAATGAAATCTAAGATTTCTGACACATGGTTTCAGACGGCCTTTTTGATTTTAAATTTAGAAGTATTTGTTGTTACGGAATTTGCTTTACTTTTTTAGAAAAGTAAAAGGGCGGCATTCGCCGCCCTATGAATCTAAAAGATTCATTCGACCCAAGTCACCATTTCTTCAATCGGTTTGCGTGATTTTTTGGTGATTTCTTTGGCTCGATAGCCGAATGTTGCTGCTACGGATACGCCCCATTCATTGGCATCAAACAGGCCTTCTGCCGCCAATACTTCGTTCATTTTGTCGTAGTTGAAGCCTTCGATTGGGCAGGAATCGATGCCGATGGCGGCTGCACCTGTGAGCATATTGGCTAAAGCAATATAGGTCTGCTTGCCGCTCCAGTCAAAGAGTGCGCGTTGGTCGTCGGCAATTTTAATATCGGTTTCTTGGAAGCTTTTGTATCTTGCCAACGCTTTTTCCAGCTGCTCGCCTTGCAGGCCCCTGCGTTCGGCAACGCTGCGGAAGAACGGGGTATCGTAACGGGCATTTTTCTTGGCAAGGATAATCACCAGATGGCTGCAGTCGTCCAGTTGCGATTGCATACCCCAGCTGAAAGGTTTGAGCTTTTCTCTCAATGCTTTGTTTTGGATAACCAAAAATTTCCATGGCTCGGATCCGACAGAGCTGGGTGAGAGGCGGGCAAATTCTAAAATCGCTGCAAAATCTTCTTGGCTGATTTTTTTGTCGGGATCGTAATAACGGGTGGAGCAGCGATTTTCGAATACTTGCAGCATTTGTTCGCGTGTAATTTTACTCATTGGTTTTTCCTAATAAATGAAGATGTTATTTTGACCGTTTTGCCAATATCCGGTTTGCGTGAATTGGAGAAGGAAACAGGATAGGGCAGCACCATGTTAAATCAAACCCTGCGGCTAGGCTATCTTTTAATTTTGAATTTCGCAGAAAAAATCGATTAAGTATCAATATGAATATGAAAAGGCCGTCTGAAATTTTAAAAGTAAAGTTTCAGACGGCCTTTGATTTTAAACCCTGGTTACAGGTGCGGATTCATCAGGTTTTCTGGGGAGAGGATGCGGTTGAGCTCTTCTTCGCTCAACAGGCCGCGCTCCAGTACGACTTCGCGCACGCCTTTGCCGGTTTGGGCGCAGATTTTGCCGACCAAATCGCCGTTGTGGTGGCCGATGTATGGGTTCAGGTAAGTAACCAAACCGATGGAGTTAAAAACATAGCGTTCGCAGATTTCGCGGTTGACCGTAATGCCTTTGACGCATTTTTCGGACAGGTTGACCGCGGCATTGCCCAAGAGGGAAATGGTTTCAAACATACATTGGGCGATGACCGGCTCCATAACGTTCAGCTGTAACTGACCTGCTTCGGCTGCGAAAGTGATGGTGGTGTCGTTGCCGATGACTTTGAAGCACACTTGGTTGACGACTTCAGGAATCACGGGATTAACTTTGGCCGGCATGATGGACGAACCGGCCTGCAATTCAGGCAGGTTGATTTCTTTCAAACCGGCGCGTGGACCAGAAGAGAGCAGGCGCAAGTCGTTACAGATTTTGGATAGTTTGACAGCTGTGCGTTTCAATGCGCCGTGTACCATTACATATGCGCCGCAGTCGGAGGTCGCTTCGATCAGGTTTTCAGTCAGTTTGCAAGGCAGGCCGCTGACTTCGGAGAGTTTCTCAACGACCAAAGCCGCATAGCCTTTGGGTGTATTCACGCCCGTACCGATGGCGGTGGCGCCGAGGTTGACTTCAAGCAGCAGGGAGCGGGTGCGGTCGAGATTGAGGATTTCTTCTTCCAACAACACTTGGAAAGATTGGAATTCTTGGCCTGCAGTCATCGGCACGGCATCTTGAAGCTGGGTGCGGCCCATTTTCAAAACGTCTTTAAACTCTTCGGCTTTGGCGGCAAAGGCGTTTTTCAGGATAGCCAGTTTTTCGAGCAATTCGCCGATGCTGTAATACACGGCAAGGCGGAAGCCGGTAGGATAGGCGTCGTTGGTGGATTGGCTGGCATTGACATGGTCCATCGGATTGACGATGTCGTAGCGGCCTTTTTCGTATCCCAACACTTCCAGCGCAAGGTTGGCAATGACTTCGTTGGTGTTCATGTTGACCGAAGTACCGGCGCCGCCTTGATAAACGTCGGACGGGAATTGGTCGAGGCAGCGGCCTTTGACCAATACTTCGTCGCAGGCTTTTTCAATGGCGGCCGCGATTTCCGGCTTGATGGCACCCAATGCGCCGTTGGCTTGCGCGGTGGCTTTTTTAACCATCACCATGCTGCGGACAAATTGCGGTACGTCGGAAATTTTTTGCGTGGAAATTTTAAAGTTTTCAATGGCGCGCAAAGTATGGATGCCCCAATATACTTCAGCAGGGATCTCACGGTCGCCCAATAAATCGTGTTCGATTCGTACAGTCATTTCTCTTACCTTCTCGTATAGTTGTGTTGGTGTGCGTTATGCGTTTGGAACATTAGCCCAGTTCGGCAAGATTGTCCAGTCGGTAAGGCTTAATCGTCAGGGTGAAAACGTGCCGCTTCGCGCTCTTTCGCGGCTGTCTCTTTATCTTTCAATTTCGCACCCAAGCCCAACATTTTTTCATATTCGGATTGCGGCGTGCCATCCTCTTCCATGCCGAATGCGCTGGCATTGACCCAAAGGGAAAGCAGGGAAACGATGAAGGCGAAAAAACCAACGATATACCAAAACATTTTTTTCTTCCTTGTGTGTCTGCGTGTGCAGATTGTTGTGGTTTGTAAAGATATGAATGTAGCACAAACACGGCAAGGTTTAAATTCCCTTACTTCGTCCTTTCATTCATTTACCTGTTATTGTTTAGAAAAGAAAAGGCCGTCTGAAAAGTAAGACTTTTCAGACGGCCTTGGGACTATATCGGGAAGATTAGCCGCCGCATGCGCCGCAGCAACCGCCTTCGCCATGACCGCCGCGTTTTTCTTCGTTGTTGACAACGGGCAGCTCGGTTTCTTCGGTTTGCTCTTTTTTATCTTCAGGCAAATCGTTTACTTTGATTTTGTTTTCTTCAGCCATGATATATCCTTTCAATGGATTAGGGAGTGGAAAGATTCATAAAGATAGCATCTTTAGAGCGATAAACCAAGTAGTGCAAAACGGTCTTGTGATAATGCCATGACTTGGAACAATAAATTTGATTGCAAAAGCGTAAAGGCCGTCTGAAGGAATCTTTAGATGCGTGTCAGTTTCTATGGTTTGAAATGGTAGCAGAAAGATTTAAGAATGCTTGATTTGAAGGGATAAACTGACATGGATTTCAAAAAACAATACAATGTTATCATCATCTGGACACCGCCAATTGATTGGAGCATATATGTATTCACACCACAGCGAACGCCATTTCAGCAACCGCAACAATTGGCTTCGGGCAAGCGTATTGGGGGCCAATGACGGGCTGATTTCCACTGCCTCGCTATTGACAGGCGTAGCCGCAGCCACGCCTGATTTCCAAACCCTGCTGTTGACCGGTGTTTCGGCACTGATTGGGGGCGCGGTGTCGATGGCGGCGGGGGAGTACGTTTCCGTATCCAGCCAGTCGGACACGGAAAAAGCCGATTTGCACAAAGAACGCCACGAATTGGCAAACAATCCTGACGCAGAGTTGGAAGAACTGACTGAAATTTACCGCCGCCGCGGTTTGTCCGGCGCGCTTGCCGCCGAAGTCGCGCAAGCCTTGATGGAACACGATGCACTTGCCGCCCACGCGCGCGACGAAATCGGCATCACCGAAACCTCGGCCGCCCGTCCCATGCAGGCCGCGCTGGCTTCTGCCGCTTCATTTTGTGCCGGCGCGATTTTGCCTTTACTGGTCGCGTTGACAGCTTCTAGTGCTATTGTCCCTGCATTGGCCGTCTCCACTTTGTGTGGACTGGCATTACTGGGTTATGTATCCGCCAAATTGGGCGGCGCGCCTGTCGTTCCTGCGGTTATACGCGTGTGCCTTTGGGGCGTGGCGGCATTGGCGATAACCGGATTTATTGGAAAATTGGCCGGTGTGGCGGTTTGAATGTAAGGCCTTGTATTCTTTTAAACCTGTATCCAGTAAAATTGAAAATTAATTTGCTCACTAAAGGCCGTCTGAAAAATTTTCAGACGGCCTGCGGTGCTTGTATTGACTTATTGCACACTGTTTTTTGTCATGACCTATCCGATTCCCAAACCCCGTGAAAAATCCCGTTGGCTCAATCTGTCTCAAGGCTCGCTGCCCTTGGCTTTGGCGCGTTATCTGCCGCATAAGCAGCTCAAGGTTGTCTTGACCCAAGATGCGGAACAGGCGCTACGCCTTCAGACGGCCTGGCTGTTTTTCCGTCCGCACGATACGGCGGTGTTCCTGCCGGACTGGGAAACGCTGCCTTACGAGCGTTTTTCGCCGCATCAGGATTTGGTGTCGGAACGGCTCTCGGCGTTGTGGCAGATTAAGAGTGGCGCGGCGGACGTGTTGTTCGTACCGGTTGCCACGGCGATGCAGAAGCTGCCACCCGTACCGTTTTTGGCGGGGCGCACGTTTTGGCTGAAAACTGGGCAGACTTTGGATATAGGCCGTCTGAAAACCGATTTGGTGGATGCGGGCTACAACCATGTTTCCCATGTTGTCGCGGCGGGCGAGTTTGCCGTGCGCGGCGGGATTGTCGATTTGTTCCCGATGGGCAGCGAGATGCCGTACCGCATCGATTTGTTCGACGATGAAATCGACAGCATCAAAACCTTTGATACCGAAACGCAGCGCACCATTTCCCCCGTTTCCGAAATCCGCCTGCTGCCGGCGCACGAATTCCCCACAGACAGCGAGGCGCAAAAGATTTTCCGCAGCCGCTTCCGCGAAGAAGTCGATGGCAATCCGAATGATGCCGCCGTGTACAAAGCCGTCAGCAACGGCCACTTCGGCGCGGGCGTGGAATACTACCTGCCGCTGTTTTTTGAAAACGAGCTGGAAACGTTGTTTGACTATATCGGCGAAGATGCGCTGTTTGTCTCTTTGGGCGACGTTCACGCCGAGGCCAACCGCTTTTGGAGCGACGTCAAATCGCGTTACGCCATGGCGCAGGGCGACGAAACCTATCCGCCTTTGCTTCCACAGTATTTGTATCTCTCTGCCGATGTATTCGTAGGCCGTCTGAAAAACTACGGACAAGTGCTGCCCGATGTTTCCGGCAAAGAACACACCTTGCCCGACCTTGCCGTCAACCGCCAATCCGACGAGCCTTTGCAGGCATTGAAGGATTTTCAGACGGCCTTTGACGGACGGATTTTGCTGTGTGCTGAAAGTTTGGGACGGCGCGAAACCATGCTCGGTTTCTTACAGCAAAACGGTTTGAAAGCCAAAAGCGTGTCTGACTGGCAGGGCTTTTTGTCGGCGCACGAGCCGCTGATGATTACAGTGGCGCCGTTAGCATACGGGTTTAAATTAGAAGATCAAAACATCGCGGTTATTACCGAATCCGATCTTTATCAATACGTCGCCCGCTCGCGCAAACATCATCGCAAGAAACACGCAGCCGTTTCAGACGGCATGTTGCGCGACCTTGCCGAAATCAATATCGGTGATCCTGTTGTACACGAAGAACACGGCATCGGGCGCTATATGGGCTTGGTAACGATGGATTTGGGCGGCGAAACCAACGAAATGATGTTGCTCGAATACGCGGGCGAAGCGCAGCTTTATGTGCCTGTTTCTCAACTGCATTTAATCAGCCGCTACTCCGGCCAAGCGCATGAAAACGTCGCCCTGCACAAACTCGGCAGCGGCGCGTGGAACAAGTCGAAGCGCAAAGCCGCCGAAAAAGCGCGCGACACCGCCGCCGAGTTGCTCAACCTCTACGCCCAACGCGCCGCCCAATCGGGACACAAGTTCGAAATCA
Source organism: Neisseria mucosa (assembly GCF_013267835.1). Classification (NCBI taxonomy): domain Bacteria; kingdom Pseudomonadati; phylum Pseudomonadota; class Betaproteobacteria; order Neisseriales; family Neisseriaceae; genus Neisseria; species Neisseria mucosa. The sequence goes on from NZ_CP053939.1 coordinate 530,320, forward strand.
ACGAGTTGGACTATCAGGCGTTTGCCGACGGCTTCGGCTACGAAGAAACCGAAGACCAGGCCGCCGCCATCGCCGCGGTGATTAAAGACCTGACGCAGGCGAAACCGATGGACCGCCTCGTGTGCGGCGATGTCGGTTTCGGCAAAACAGAAGTCGCCCTGCGCGCCGCGTTTGTGGCGGTAATGGGCGGCAAACAAGTCGCCGTACTCGCCCCGACCACGCTTCTGGTCGAGCAGCACGCACAAAATTTCGCCGACCGCTTCGCCGATTTCCCTGTGAAAGTCGCCAGCCTTTCGCGTTTCAACAACAGCAAAGCCACCAAAGCCGCACTGGAAGGTATGGCGGACGGCACGGTCGATATTGTTATCGGCACGCACAAATTGGTGCAGGACGACGTCAAATTCAAAAACTTAGGTTTAGTGATTATTGATGAAGAACACCGTTTCGGCGTGCGCCAGAAAGAGCAGCTCAAACGCCTGCGCGCCAATGTTGACATCCTTACCATGACTGCCACGCCGATTCCGCGCACCCTCAGCATGGCGCTCGAAGGCCTGCGCGACTTCTCGCTGATTACCACCGCGCCCAGCCGCCGCCTTGCCGTCAAAACCTTTGTCAAACCCTTCAGCGAAGGCAGCGTGCGCGAAGCCGTACTGCGCGAACTCAAACGCGGCGGGCAGGTATTTTTCCTGCACAATGAAGTGGATACCATCGAAAATATGCGCGAGCGGCTGGAAGCCCTATTGCCCGAAGCCCGCATCGGTGTGGCGCACGGACAACTGCGCGAGCGCGAGCTGGAGCAAGTCATGCGCGACTTTTTGCAACAAAGATTCAACGTATTGCTCTGTTCCACCATCATCGAAACCGGCATCGACATCCCCAACGCCAACACTATCATCATCAACCGCGCCGACAAATTCGGGCTGGCGCAACTGCACCAGCTTCGCGGACGCGTCGGCCGCAGCCACCACCAAGCCTACGCCTACCTGCTCACGCCCGAATACATCACCAAAGACGCAGAAAAACGCCTCGACGCCATTGCGGCGGCAGACGAACTCGGCGCAGGCTTCACCCTCGCCATGCAGGATTTGGAAATCCGCGGCGCAGGCGAAATCCTCGGCGAAGGACAGTCCGGCGAAATGATGCAGGTCGGCTTCACGCTCTACACCGAAATGCTCAAACAAGCCGTGCGCGACCTCAAAAAAGGCCGCCAGCCCGACCTCGACGCACCGCTGGGCATCACCACCGAAATCAAACTGCACAGCCCCGCCCTGCTGCCTGAAAGCTACTGCCCCGACATCCACGAACGGCTCGTCCTCTACAAACGCCTCGCCGTCTGCGAAACCGTACAGCAAATCAACGCCATACACGAAGAACTCGTCGACCGCTTCGGCCTGCCCGAACAACCCGTCAAAACCCTCATCGAAAGCCACCACCTGCGGCTCGCCGCAAAAGAATTGGGCATAGACGCCATTGATGCGACCAGCGAAGCGGTAACGATAATCTTTGGTAAAAACAACAATGTCGATCCAACCGAAATCATCCTGCTGATTCAGAACGACAAAAAATACCGCCTTGCCGGAGCCGATAAGCTGCGATTTACCGCAGAGATGGAAAATATCGAAGTGCGGATTAATACGGTGAAGAACGTATTGAAGACTTTGAAAGAAAGGGTGATGGTGAAGTAGAAAGGTTAAGAAAAGGCCGTCTGAAACGATTTTCAGACGACCTTTTATTATCCAAAATTTGTAGGTCGGATACTGGTATTCGACAAAATCTCCCGTATGAAGCTGTCGGATTCTAGAATCCGACCTACATCTGCTTTTCTCATTGGAGCCTTGTCAATAAACAGGATAAATAGGGGTAAAACCGTCGTTCAGGTCGTCTGAAAATTCTCTTCAAGCCTTTATTTATGATTCTAAAGAATTTTAAATTGCGTATTGTCGACTTCAATGATGGAGATTTGTTGAGAGATACTGTATTGTTATGGATGGCAATTTTGACGGCACATTAGAAGATGCTTCTGAAGCTAAATCTCTTCGCCGTAAGCTTGATTTGATTCGGATGGTTCTTGACTTTAAAGACCAATCTGAAGAATAACTAACACTCAACCTTTTAATCTTAAAATAACTTTTGTATAAAGGGAATCTTATCATGAAAAAATTATTAATCGCTTTATTGGTAATCGCTGCCATTACTGGCTGTGAAAGCAAAGAAGTTAAAGAAGCTGCAAAAGCGGCTTCTGCTGCTGGGTCTACTGCTACTGTTAAGGAAGCCGCAGCTTCTGAAACACCAGAAATGTCTGAAGAAGATTTGGGTTATGGTGATCCAGTTCCAGCAAATCTCCAACCAGATGAAGAGTTCAATAATGGTTGGGAGTTCCATGGGGCTGACACTCGGGATCCGAACTTCTACGATGCAGTACAGAAATTCGGACCTACCTGGAGGTATGTTGGTAAGAATGACGACGGAAGTGAGTTCATGGTCATTTACTCTTGCGGTAATGGTTCTATTGGTAGCGGTTTTGCTATTGCTGGTCCTGCTATTTCTGGACACTACTCTAAGGAGCATCCTTACGAGTTTGTTATTACCAATCAGGGCCAAAACATACGTCGTGACTTTGTAGAACGTCCTGAGAAGTACCCTACTTTTGATAAAGTAGGTAACCGCCTAGCAAGCATGACCACAGCGGGCTTTAAACGCTATCAGGACTTGAATTACAATGTCTTGGCAGAGGTTAACGTAGGTGGTATCGTCGATGATAATACTGGTCACTCGATCGTTTACACAGACCCACGTCGTTTAGTAAACGGTGAGTTAGGTAATCGCTTAGCAGTGCAAGGCTTAGCCTTTACTGAAACGGTTACCGATTGGTCGCACCATGACTCTGTATATAAATCCTACATCCAAGACCCACAAACCTACCAAGGTAAGTTAATGGGTCTATTCGAACCAAGTGCTATTCAAGAGCATATAAAGAGCAATACTTTCAGTTACAAGTACAATATCCCTGCAGTGATCTCTGATCCAGCAGCAGAGAAGTACTTTAAGAACGGAAACATTTGCGATTTGAATTAATAATAAGTGTTTCTAGAAAGACTATTCCCTAAACCGGAGTAGTCTTTCTTTTTTAATCTAAATCAGTAAAGGAATAGAAAATGTTAAAACAAATCGTTATTGTAGAAGGTTTATCTCATTATCGAAGGATAAAATGACGATGAAAATTAAGGTAGCTATGCTGGGTATTACCGGCTTGATATTGTCCGGCTGCTTTTTTGCCAATGACGAAATCAAGTTGGATGATATTGGGAATTTCAAAATTACTGTCAATGATGCTAAGGATTATAGGCAGGTTCATTTGACAGGCTTATTAGGCAATAGTGCAATGGGCATTTCAGATATCAAAACAACTAGCCGCAACGATGAGCTGAATATTACTTTATTTCAAAAATTAGCAGGTTCGGAATACTCAGGAACATTAGATAAAGAAATTGCTCTTGAAAACAATATCAAGAAGATTACTTATGGTTCTAAACGCGAGATTATATGGCAAGACTAAAAATACAATAAAGGTCGTCTGAAAAAGGTTCAGACGGCCTTTAAAATTATAAATGGATAGACTTTTTGACTATCCTATTTCGATAACATTTCAAGATTTTTTTGCGCAGAAAAAGGAATACAGCAACTGTATCATCTCGGTTACCCTCGGGTCGGCAATGTAATACTGCCGTTCCCGATGGTTCACTTCAAACGATACCAAACCGGCTTCACGTAATAGGGCTAATTGGCTGGACATTGCCGCTTGCGGCAGTCCGGATGATTCAGCCAACTCGGTTACATTGTGCGGCCTTTCATGTAGTTTGCACAATACCGCGAGACGGTTGGGATTGGCCAGAAGTTTAAGAAAAGCGGAGGCTTCTTCGTAGGGTGGTTGATTGTCGGCAATGGTCATTTTTCACGCTTTTCGGCAAATGAGGAGGTTGAATTATCAGTCATAATGGCCTCCAGCAGCAACTTTCAGACGGCCTTTGTTTAATGATTCCATGGCATTTTGGCCAGCAGGCGTGCCATACCGCAGAATCCGGTTAGTCCGGCCGTTAACAGACCTGCGCCGACCATCACGTCTATCAGATAAAACCAAGGCGATACCAGCCAACCTGCCAGCACGCCCAACAGAATCAAACTGCCCGCTATGGTTTGCACCTGCCGCATGATGTCCGGTGCGGCACGGTCAGCAACAATAGGAAGCCCTGCAGCCTTCCATGCCTGTAAGCCGCCTTCTAGAATATAGCATTCTCGACCTTGGCCAAGCGCTGACAATATTGTTTCTGCCTGTGTTGTACGTTTACCGCTCAGGCAATAAAAAATCAGGCATAGGGCTGTATCATCGGGCAGTTTGTCTCGCTGCCGTTCAGGCGGAAGGGATAATGCACCGCCAATATGCCCGCCCCGATATTCGGCTTGGCTTCGGATATCGACTGCCAACGCGTCCTCACGGATTTTTGCCGTGGCTTCGGAAGGCGTAATTCGCGGGAGTTGTCCGACCGTACTCATGTTTTGTCTTCGTTATTTTTTGTTGATGCGACAGGTGTTGATGCCCAATAAGCTGTACAGTGCGCAGTTGCCAATCAGTGCTGTGCCCAGAGGGACGATGCCCAGCCAACCCCACCAGCCAATTTGTCCGGTAGCGGCTGCAGCAATCAGCGCTACGCCGATAACAATACGGATTACGCGATCCAAAGTACCCAAGTTTCGTTTCATTTTATTGCTCCTTGTTTAAGAATGGATTGTCTATAAATAAACATATATAACAAAAATCATATATGAGAAATATTATAGCTTTAAAGATGACTTTGTCAAATGGTTTACAGTAAAAGTGTAATGAATATTTGCATTGTATTTTTAAACGCACAAATAGAATCAATCTCCAACGGCATGGTTAAATGTAAAAATACAGCCTGATATTTTCAGACGGCACTGAAGATGATCTATATAATATTTTATTTATATTGGAAGAATGAGTAGTCAGTTTTCAGAAGGAATCAAATCATGACCGATTCGGAAAAGAAGTTCAATGGAGACGATTTGAAGACTGGATAATCCGTTGTGTAACTAGCAAGGGAGAGAAAACACTTTAAAATCAAATTGTCTACGAATTATAAAAGGCCGTCTGAAAATTGAATTTCAGACGGCCTTTGGTTTCTTTATAACGTCGTTCGTATCATCAGAAACGATAGTTCACGCCCAAGGCAAATTCGCGGCCGCGTTCGTAGAAGGGCACGCGTCCGTTGCCGTCAGGGAAGCGTTGGCTATGCGAACGGTATTGCTTATTGCCGATGTTGTTGACGGCGAAGTTGACGTTCAGGTTGTCTTTTTTCAGCGGCTGCCAGTTGGCGTAGATGTCGTGTACGCCGTAGCCGGCTTTCTTGCTGTGTATCGTGCCTTGTCCGCGGGCGACGTCGGTGTATTTCACGCTTTGGGCGTAGCGGCCGCGCCAGCCGATTTCGAGTTTGGGGTTTTCAAACTGATAAGACAGGCCGGTCAGCCATTGGCGGCCGGTGTTCCAGAAGGTGAACGAGCTTTCGTGGTCTTCTGCTTGAATCGGGCTTTCGCCGTAGTACATTTCGCCGTTCAGGCGGGGTTTGACGTAGGATACGCCGGCGCGTGCGGTCAGGCCGCCCCAGCGGTAGGACGCGTCAAGTTCGTAGCCGTAGGTTTTGAGCGTGCCGCCGTTGTAAATCTTGCCGCGTTCGGTGATGGAGGCGGTGTTGTTGTTGATTTTTGCCCAACGATAGACGATGAGGTCTTTGATGCGTTGGTGGAACACGCTGCCGCTGACGTTGAAGTTGTCGTTGCGCCATTTGAAGCCCAATTCGGCACGGCGGGCGGTTTCGGCTTTGAGGTTGCTGTCCAAATCGGCGGCAGCGCCTGCGCGTTCGTTAGCCAACAGGGCTTCGTTCAGGCGGGGCGCACGGCTTGCCTGATTGAGGTTTGCCAAGAGGGAGAAGTTGTCGTTGATGTCCCAAATCGCGCTGATGCTGGGGTTCAGCTGTCCGTGCGACGCGCTTTGTTTGCTGGCGGCGTTGTATTTGAAATGGTCGTAACGCAGGCCGGTGGTCAGGGTAACGGGGTTCAGGTTCCAGATGCCTTCCGCGTACACGCCGTATTCGGCTTTCTTCTCTTTGTCGCGTTCATACAAACCGAGAATCTTCAGCCATGCGCCTTTGTCGGACGGCTCGGAGGTTTCGTGGCGGTAGTTGACGCCGTATTTCACCATGTGTCCGTCGCCGAAGGAGCTGGCGAGGTTCAGGTTGGCGCCGGTTGCTTTGATTTTGCTCAACTCAAGCTGACCGATGGGAACGCCGCCTTGAGCCGTGCCGGAGGCATGTGCTTTCGGGGAAGGCGCGCCTTTAGGCGGCTTGGTGTCGTCGGTGTTGATTTGGAAGACGTTGGCGTCAATTTTGTCGAGGAAGCCGACGTTGCGGCCACGGTATTCCAGATTGTAGGTCTGCTCTTTTTGATAAGTGCCGTCCACGCCGACATAGCTGTCAACGTTTTGGAACTCGGCTTTGTCGGTGCGGTTGCCTTTTTGGTATTCCTGACGGTAGGTCAGGCGGATGCCGTGGTCGTCGTTGAAGTCGTAGCCGAGTTTGGCGAGGTAGCTGTGCTGTTTCAGATGACTGCCGCGGTTGACATCGCCGTTGCCGTCTTTGTAGTCGCGGTTGTTGAGGAAGTTGCCTGCAAACAAGGCATCGAAGCCGTTTTGATAGCCGTAAACCGCCGCGTTGCCGGTTGAGCCTTTATTGCTGCTCAAGCCCGCGCCGAGTTTGAAACCGAAAGGTTTGCCGTCGGTCAGTAGGTCTTTCGCGTCAACCGTCGTTACGCGGATGGTACCGCCGACCGCGCCCAAGCCCGCGCTCGCCGCGCCCGTGCCTTTTTCGACGTTGATGCTTTTCACCAAAGCGGGGTCAAGCTGGAAGCGGCTTTGGTGGTGGAAAATTTTGGTGGATTGGCTGGTGCCGTCCACTTCCAAATTAATCTTGTCTTCGCCGACGCCGCGGATGCTGTAAAACTGCGCCACGCCGTTGCCGCCGCCGACATCCATACCGATTTGGTCTTTCATGACTTGTTTCAAATCGGTCGAAGTTTCGCGGTCAAGCTGATTGCGGGTAACGCGGGTCGGTACGGCAGTACCGGTAACCTTAATTTCATTCAGCTCGGCAGTTTCTGCTGGTTGCAAATTTTCGGCATGAGCGAAGCCTGTTGATAGTGCGAGTGTAATGAGACTAAGGCGGAATACAGGAAAAGAGGTTTTATTCATGATTTTTCCCAAGGAATAAAAAATTGACCGTTTATTCTAATTATTTTAATAATGATTATCAAACTACAAATAAATGTAAAAGAACATATTGGTCTCATTTTGATTTGTAGTTTGGATATTTTTATAAATATCAATTGGTTTGTTTATGGTTAAATTTTGTAAAACTATTTTGAGAGAAAATATGTTGAGGCTTACTGTTTTGCAACTGGAGAAAAGGGATGAGTTGAATATTTATCGATGATCAATATTGTGTATAGGTGTTTTAAAAGGCCGTCTGAAAATTATTTCAGACGGCCTTTAAGTTTAACAAGCTTAACTATGCAGTTTGTGAGGCTTGTTTATTTGGAAGGTGGTTGGGCATATCCGTTATCGGCTGGGAATGCGTCAGGTTCGCTATTTTTTTGCGTTGGGTCGTATAGTTCAAAAATAGCCGTACCAATTACACCTGTATTTTTGATGGAGCCTTTATCCGAGTTTGCAGCGTAAGAGTCTTCTGGGTTGCTGAATACAAAAGATGCTACAGCATCATCACTTTTACGGAAACCTTCGATTACCAGTGAATCATGTGGGTACAGAACATAGCCATCTGAGTATCTGCTGGCAGCCTGGCCTGAGATGACATCCAAACCATCTACGCTGGCTATAATTTCCAAAGTTTTATTGCTATTGTTCTTATAAACCAAACGGTATGACTGACCGTCTTTACCTTGCAAAAAGTAGTTGCTACCGTCGCGGAAGATTGGAAACAGGTCGCCATTGTCAGATTGCACGGATAATTCCACTTTGCCTGCTGCTAAAGAAATCGAGTTGATTTTTTTACCCTGATAATCTTTAGCTGAGTAGTTCAATACGCCTTCTGCCAAAGGGTTTTTCGTGACACGGCGCAAATCTACGGAATGAACGGAAGACTGTACTTCATCTCCCCAGCTGGTTCCTAGTTTTTCTGCTGTTTCTACGCTTTGATTGGCTATTTCTGAATCTGCTGGTGCAGGAGCTTCAGATGAAGGAGATTGCTGGGAACAAGCAGCTAAAATTGCAGCCAACAGCATTGTCAGCCACAATTTGAATTTTATTTTGAACATAATTGCTCCTGAGATAATTTAATAGGTTAACAATCTGAATATATTAAATAATATGAAAAATTATCCGTATTCTATACTATTAATCTAATTGGGTAGAAAGCAGAGCTGTAAAAACAAGATAAATTATTTATAGTAATTAAAATAGATTTGAAAACAAACCGGACTTTGATTTTGTGAGTTGGTATCGCTGGTTAATCTGTTTCTGTATAAAAAGGCCGTCTGAAAAGTGTTTTTCAGACGGCCTCACTACTTTTTACAGCAAAGGACTCATCAGGCGGACGGCATTTTCTACGAGGCCGCGGAGTTTGGAGCGTTGTTGCCATGATTTGATGGCAATGTAGCTGCTGTTTTTGAGGTAGTCACGTTGGAGGTTGCAGATTTGTTTGGTGGTGTCGCGATCGTAGATGGCGAGGCTGATTTCGAGGTTGAGGAAGAAGCTGCGCATGTCCATATTAACCGTACCGAAGAGGGAGTAGTCTTCGTCTATGGTCATGGTTTTGGCATGTAGAAGACCGCCTTCAAACATGGCGATTTTGACGCCGGCTTCCAGCAGCATAGGGTAGTAGGCGCGTGAGGCGTAGCGTACCATCAGTGAGTCGACTTTGGCAGGCAGTATCAGGGTTACTTTGACGCCGCGTTTGGCGGCGACGGTTAATGCCATGAGAAGCGGCTCGTCGGGGACGAAGTAGGGGGTGGTAATCGTGATTTGTTTGGTAGCGGCATAGATGGCGCTGATGATGGTTTCGTAAATGACGAAGCTGCTTTGCTCGGGAGCGGAGGGAATGATTTGGGCAACAATATTGCCTTGCTGCATTTTTTCGGGAAGGATTTTGGGCAGCAGGTTTTTTGCTTGGTTGAGGTATGTTTGTACGTTTTGGAGGTTTTTATCGGTTTCGACGGCAAGGTCGGCGAAGAAGACGGCTGACAGCTCCAGTACCATAGGCCCTGTGCAACGCATCATGGCATCTATCCATTCGCCGACGCCTGAGTTTTGTTTGAAGTAGCGCGGATCAACGAGGTTGAAGCTGCCGGTGTAACCGATTTTGCTGTCGATAACGAGGAGTTTACGGTGGTTGCGCAGATCGGTGCGTGTGAATAATGTACGCCAGATGCCGACAGGTAAGGAGGTATGTACTTCAACGCCGGCTTGGCGCAGTTTCTCTACCCAATCGCTTTCAAGAAAGCTCCTGCTGCCGACAGCATCGGCCAGTATCGCGCAGTCTACGCCTCTGGCTTTGGCGGCAAGGATTTCATTTAGAATTTCTTCGATGCGGCCTTTGGGTTCGATAATGTAAAAGGCCAACAGGCAGGAATGGGCTGCGGCGCGTATGTCGGCAAGCATGCTGTCGATGATGGTGTCGGTGGTTGAGAGCAGGCTCATGGCGTTGCCTCGGGTTGCACCCAGCCCCGTTCCTTTTTCGGCAACTTTACTGATGCCGTGGTAACGCGATTTCACTTGGTCGGCAATATCGAGATACATATCGGTAAGGTGGGCGGCGGCAAAGTTGCGGTAGAAACGGTTCATTTCGCCGGTACGTTTGGCGCGGGCCGTACCGAGACGCGGCTCGCCGATGAGGATGTAGGCGATGGTTCCGAATACGGGGAAAAGGAAGAGGATAATCAGCCATGCAAAGGTTGAGCCGATATTTTTTTGTTTGTACAACACGCGCAGCATGCAGGCGAGTGCGGCGCAGGTGTGGGCGAAGATAAAAATCTCGGTCCAGGTAATGTCTTTTAAGAAATTCATATTCGGTGGGGAGTGGTTGGGTTTTTCAATTTGAAGGTTGAGGCCGACAAGCTTCAAATATTAAGTATATAGAAAAACCGTCTGAAAACAAATTTACACGATAATTGTGTTTTTGTTTTCAGACGGCCTTTGCGTTGCTTTCATTAACTGTGATACTGACGGGACAATTCGTGTACGGTATCGACCAGAATTTTGGCGTGTTCGGGGTCGGCGTGTTGGTTGATGCCGTGGCCGAGGTTGAATACATGGCCGCTGCCGTTGCCGTAGTCGGCAAGAATGCGTGCGACTTCGGTGCGGATAGATTCGGGCGTGCCGAAGAGGGCAAACGGGTCGAAGTTGCCTTGCAGGGCGACTTGTTCGCCGACGCGACGGCGGGCTTCGCCGATGTTGCAGGTCCAGTCCAAGCCTAATGCGTCTGCGCCGATTTCTGCCATGCTTTCCAGCCATAAGCCGCCGCCTTTGGCAAATACGATAACAGGCACGCGGCGGCCTTCGCTTTCGCGTTTGAGTCCGGCTACGATTTGACGGATATATTTCAGGCTGAATTCTTTAAATGCGGCATCGCTCAACACGCCGCCCCAAGTGTCGAAAATTTGTACGGCTTGTGCGCCGGCATCGATTTGGGCATTGAGATAAGCGGTAACGGCTTGGGCATTGGTGTCGAGGATTTTATGCAGCAAATCAGGGCGCGAATACATCATGGTTTTGATGGTGCGGAATTCTTTGCTGCTGCCGCCTTCGACCATGTAGCAGGCGAGTGTGAACGGGCTGCCGGAGAAGCCGATGAGTGGAACGCGGCCGTCCAGTGCTTTGCGGATGGAAGTTACCGCGTCAAAGACGTATTGCAGTTTTTCCATATCGGGAACTTGCAGTTTGGCGATGTCGGCTTCGTGTTGCAAAGCGCGTTCAAATTTCGGGCCTTCGCCTTCGGCAAAATACAGGCCCAAACCCATGGCGTCGGGTACGGTCAGAATGTCGGAAAACAGAATTGCCGCGTCCAGATCGAAGCGGTCTAAAGGCTGGATGGTGACTTCGGTCGCCAGCTCGGTGTTTTTGCACAAATCGAGAAAGCTGCCTGCGCGTGCGCGCGTGGCTTTATATTCAGGTAGATAGCGTCCGGCTTGGCGCATCATCCAGATGGGTGTGTATTTGACAGGCTGTTTGAGCAGGGCGCGGAGGAAAGTATCGTTTTTCAGAGCAGTCATGATAAATAGGCTTTCTGATTTGGTGTGTTGGAACAAAGTTCAGACGGCCTTAGTTGTTTATTCAGGCCGTCTGAAATGATTAAATGGTTGGTTTAGTTGTAGATTTCATGTTGTCGCTTAATGCGAAATCAGCACATCAATTGGGTTGAGGAAGGGCTGCCGGATGTTCTTCTTCGGCCACGCTTTCCAAAACCAGATTGCGTTGTTCTTGCGCTTTTTGCGGCTGATCGGTTTCATCAAACACACGGGCCAAAACCAAATGCGCAGATACGCTGGGTTGCAGGGCGATGCTGGCTTCGAGGTAGCCTTGGGCTTTGCCCCAAAGTTTGCGGCCGTAAGCCAGTTGGCCAAGATACATCAACAGTAGCGCATTGTTCGGTTGTTCCTGCAACCAAGAATCTGCCAAATCGATGGCTTTTTGCTGGTCGCGCTCGCTTAGGAAACGAACGGATTCGACAAATGCTTCCAAAAGCTCGGGCTGGCGGTTTTGCGGATAATGGGTTTTTACCCATTTGACCGCTTCGGTATACAAGCCCAAACGCTCGTATTTTTCGGCAATCGCGACGCACAATTCGCCAGATTTCACACTTTCGGGAATCTGTTTCAAACAGGCTTTCAGACGGCCTGCATCGGTTACTTCGCTCAAGAGGCGGCGATATGCCCAGTTTTGATACTGTTCTGCTTCGTAATCGTTGATGGCGCCGGCTTTGACCAGTTTTTCCGCTTTTGCTAGGACATCTGAGGCATCGCCGTGATCAAAGGCATAACGCAATTGCAGGCGCACCAGGCGGCTTAAGTTGCCGTTGATTTTGGCTGCAGCTTCAAGATTTTGTGCGGCAGTCGGATAATCGCGGCGGCCCAGTGCGGATTCGGCCAGCAAAAGATGACGGGAAAGCTGTTGTTTTTGCGGAAGGTGTTCGATTTCGTGCAGGTAGCGGTCGCGCAGTTCGAAGTTTTCCATTTGGTCGGCCGCGTGCGCGCCCAACATCAAAGCCAGGGTGCGGTTGTCGCCGGCTTCTTTGTTTTGCAAGACTTTGGCGGCTTCTTGTTCGGCTTTTTCAAAACGGCCTTCAAAATATGCCAAACCTGCGCTGTTCAAAGAGGCAGAAGCCTGACGGCCTTTGCGGGCAATGCCGAATCGTTGCATACGCGCCGGAAGGTTCAAAAGGCCGAACACGAATTTAATCAGGAAATACAAGACGAATACGCTCAACAGCAGGCCTAAAACAAAGGCATGCAGATTGATGCGCAGCATGGTTTGCTCAACCACGACGTACACGTTGCCTGTATAAATGCCGGAAGCCAACGCTAAACCGACGGCGGCGGCAAACAGAATGACAATCCAAACGACGGTTTTCATGCTTGCTCTCCTTTAATTTTGGCAGCAGGCTTGGTTTGGTTTTGTGGTTTGGTAGCTTCGGCAGCCGGTTCTTTTTTGTTTTCAGACGGCAATGCAGGCGCTTCCAGAGATTGAGGGGCGGAAGCGGCGGCCGGTGCGGCAGTCGTAGCTTGATCGGCAGCTGCCGCCGGAGCGGAAGCGGTTTTCTCGGCAGCTTGGGTTTGGGCAGCCTCTTCGTTCGTCATTTGTGTACGCGAACCTTCTTGATAAGCGCGAACGGCACTCAAGCTGGCTTTCAGGCTGTCGTCTGAAATCATGCGGACATCAAGGGCTTTGAGTTCGGCCAACTCTTTCAGCCATGACTGGGTAGCAGGGGATTTGCTGTCGAAGTATTGCTTCACGGTTGCTTCAACATTGTTCAAATCGCTTTGATACACTTCGCTGTTGTGTTGCAACAGGGCAATGCGCGCATCCAAAAGGCGCAGGCGCAGGTTTTCACGGATGAAGTAGGTTTGTTCGGGCGAAATCAACATGGCGTCGTTGCTGTCCAGATGACGGACTTCAACCAAGCCTTTGAGGGCATTGAGGGATTTTTCCCATGTATTTTTCCACCAAGTTCCTGAATGGGCGGTTTCGACAGGCGCGGCACCCGGTTTCAATACGCCGTCCAAGACCAAAGGCAGGCCGGAAATGGCGGTTTCCAAACGGTCGATACGCAGGGCGGTAGCGGAAATATCGACATAAGGACGGTTTTTCAGTGCGGCCAAATCATTGCTGATGGCTTGTTTGACGGGGATAAGCTCGGGCTGGTCAAAACGGCTCAGGCGGCTGTCGATGTGTTCCAATACGCTGACCGCGCCTTGAAGGTTGCCTGACAGCATCAATTGTTGCGAAGCAGTGTTCAGCATGGATTCGGCTTCGTCAACCAGCCAGTTGATACGGCCTTTAAGCAGCTCTTGATAAGCTTTTTGCGTTTGCAGAATTTGATCGCTATTGCTTTTTTGACCGTTGTTCAAGCGGTCTAACTCGGCCTGAATAGCGGTTTGGCGGTTGAGGTTGTCTTTTAAAAGGCTGGCGTTTTCAGACTCGCCCAACGCAGCTTTGTCGATTTTTTGATTGAATTCGAGCTCTTGGTTTTTTAAAACATTTTGACCCTGTACAAACAGGAATCCGCTCGCGCCCAAGCCAAGCAGTGCCAAGACGGTTGCACCTGCGGCCAAGGCTTTGCCGCCGGATTGTTTGATGATGACAGGGGCGTTGTTTTGTGGGAGATTGTTGGACTCGGGCATGCTCGCCTCCACTCGCTGAGGTTGGGTAGGTTTGATTGGTTCAGACGGCCTGGTGTTTTCAGAACGTTCAGGCGCCGAAGCTGCCGTATTGGCAACTTGTCGGGTATCTTTATTGTCTTCGACTTGGGTCACTGCTTGACTCCTTTGTGGCATGGATGAAAGTGCAGCGGATAAAGAAGTGACGGTTTCTACATGTTTGGCGCCGACGATGCGAAGTGCATCGGCAATGCGCGGATGGTGGGTAAAGTATAGCAAGGATTCGAAGAATCGGGAAAATTGCGGCGGAATCTGATGGAAAAATTCGCGTGCAAGTTCGCCGGATGTAACGTAGGCGGCGGCGATGTCTTCGGTTTTAAAGTGCTGCCAATCGATGGCGTGTGGCCGTCTGAAATAGATTTCGGCGAAGTCGATTTGGAAACCCAGTGCGCTTAATTTGTCTGCCAAATAATCGCGGCCGCCATGACCTCGAATAATGAGAACTCGGGCGTTGGGCGGTAGGTTTTTCCAAATAGGCATTCTCAAGACGGCTTCGCTGTCGTTGCCGTCTTCGGGAGAGAATACGGGATAAGGGGAGAATTGTGCCAAAGTATGTTGGCTGGTTTGGCCGACGGTAATGTGTGCTTTGGGGCCGTCTGAAAAGTTCAGGTGCGGCGCTGCGGTTTCAATAGCGGTCGGGCTGACCCAAAACACGACATCGGCTTGCTTGAATTGTTCGGGAAGTTTGTTTAGTCCCGAACGGTCTGCCTCTATTTCGATCGGACTCAATACTTGAGCCTGCCAACCGGCTGCATGGCAGGTTTGGATATCTTGTTGCGGACGGTTGGACGGACGGATAATGAGTAGAGTAGGCATAATGTGGGATAAATTATTAAGGTTTTAGGCCGTCTGAAAGAAGGGTTTCAGACGGCCTGTTGCCGGAGATACGTTATTGATCGACGAATGCGCGCTCAATCAGGTAGTCGCCGCGGACACCGGTTTTCGGAGAAACGGTCAGGCCGAATTCGTCCAAGACGTTGCAGGTGTCTTTCAACATAGCAGGGCTGCCGCACAACATGGCGCGGTCGTCTTGCGGATTGATTTTAGGCAGGCCGATGTCTTCGAAGAGTTTGCCGCTGCGCATTAAATCGGTCAGACGGCCGTGGTGTACATAGTCTTCGCGTGAAACGATTGGATAGTAAATCAGTTTTTCTTTAACCAAGTCGCCCAAGTATTCGTGTTCGGGCAATTCTTTGGTGAAGCGGTCGTAGTATGCCAAGTCTTTTTTGTAGCGTACGCCGTGAACCAAGATGATTTTTTCGAATTGCTCGTAAATTTCAGGGTCTTTGGTAATGCTCAAGAAAGGGGCGATGCCGGTACCGGTGCTCAAGAGGTAGAGGTGTTTGCCCGGATTCAGGTCGCCGGCAACCAGTGTACCGGTCGGTTTTTTACTGATGAGGACATCATCACCGACTTTAAGGTGTTGTAGGCGGCTGGTCAATGGGCCGTCTTGTACTTTAATGCTGAAAAATTCCAGATGCTCTTCCCAGTTGGCCGAAGCCACGCTGTATGCGCGCATCAGCGGTTTGCCGTCAACCATCAGGCCGACCATGACGAATTGGCCGTTTTCAAAGCGCAAAGATTCGTCACGGGTGCAGGTGAAAGTGAAGTAAGCGTCGGTCCAGTGGTGTACGGACAAGACTTTCTGGGTGTTGAATGCTGCCATTGATATTTCCTGTCGGATAAGGCCGTCTGAATAGGATAAGTCGGGGCGGCCGAGGTTAATAAAAAGAGTGGAATACGGCTTCAGCTACTTGCTCGCCGGTACGGCTGATTTTTCGCTGAGGCTGTGCAGGTCGGCATAGCGTCCGCCTGCGCTGATTAATTCTTGGTGTGTGCCTTGTTCGACGACATTGCCTTCATGCATGACAACGATGTTGTCTGCTTTTTCGATGGTAGAAAGTCGGTGGGCAATCACCAAAGTGGTACGGTTTTGCATCAGGTTTTCCAATGCGGTTTGCACCAAACGTTCGGATTCATTATCCAATGCACTGGTGGCTTCGTCCAAAATTAAAATCGGCGCGTTTTTCAAAAGCGCACGCGCAATAGCGAGACGTTGACGTTGGCCGCCGGACAGTTTTAAACCGTTTTCGCCGACTTCAGTGTGCAGGCCTTGCGGCATTTTTTGGATAAATTCCCAGGCATTGGCTGCTTTTGCGGCATTGATAATTTCTTCTTCGCTGAATTTGTCAGCTTGTGCATAGGCAATGTTTTCAGCAATCGTACCATTAAACAGGACAACGTTTTGGCTGACGAATGCCATGCGGCTGCGCAAGCTTTCGAGCGTATATTCATTGATGTTGATGCCGCCGATCAAAACTTCGCCTTCATTGGGATTAAGGAAGCGCGGCAACATATTGGCCAAGGTGGTTTTGCCGCAACCCGATGCGCCGACCAATGCAGTCACTTTGCCTTGCGGGACAAGCAGGTTGATGTGGTTCAAACTGTTGCGTTCGGCTTCAGGATAACGGTGTACAACATCGCAAAATTCGATATTGCCAGGGTTTGGGCTGAGGGTTTGTTTGCCTTCGTTGTTTTCTTCGGGTTGGTCCAAAAAGGTGAAGACGCTTTCTGCCGCCGCCAAACCGCGCTGCAGGGATTGCATCACACCGGTCATGCGTTTGATGGGGTCAAACATCATGATCATGCTGGACAAAAACGACATGAAATCGCCTGCACTAAAGCCGGAAAGCCCTGCTTGGCGGGCTGCTGCGTAAATAATTGCGGCCAGAGCGACCGAAGCCATCAATTGCGTAATACCGGTACCGGCAGAGCTGGCGGAAACCTGTTTGAGCAGGTTGCGGCGAACATCATTGGCAATACGGTCGAAGCGGCGGTTTTCATAATCTTGACCACCGTAGATTTTTACAACGCGTTCGCCATTAATACTTTCGCCCAAGACCTGCATCAGCTGGCCAAGATAAATTTGATTGTTGGCAGACAGTTTGCGCAGGCGTTTACTGACTGTTTGGATACATACGGCGACGACCGGTAAGATGATAAAAGTAATCAGGGTCAAACGCCAGTTCAGATAAGTCAGCAAGCCCAACAGGCCGACTACGCTCACGCCGTCTTTGGCAATCACGGTAATGACGTTAAACCCTGCATCGGTAATTTGATTGACGTCGTTCAAGATGCGAGACATCAAACGGCCGCCGGTATTGCTGCTGAAATACGAAGTCGGCAGGTGCATCATTTTGTTGAACATTTCACCGCGCAAGCGCTGCACCAAGTGGCTGGACAGATACGTCGTGCAATATTCGTTGATGAAGTTAAACAGGCCGCGAACGAAAAACAGCGCCACAATTGCCAGCGGCAACCATGACATGCTTTTCATGTTTTTATCGACAAAACCTTCATTGATCAAAGGTTTGAGCAAGTAACCGAAAGCCGGCATCGTACCGGCGACAATCAGCATGGCCACTACGGAGACGATAAACATCTTCCAATAGCTTTTCAAATATCCAAGCAAGCGCTTGTATAACTCCCAGTTGGATGTGGCTTGTGTTGTCTGCATATCAATCCAAATTTAGAGCAAACATGCAATTCTAAACGAAAATATCTGTCATTACAATGTTTGCAATTGAAAGTCAAAAGGAGTCGGTATTGTTTTAACGCCTTGATTTTATATTGGGAACGACTGTGGTTTGGTGGGTTTGGCAATAATGTTGCCCACTTCTTAAATATCGGTTGCGGCCGTCTGAAAAAGTTTCAGACGGCCTCATCAGTCGTCAAGGACGGCCGGTTAAGCCAGAGCTTCCTTAATGATGTCTTTTACTGCCGTCGCATTATTAGGGACAACACGGACCCGTTGCGGCAGATTTTCCAAGCCTTCCAATGCGGCAGGGCGGGGGATGGAAACTTCTCCGACCGCTTCATGGATGGTGGCTTCAAATTTGGCGGCCAGTGCGGTTTCGAGGCAGACGATAGTTTCGCCGGCCTCGCGGACTTCACGGGCAACTTTGACGCCATCGGCTGTATGCGGATCAATCAATTCATGATCTTGCTCGTAAACCTGTTTGATGGTGGCAAGGCGGTTGGCATGGGTCGATTTACCGGAAACAAAGCCATATTGTTGATGTACTTTGTTTAAGGCAAATTCCAAATTGAAGCCTTTGCCGGAGGCTACTTCCGCCCATAAGGTTTGGATTTCGTCCGCATCGCGGTCCATCAGGTCAAACACAAAACGCTCGAAGTTGGAGGCTTTGGAAATATCCATAGACGGGCTGGAAGTGACGTGGGTGTGTTCGCTGTTGCGTGGGCGGTATGCGCCGGTTTTGAAAAATTCGTCCAATACGTCGTTTTCGTTGGTGGCGACAATCAAGCGGTGGATAGGCAGACCCATTTGACGGGCGATATGGCCGGCGCAGACATTGCCGAAGTTGCCGCTTGGTACGCAGAAGCTGACTTTTTCGTCATTGCTTGATGTGGCGTTGAAATAACCGGCGAAGTAGTACACGACTTGGGCGACGATGCGGCCCCAGTTGATGGAGTTGACTGTGCCGATGTGGTATTTGGCTTTGAATTCGGCATCGTTTTGTACGGCTTTGACGATGTCTTGGCAGTCGTCAAACATGCCTTCAACGGCGATGTTGTGGATGTTGGCATCTTGTAGGCTGAACATTTGCGCGCGTTGGAATGCGCTCATTTTGCCTTCCGGAGACAGCATGAAGACGTTGACGCCTTTTTTACCGCGCAGGGCATATTCGGCGGCAGAGCCGGTATCGCCGCTGGTGGCGCCTAAGATATTGAGTTCTTTGCCTTCTTTATTCAATACATATTCAAACGCATTGCCCAAGAATTGCATGGCCATGTCTTTGAATGCCAAAGTCGGGCCGTTGGACAGGGCTTGGATTTTGATGCCGTCTGAAAGTGTACGCACCGGCGTGATGGCTTTGGTACCGAATACTTCTTCGGTGTAGGTGCGGTTGATGATGTCGCGTAAATCATCAGCAGGGATGTCGGTGGCAAACAGGCTCATGACTTCAAACGCCAGCTCGGGGTAACTGAGTGTGCGCCATTGGTCTAAAGTAGCACGGTCGATTTGAGGGTATTGCTCAGGCAGCATCAAACCGCCGTCAGGAGCTAAACCCATCAATAAAACTTCGCTAAATTGCTTGCGTGCGGTCGCACCGCGGGTGCTGATGTATTTCATGGTTTCTTCTCTATGTATTTAAAATTCAAATAGAAAGTCAAAACGAATTCAGACGGCCTTGATGTGAAAAAAGGCCGTCTGAACGATTATTTGTAGAGTCGTTTGAAGCAGGCGGTAACCGTTTTTGCAGTAACGGAAGCAATGGCCTGTTCGCGGGTTGCCGGACTCAATACCTGCATCATTTCGGTTGCAGTCAATTGGTTTGGCGCTTCTTCGCTGGCGCAGCCGCAGATTTTATTTTCCCATTCGGCTTGTTTTTCCGCGCTCATGGCCAAAGCGATGACGCGCCATTCGTTACGTTTGTTTAATTCGGTACGGCATTGGCTGTCTACCGCCATTTTTACTACGCTGCTGCCGATACCCGTACCGCTGCCCAAACCGCCGAAAGAGTCGCCGCCGGTAGCGCATGCACCCAATAAGAAAGCTGATGTAACAGCTGCCAAAAGAGCTTTTGAAGTCATGATGTTTCCTGTAAACAAGGCCGTCTGAAACGTCCGAAGAATTCTCAAAATAGCATGTATTATACCGTAATGCGGCCCGATATGTGTGTTTGCGAAACTACCGTATAATGCTAGCGAGTTTTCTTTTCAATCAATCAGCACGAAAGCCTCTATGTCTGACCTTTTCGCCCGCCAACCCGAAGCCCCTTTAGCCGAACGCCTGCGCCCGCATTCTTTAGATGATGTCATCGGGCAGCAGCACTTAATCGGTGAGGGCAAACCTTTGCGCGTGGCGGTGGAAGGAGGAAAGCCACATTCTATGTTGCTGTGGGGGCCGCCGGGCGTAGGCAAAACCACGCTGGCACGGATTTTGGCGCAGAGTTTCAATGCGCAGTTTCTGCCTGTTTCCGCCGTATTTTCCGGCGTGAAAGACATACGCGAGGCCATTGAAAAAGCTGAAATTGCCTTGCAACAAGGGCAAGCGACGATTTTGTTTGTTGACGAGGTACACCGCTTCAACAAAGCGCAACAGGACGCATTTTTGCCTTATGTCGAAAGCGGCTTATTAACCTTTATTGGCGCGACCACGGAAAACCCGTCATTTGAAGTCAATCCGGCATTGCTCAGCAGGGCGCAGGTTTATGTCTTGCAATCCTTGTCTTCAGACGACCTAAAAAAACTGATTGCCAAAGTATTGGCTTTGCCCGAATACCAAGACTTTACGATTGAAGCGGATGCGCAAGAATTGCTTGTGAATACCGCCGACGGCGATGCGCGCAGATTGTTGAATTTATTGGAACAACTTTTACGTGCTGCCGATACACGCCGTCTGAAAACCTTAACCGCCGAATTTCTCGCCGACAGTCTCGGGGCGCAAATCCGCCGTTTTGATAAGGGTGGCGAGAGTTTCTACAACCAAATCTCCGCCCTGCACAAATCCGTACGCGGTTCGCATCCTAACGCGGCATTGTATTGGTTCTGCCGTATGCTCGACGGTGGCACCGACCCGCGCTATCTCGCCCGCCGCATTGTCCGCATGGCATGGGAAGACATCGGCTTGGCTGATCCGCGTGCCTTAACGATTGCTAATGATGCCGCCGCGACTTATGAGCGCTTAGGCTCGCCGGAAGGGGAGCTTGCTTTGGCGCAAGCCGTGTTGTACCTTGCCGCCGCTGCCAAATCCAATGCAGGCTATAAGGCATACAACCAAATGCGCCGTTTCGTCAAAGAAAATGCCAGCGACGAAGTGCCTGTCCACCTGCGCAATGCGCCGACCAAGTTGATGAAAGAATTGGGTTACGGACGCGAATATCGCTACGCCCATGATGAACCAAATGCCTACGCCGCCGGCGAAAGCTATATGCCCGACGGCTTGGACGAACCCGACTTCTACCAACCCGTCCCTCGCGGATTGGAAATCAAAATTGGTGAAAAGCTGAAATGGCTGAAATCCTTGGATGAAGATGCGCTGGATGATTAAAACAATAAATGTGTCTCAAGTTTCAGACGGCATTTGGCTATTTTGAGCGTAATAAATTGTTTAATATTGGCATTAGATCTTTAATTTCGCTATAATTTTGTCATCCTATTTTCTTGCCGAATAATCGAATACATAAAAAATCGCGGCTGCTGAACCCGATTTCCGAAACAAAATTAGAAAGCAGATAATGGATAATTTAGATCAAAGTCGTAGCCGTGCATGGCGACGACATCAAGAGCAACGCCCCAGTCATCGTGTACGTGGCAAAAATCCTTTGAAATATAAACCCGAAAAAAAGTGGGATTTGATGTATCTCCGCAGCAATAAAATCAAACGTGCACAAAAACTGGGTTTTATTTATCCGTTCAGACAGCATGAATTTGATGCTGAATGGTTTGACTAACTCAAAAGATACATTTTCGATTCAATCGAGATGGTTTTCACAAGGCGGATATTTTCCGCCTTTTTTAATTTTTATGAATGCACTTTTTATTTGTAGTCGTAACCAATGGCGCAGTCCTACCGCTGAAACCGTATTTCGACGTTATCCAAATGTACAGGCACGTTCTGCAGGAACCAGCCCCAATGCGCGGCATACTGTTTCCATAGATGACATTGCATGGGCGGATAAGATTTTCGTAATGGAACAAAAACATAAGAGCCGTCTGCTGGCACAGTTTCCCCGTACTTTGCAATATAAGGAAATGATTGTTTTAGATATTCCTGATGATTATCGATACATGGATGAAGAATTGATAGAAATATTGAAGGAAAGTGTCGTGCCTTATCTGTCTAGATAATGAGGTTTTCCTCAAGATTATCTGAAAAAAATATGACTTACTTCTAGGTAAAATTTATTCCAAAACATCATTTACTTCACGCATCACTGACAAATAAAACGCAAATCTAAGATCAAATTGAATTTTTCAGACGGCATTTGATGTATGAATGTTTTTAACCTATACCACACATAATTTTTTATGAATATTCTCGAAGCCTTACTATTATTGTGCCTACTGATCGTCATTAGCGCGTTTGTGTCCTGTTCAGAACTTGCGCTTGCTTCGGCGCGCAAAATCAAATTGCAGGTCATGGCGAAAGACGGCGGCGATACACGCGCGCTGGATGTGCTCAATATGCAGCAGCAGCCGGGTAGTTTTATTACCGTCGTCCAAATCGGTTTGAACGCCGTCGCCATTCTTGCCGGTATCGTCGGAGAGGCGGCGGTGCGCCCCTATTTTGACGGCTTGTTGGCAAACGCTGGCAGTTGGGGCAGTACGGCTGCGTCGCTGCTGACATTTACGTTGGTAACAGGCAGCTTTATCCTGATTGCCGACCTGATGCCCAAGCGCGTGGCGATGACCCACCCTGAAGCGGTGGCGGTACGCATTGTGCGGCCGATGATGTTTTTAATTTTTATCTTAAAGCCGTTTATTTTGATTTTTGACGGATTGGCAAACGCAATATTCAAGCTCTTCAAAATTTCTACCGTCCGTCAGGAGCAACTGACTTCGGAAGATATTTACGCCGTCGTCGATGCCGGTGCGCAGGCTGGTGTGTTGAAAGAACAAGAACACTATCTGATTGAAAACATTTTCGATATGCAAGAGCGCAAGGTAACTTCCACCATGAGCACGCGCGAATACATTGTCTATTTCGATAAACACGATGACAGCGATACCGTGTTGGAAATGATGTCGGACAAACCGCACAACAAATTCCTTGTATGCGACGGCGATTTGGAACGCGTCATCGGCTATATCGAATCGCACACGCTATTGACCCTGTTTTTAAAAGGAAAAGACGTCCGCCTGACCGACAAGCGTGTATTGCGCAAAGTCTTGTTCATCCCTGACACGCTGTCGCTTTACGATGTATTGGAAACCTTCAAAACTTCCGGCGAAGACTTTGCCGTCGTAGTGAACGAATACGCGCTCGTGGTCGGTGTGGTAACGCTGAAAGACGTGATGAGCATTGTCATGGGCGAGCTGGTCAATACCGAAGAAGAGCCGCAAATCATCCGCCGCACCGAAGACACCTGGCTGGTGGATGGCGCGACCCCGCTCGCCGATGTCATGCGTGCGTTGGATATCGAAGAGTTTCCCGGTTCGGAAAACTACGAAACCATCGCCGGCTTTATGATGTATTCCCTGCGCAAAATCCCGAAGCGCACGGATTTTCTGGTTTATGCCGGTTATAAGTTTGAAATCATCGATACTGAAAATTTGAAAATCGACCAGCTTTTGGTTTCAAAACAAGGAAATATGGTGGGGAAAATGTAACGGGTTGCTGGGAACACATGACAAGAAAATTAAAAAATAAATAAAAAGGAAAAAATATTATGACGACTAACGAACCTCAAAAATACGCCCGCAGCCTGCATGCGCCCATCAGCCTCGGCACAACCTCTGACGACCGCTTTATGCCGCGTGGCTTTCTTTCATATTTTGCCGAGCTGCCGAAGTTGGTTTTAACCGAAAAATTAGATGGACAAAACAACTGCTTTGCTGCACACGGCCTCTATGCCCGTAGTCATACTGCACCTACCCAGCATCCGTGGGATAAACCTTTGCTGCAACGATGGCAGCAAATCAAAGATGATTTGGGCGATCTCGAACTTTTTGGCGAGAAGACGAAGTCATCCACCGCGACAATATGGCGTCGCATGGGTAGGGAAGGGGAAAAGTAAATATATAAGGTCATCTGAAACTCAAAAATGCGGTTTCAGACGACCTTTGATTTAGGCCTATGCAGGCTGTAGCGTGGGCAACGGCAGTTTGGGCAAGCCCGCTTTCCATAGGCAAATTATGAACCAATATCCGAACATTGCCTCATGAGGGACACGATATTCAACGGGCAGTAAAATAATCTACGCCGACGACTGAGGAGAGTTCGAGCCGCCAAAATACTGCCTGTACTTCATAGACAGAAGGGTCGGGCAGAAGGGATAAATCGAAAATCCTCAACCAGCTTTTGAAAGCCAATGTCCGCTACGGCGGACTGCAAGCAGGTAAAAATAGCTTTCCAGTTGCGAATAGGCAATCGAATGAATGCCATACATAATGTAGATGTTTTAAATTATATATCCATTAACTCATAAGAAACATTTCCGGTTTCTAGTAACTCAATAAATACTCTTTTAATAAAATCAAAGTCTTCTATCACCGAACAAGCTGGATAGGGTTCTCCCTCAAAGTAAACCAATCCAGGAGTACCATTAAAGTCAGATTTTGTTCTAATTAGGAACTCCCCATCTTTTCCATACTCAATTAAAGTAAATAAATATCTTTCACCGTCACATTGAACTGATAATCCTGAGATTCCAACTTCTGGCTCTGGGATAAACTCTAACCCCGCAGCCCCCTCATTTAGTTCAATATTATTAAGTATAGATATCATTTTATCTTTATCAATAGAAGATACTCTCTCCCTATTAGATGCTATAATCCAGTCCTTTCCTCTTTGAAATCCACAGGTAAAAAATAAATTATTTGTCATTTTTTTTGGTTCCTTTATTGATCGTTGACCTTTAGACCAAACGTACACTTTGGGTAACTTAGTTCTATTATCTATTACATGAACAGTAACAGATTTTAACCCAGCTTTTTCAGCAGCTGTAGCTATATCATTTTTACAATAATCACAAACATCCTTACCTTGAACATTAATGACCATACTTTTACCTTTAGTTACACCTCGGTCATAAGCCTGTTGAATAGCTCCTATTTCTGCATGAGCATTTTCCATATTACTATTTGGATAAGGCGAGCCGTTTTTTAAAGGCGGTTTCGCTGCCACATTTTCTGCAATTAGTGTCAGTTTATTTGGATCTGAAAATTTATCCGCCCTAGCCATCTGATTGGTATCAACATAAACCCTGCCATTAACATCCACTCTCGCAATGACATCAATCTTCTCAAGTTTTGTGCCTTGTGCTTTAAGCATTTCGTTTGATAGCTGCTCTTTTAATGGGATAGATTTAGCATTATTCTCCGCACCAGAAGAAATTTTAATCTTATGGTTTTCATATCCTTTTGTTTTCCCAATAATCGGCAATTTTTCGTTTGCATTGGCTCCTTTTGGCAACTTAGTTAAGGCTAGTGCCCCTAACCCCGCAGCTTCAGCAGCACCTTTTCCTACATTAGCTGCGATTTCTACCAACACACCAAAATAACCAAAGCATTGAAAGCGGAGACTTATTTTTGCCGCCCTTACCATTCTTGGGAGAAAGGGCTGAATGAGAACACCAACGGACTCATCCGGCAATACTTCCCCAAACAAACCGATTTCCGCAACATCAGTAATCGGGAGATACGCAGGGTTCAAGATGAGTTGAACCACCGACCAAGAAAAACACTTGGCTACGAAACGCCAAGTGTTTTATTCTTGAATCTATTCCAACCACTGATACACTAGTGTTGCACTTGAAATCCGAATCCAAGGCCGTCTGAAACAATCCAATGTTTCAGACGGCCTTTTTATGAAATCAAAAATTGTTAGAGCTAAGACAGAGGTCTTTATTCGCAATTTAAGCCTTTTGTTTTTTCAGCGAATGTATCCATGGCAATTTGGCACATGCGTTCACGTTGGCCTACGTCGGCGGCAGGCAGGATTTGGCGCAGGTATTTTGTGTTGTCGCGTTGGAACGATGCTTTATCGCCTGCTTTTTGGTAACACGCATCCGCACGGGTAAAGTATTGCTGGCAGATTTTCGGCAACTCTTCAAAGGACAAGGGTTTGCTTTTGTGCATGCCGTGTGCGGAGACGGAGAGGGAGGAAAGGGCGCACAGCGCGATGATTAAGGTTTGGGAAATGGTTTTCATGGTCAGCCTATTTATTGAAGTGGTGTTTAAATTAATTGTTCGCCCCAATGCAGCTTTTGGCGCAGGGTTTTGAAGTATTGGTAATCGGTGGGATGGAGGACGCGCAAGGGGTTGTGATAGCGGCGGATGATGATGCGGTCGAAGTTTTGCACGTCGATATGGGATTGTCCGTCAAAATGTGCGCGTGCGTCGCCGCTTTTGGTAATGAGGATTTCGATTACGCTGGTGTCGGGGATGGCAATCGGGCGGTTGGTCATGGATTGCGGGCAGATGGGCACGAGCGTGAAGGCGTGCAAACCGGCCTGCATGATGGGGCCGCCGGCGGCAAGCGCGTAAGCGGTCGAACCTGTCGGTGTGGAAATAATCAGGCCGTCCGAGCGTTGGGTATAGACAAATTCTTGATTGATAAATACTTCAAATTCAATCATTTGGCCTGCGCCGCCACGAGACAGTACGGTATCGTTGAGGGCGAGGGCGCGTTCGATGGTTTCGCCGTCACGAATGATGCTGGCTTCGATGAGGATGCGCTCTTCGGGCAGATATTTGCCTTCCAGTACGGGGCGGATGCCCTCAACCATGGTGTCGCGTGAGATTTGGGTGAGGAAGCCCAAGTGGCCTTGATTGATGCCGATGATGGGGACGGCGCGCGGGGCGACTTCACGGGCGGCGGAGAGGAAGGTGCCGTCGCCGCCGAGTACAACGACAAGGTCGCAGTATTTGCCCAGCTGGGCTTTGTTTACGGTTTCGCAGTAGGCGGAATCTTGGATATAGACGCAGTGTTCTTCTACGCTCAATTCATCCAGATAGATGGTGAAGCCGTTTTCGCGCAGAAAAGAAACCAATGTGTGGACGGTATCTTGAATCTCGGGCGTATTGGGACGCGTAACGATACCGATGTTTTTAAATGGGCTTTTCATGTAATAGGCCGTCTGAAATTAAGTATTTAATCTATCCAGATATCGCGCTCGAGGCGGTCGAGGCGTTCGTTTAAGCGGGCAACGTCGTCGCGCAGTTTGTCCACTTCTTCCAACCATGCGGCAAGCGTGGCTTGGTCGATAACAGGGGATTCGGGTTCGCGTGAAAAGTCGCTGATTTGCTCGGCAATGCTTTTGCCGATTTTTTTCATGGTGCGGCCGATGTCGCCGGCGCGCGAGCTGATGCTTTCTGCGGCCACATGACCGAATACGCGCGCCAAATCTTCGCTCGGATAATAGCGCAATCCACCCAAAATAGGAAGGACGGACATGCCCAATACCAAGTCGCCTTCAAGGCTGATATCGCCCACGCCGGGCTGGCCGCCTTGGAGGATTTTTTGGATGGCGCTGTTGTGGAATGTGATGTTGGTGTCGGCGGTGTCGTTTGCGGTTTCAAGAAAACCTTGTTCGCTGATGCGTCCGGTCAGTCTGAAACCGGTCAGGCTGATGCAGATGATGCTGCCTGCAAATTCAGACAGCTCGCGCTGTTGCTCCGGATTTTGCTGTATCAGGTGGTTGATAATGGGAAATAGGGCGGACATGGTTTACTCTAAATGCCGTCTGAAACGGATGAATGGGTTGAGTCGCAATTTTACAGGCTTAGCCCGTCTGCGCAAACGGTATTTACAATTTTGCCGTTGCTTTCATCATCAACGATGAAATCAGGAGCCGGCAGGCCGAGTTTGGCCGCTTCGGCAGTATAAAATTCGGCACGGCTTGGGTGGCGGGGTTCGACAATATTGCGGATACGCTTGCCGTCGGCTTGGCAGGCCGTCTGAAAAAGGATTTGGACGGCCAAGTCTTTATGAAGGATATTGACGGGTTGATTGCCACCTTGAATGTGTGTTTTTTGAACCAGCTTGGTAACGGGGTGACGGTCGGTAGAGTAAAGTCCGCCCAGTCGCAATATGTCGATATGGGGGACGGCGCTTTCCAGCAGGGCTTGCTCAACCGCGAGGATTTGACGGGCGGATTCGGTTTGCGGATCGGGCGGCGTGGTTTCATCGCATACGCGTGCTTGGTCGCCATACACGCTGGTGCTGCCGGTAAAGATGATGTGTTGTACCTTGCATCGCTCGGCAAGCTGAATCCATTTTTTCAGGGTATCGGCGTAATGGTTCAATGACGAAGGCGGAAGCAGGCAAAACCATGTCGACTTGTTGATATGGTTTTGCCATAATGCCGAATTTTGAAAAACATCGTCTTGATTCAAATCGATAATGTCGAGTTCAATCGGCAGATTGATGTCGTCGGAGGTCAGGTTGCGTTTGACGGCGGCTACCTGACTGCCTTGCTCGTAACATTTTTGTGCCAGCGGCAGGCCGAGATAGCCTAAGCCGAGAATGGAAATATCGGGAAGGTGCATAAAGAAAGCATCCGAAAATTAACAGGCCGTCTGAAAATAGCTTTAACTTGGTTAAAACCACGTTTTCAGACGGCCTTTGTATGGAAAAATTAATGGTTGCTGCCGATTTTTTGGTCAAATTCGGCACGGTGTTCCGGAAGGAGGTAAGGGCGTAACAGGCTGAGTGTGCGGCTGATGCCCCGTACTTTGGAATCTTCGGTCAACTTGGCGCGGCCGCGCAGGGAGCTGTCGAAGTCGAACCAGTATTTCGTTACCATCCACATATTGACGGCAAGGTCGTTCATGGCGGTTTGGTCTGCGCTAATAATGTTCAAGCCGTTGAGCTGGGTCAGCAGGTTGACCAACAGGGGGGACACTTTGGCTTGGGTAAAGGTATTGTGTTCGCCCAATAATTCGGCACTGCGGGCAAGCAGGGTGTTCACATCGCTGAAAAGGAAACGGTATTCCCACATCACATCATAAATACCGGCCATGTAGTTAATGGAGTCTTCGACATTAGACGGCAACACGGCTTCGTTAAGATAGGCAAGCAGGGCCTCACTGTAACGTTTGAACAATTGGACGATGATTTCGTCTTTGTTGCGGAAATGGTAGTAGAGGTTGCCCGGGCTGATGCCCAAATGGGCGGCAATGTGGTTGGTGCTGATATTGCGCTCGCCTTCTTCGTTGAACAAGGCGAGGCTGGCATTGATGATTCGTGTGTAAGTGTTGACTTTAGCAATGCGCGGCATGGGATACACTCCTTTGTTTTATAGGCTGTATGAAGTCGGCAGCCAGTTGGGTTCTGCGTGTAATTCTACCTGAAATTGAGTAAATACTGTATTACAAACATATTGTGCCAGCTGGTGGACATCTTGCGCGGACGCGTTGTTTTTATTCACTAAAACCAAAGCCTGTCTGTCATGCACGGCCGCACCGCCGATCTGATGGCCTTTCAGACGGCATTGGTCAATCAGCCAGCCGGCCGCGAGTTTGACCGAACCGTCAGGCTGCGGATAGCGTGGCATATCGGGGTATTGCTGCAACAAATCGGCCGCTTTTTCAGCACTGACAACTGGATTTTTAAAGAAACTACCGACATTACCAAGTACGTTAGGATTAGGCAGTTTACTGTTGCGGATTGCACACACTGCATCGGAAACATCTTTGGCCGTCGCCTCGCGGCCTTGGCTCAGTTTGGCAACCGCTGCCGCCAAATCGCCATAGCCCAAGTTCGGCACAAAATGCTCTTTTAACGCAAATACAACCGAAACAATCACATAACGGCCTTTGCCTTCCTGTTTGAATAGGCTTTCACGATAGGCAAAGTCACAGTCGGCATTGGAAAGCTCGACAAAGGTTTCCGTATCCAAATCAAAGCAGCGTACGCTATGGATAACATCTTTCGCTTCAACGCCGTATGCACCGATGTTTTGTACCGGAGACGCACCGACCGTGCCCGGAATCAGACTGAGGTTTTCCAGCCCGCTTAAACCCAGTCCAACCGTATGCAAAACAAAATCATGCCAAATTTCCCCGGCCTGAGCTTCGATATAAACCAGGCCGTCTGAACGCTCAATTTCGCGTATTCCCTTGTTTTCCATATGCACAACCAGACCAGCATAGTCCTCCATTAAAAGGATATTGCTGCCGCCGCCGAGCCATAAAACGGTATCGCGGTCGAACTCGGGCAGTCGGACGATGTCGCGCAACTCGTCGGCGTGTTTAAGTGCAACAAATGCTTGGGCTTGGGCTTTGAGGCCGAAAGTGTTGTAAGGGGTAAGGTCGGTTTGGTATTGGATGGGTTGCATGATGATTTGTGATTTTGTGGATTCAGGTCGTCTGAAAACTTACTATTTAACAATTACGATAGGTAATGGGGTTTTGGGGGGCTTTATAGTTTTCTTGGGAAGAATAGGTCAGCTTGTCTACGATTTCTTGATAAACGTCGGACTCTTTTGGCAACGGCTTGCCTTCAAACATCCAACGGCCTTGAATAATATCGTCGGCAGAAATCCATCTTTCGATTTCATACACTGCCAATGTCCAGCCGCGATAGACTGCAACTGCATATTTTGCTTTTTCACGCCTACTTCCGATTTTCCAATATTTCCGTGTGCGCTCATAAATTTCCTTATGCCTATCGGCTTCAGGAATATTCCCTGATCTGATGTCTTTTTTCAGTTTCTCGTATTCGTTATTAATCGTAATTAAAACAATAGGTTTATCAGTTTTCAATTCTTGCGCATCATATTTTCGTTTTAATTCGGACAAGCTCATCAATCCTACTTCAGAAGAATGCGTGCCGCCTTGAATATTAGTCAGCGGCTGCTGGCTCGGCTTGACTAAGGAGAGTAGGTCTATTGCCATCGCTTCATATTCAAAAGCCTGTTTGTCTGTTTGGATGTTGTGCCGCAGAATGTAATACACGGGTTGGTTTCCACTTTGATGTATTTCCCTAATCAAGGCAATTTTATCACTTGGCGTTTCTGTTTCTTGTAATGAACCTAGGGCATGATGGAAAACGCGATTGCCCACGCCTTTACCTACATAGAAAATATTGCCGTCTCTAGGGTCAATCAAGCAATAAATATAGTAAGCAAGTTTTTCTATAATGGAGGTTGAAAACATTTTTTTCCTTAAAAGTGAATAAGCCGTAAATGAAATATCAATGGAGGTTGTCTGAAAGAAATTTCAGACGGCCTTATGCGATTTGACCCTCTCTTTACTGCAAAGCTCCAGGCACCATACCAATGCAATGGCGGCAATCGTCAGTGAAACGGTCAGCGCAGTCCAGAAGCCGTAAATGCCCATATCGGCATGATAGGCAAGCAGGTAGCCGGGCAACAGGCCGCACCCCCAGAAAGCCACGGCATGGATGAACATCGGCATTTTGGTCACTTTATAGCCGCGCAGCGCATATGAAGCGATACATTGGGTGGCATCTGCCAATTGGAATAGGGAGGCGAAAAATAAAACAGTCGCAGCAATGCCTAATACGGCCGCATCGTTGGTGTACATACCGGCTAATTGAAAGCGAAAGATGACCAAGAGCAGCGCGGTGCAGGTGGCAAGCATCCAGCCCAACACCAATGAAACGCCTGAAATATAACGCGCCCGCAAAAAATCGCGCCGCCCGAGCGAAAAGCCAACGCGTACCGTGCTTGCCGAGCCGACGCTTTGCGGAACCATATACAAAATCCCTGACAGGCTGATGACGACTTGTTGCGCGGCGACATAATCCTCGCCGAATGGCGCCACCAAAAAGACGATAAACGAAAACGCGCTGGCTTCTAAAAAATAAGACAAGCCGATGGGTGCACCGATTTTCCAAATCTGTTTGAAGGCCGTCAAATCGGGTTTACCGATTTTTGCCGTCAAACCAAACGGACGGAAGAATTTTTCTTTGGCGATATAAAGCCACAAGGCCAATGCGCTGAACCAAAATACCGCCGCCGTTGCCACGCCGCAACCTGCGCCGCCCAAAGCAGGCATACCGAATTTGCCGTAAACAAACACATAGTTCAGCGGCACATTCAACACAAATGCCGCGAAACTGACCAACATAATCACACGCGGACGGTTCAAGCTGGAGGCATAAGCGTGCAGGGCGCGGTGTATCATGGCGGCCGGCATTGCCAAGCTGGTGAAGAACATATATTGCGCCATCGTGTCTTCGACATAATCGTTCAATGTCAGCCAATGACGGAACGGCGTAATCATCGCCCACATCAACAGCATGCCGAATACGCCCAAACACAAGCCAAACCAAATGCCCTGCATTCCTGTTTTGCCGACTTCTTCGGTTTTACCCGCGCCGTACAACTGGGCAATCATCGGGTTCAACGCCGCCATCACGCCCATAAAGGTAATGTAAATCGTAGAAAACGCGCTACTGCCCAGCGCCACCGCGGCCAAATCTTCCTTGCCTGCGCCACCGGCCATCACCGTATCGACAAAACCAATGCCCACTTGCGCCACTTGCGCCAACAGCATGGGCAGTGCGAGGGCGGTAAGCAGGTGGGTTTCTTTTAAGAAAACAGGAAAGGCAAAGCGGTTGAGGTTCAGTAGCATAATGTGTGCGGTTTGAGGACAAAGGCCGTCTGAAAACGGAAATTTAAAATTATAAAGGGTAATGTTTGTACACAGACAAAGATTGGTTTAATCGTTAAATTTTTCAGACGGCCTTAAATGTCGGATGTCTTTTGACAGCTTCCAACCAGCTGTCCGGCGTTTGAAACTGCATCAGGCCGTCTGAAAGCGAAACCGCAGCTTGGGTAGTCGAAGCGCGGGTCAGTTTTTCATTGGTTTCGGCATCGTAAATGGTGTAATCGATACGCAGGCAGCTTTCGATCTCGACGATGTCCATATCAACGCGGATTTTTTGGCCGAAACTGGCAGGGCGGATGTATTTGAGGTTCATCTGCACAATCGGCCAGCTGTACCCTTGCCGCCCCATTTCGTTGTAGTCATAACCGATGGAAGACAGAAAAGCGCAACGTGCGGTTTCAAGGTATTTGACATAGTTTCCGTGCCACACGATGTGCATGGCATCTACGTCAAAAAAAGGAACTTCAGTTTCAAAGCTGTGTTGGCAATAGATGTGTTTTTTCATGGCTTAAAAAAGTGAGTGTGTTGGTTTCAGACGGCGTCTTCGCCCCAAAAATCATAAAAATTGAACCATTGTAGCGGATTTTGCGCACATTCTTGCGCCAAAATGTCGGCAAAACCCTGCATCGCGTCTTTGACGGCGGCTTCGCGGTTGCCGCGTTTCCAGCTGGAAGTATCGGTAAAGCGGCGCAGTTTCAAATGATGGCGGCCGTTTTGTTTGACGCAAAACAGCGTGTTTACTTGCGTTTTTAAAAGCGAAGCCAATAGCCATGCGCCTTGCGGCATAGGGGCGGTGTGGCCTAAGAAATTAATGTCGGCGGTTTTCTCGCCGCGGACAGGTACTCGGTCGGCCGCGATGGCAATCCATTCGCCGTCTTCGATACGGCGGTTCAATTCCATCATCAGGGTGGTGTCCAAATCGGTTACCTGAATCAGGCGGATATGTTCTGCGCCGGCTTTTTGCAATGCCTCGTTAAATGCCTGCGCGTGTTTGCTGTGTACTAATACATTGAGTCTGAAATCTTTATGGTGCGACACCAGCGCACGGCAAACTTCGGTATTGCCCAAGTGCGAACAGGCAAAAATCTGGCCGCGTTCGTTGCGTTTGATTTGCGAATAGATATCGTCCGGATCTTCAATCACCAAATCTTCATAACGGATTTTGCGTTGCCACACGGCAAAACGGTCGCAAACCGCTTCGCCAAATGCAACGAATTGTTTGAATACGCTGTGTTTCGGCAGGACGGTATGGGGAAAGGCCGTCTGAAGACGGGTTTGATAGCGTAAGACATGACGGCGCGGTTTGGGCGCGGTTGCATAAAAATACAGTACCACAAACCAAATGCACGGCCTCATTAAAAAGGCCGGCAGATGGCGCACCATCAATGTAGTCAGGGCGAGAAACAGGCGGCTGCCGCGTTCGGGTTGTGCCGCCCAATGGGTTTGTTTATGGTTGATCATGGTTTCAGACGGCCTTTCCGAAAACTTTGCCCAATCGGTGTTTCAACATACCGAAAAACAGCCGTGTATGCATTTTGCTGATGCGGACATTGTCGGCAAAGGCATCGAAGTGGGACACGCCGTCGGCGGCGTATTGGACGGGTGTTTTAATCCAAACCGGTTTGATGTCGCGCCAGTAGAGGCGGATAAGGATTTCCGTATCGAAGTCCATGCGGTCGCCTACGGTTTCTTCGCGGACGACGGACAGCGCGGGTGTAAGGGGATAGAGGCGGAAGCCGCACATGCCGTCTTTGATGTCGCATGACCAAGTGTGCAGCATATTCCAGAAGTCGGTAATTTTTCGTCCGTAAAGTCGTGCTTTGGGCGCGTCATCGCCGTATTGCGGCCAGCCGCAAACAACAGCTTCGGGATTTTGTTCTGCTGCGGCGAGGAGTTTGGGAGTGTCGCTCAAGCAATGCTGGCCGTCTGCATCAACCTGCAAGACGTGGGTATAGCCATGTTCTTGAGCGTATTCCAAGCCGGTTTTGACCGCTGCGCCTTTACCGCCGTTGATGGGACGGTAAAGGACATCAATGCCGTCTGAAACCAAAGCCTGCAATACAGGTTTGCATTCTTCGCGTGAACCGTCGTCCACAATTAAAACGTTTAAACCGAAGCCGCGCATGGTTTGGGCAACGTGGCTGATGGTGGTCGGATGGTTGTAATGTGGAATAAGGGCCAGGGTTTTCATAAATATTTTTAGACGACGTTAACACAATGCAGAGTATAGCAAATAAACATGCCATGGCGTTTGAAAAGGCCGTCTGAAACGGCGATGACAAAATCGTTTGATTTTGTTTCTCACTGTTTCAGACGGCCTTTGGTATGCCATTAATTCAGCATTGTACATGACCGACATCGAGACATAAATCATGGAATTCGTTGAGCGTGCTGCGGTGTCCGATGCTGATGATGATGCTGTCGGGCAGTTTTTGCTTTAAGGCGCGGTAGAGCAGGGCTTCGGTCGGTTCGTCCAAAGCGGCGGTGGCTTCGTCGAGCAGGATGATTTTGGGCTGCGAGAGCAGGGCGCGGACGAAGGCGACGCGTTGCAGTTCGCCGGGGGAGAGTTTGTGTTGCCAGTCGTCGGTTTTGTCCAATTTATCAATGAGATAACCTAGGCGGCAGGTATTCATGGCTTCGGCTAACTCGGGGTGATGATGGTCAATGTCGGGGTAACAAATCGCATCGCGCAGGCTGCCTTGTGCTGTGTAGGGGCGTTGCGGCAGGAATAGGATGTTTTGATGCGGCGGATGGCTGACTTTACCGCTGCTGCCGAAAGGCCAAAGTCCAGCCAGTGCACGCAGCAACGAAGTTTTGCCGCAACCGCTCGGGCCGCGTATCAGTAGGGAATTGCCGCTTTTGAGGTTGATATTGATGCCGTCTAATAAAACTTCGCCGTTGTGGCGGTATAGGGCAACGTTTTCTAAGATCAGGCCGTCTGAAACTTCGGTAAGCTCAGGTTGTCGTGCGGCGTGTTTTTCTTCCGTACTCAGCAAGAATCCGTACAGACGCTCCAATCGGGCGCGGTAGGCAGTGAATTTGTTGTAGAACATCCGGAAGAAAGACAGCGCGTTTTGCAGTCGTGCGAAGGCTTGGACGGTCTGCTGGATGTCGCCGATTTTGATTTGTCCGGCAAACAGGCGCGGAGCTTGCAAAATAATGGGAAAGAGCTTGATGCCGTTGGTAAACATATCGTTAAAGCCGCTCAGGCAGACACTTTGCCGCGCGATACGCCAACGGTTGCGGATGATGGCCTTGAAGCGGTCGGCAAGCTGGTCGTGTTCGTGTTTTTCGCCGTTGTAAAACGCGACGCTTTCGGCATGGTCGCGCACGCGGACAAGGGAATAACGGTAGTCGCCGTTGAGTTTTTCGTTTTCATAATTAAAACGAATCAAAGGGTTGCCTATCCACATGGCGATAAAGGTCGCCAAAATCACAAACATATAGACAAACCAAACGATACCGTGCGGAATATCGAAGCCGAACACGGTCAGGATGCCCGCCAAGCCCCACAAAACAACGGCAAATTCCAGCGAGGTAACGACCGAATTGACCATGCCGCGCACAAATTCGATGGTCGAAGCGATGAATTCCTGCGCGTCCTGTTGGATACGCTGGTCGATATTGTCCGGCGCATGGCGGCGCATTTGCAGGCGGTAGTAGTTTTTGTCGGCAAGCCAGCGCGAAGTCAAAACTTCATTGAGCCGCTCCGACCATTTAATCGCCAAGCCTTGATCGAGAAAGTCGTTGACGACGTTGTTAAACGCCCGTATCAACACCACGCCTGCATTCATCGCCGCAAACATCCAAAACGCGGAGGCATTCAAATCCTGCATCGAGTCGTAAAGCCCTTTGGACATAAAGGTACTCAACACATTCAACCGCACTTCGGTCAGCAGCAGCGTAATCATCGCCGTAATCAGCAGCAATACTTTAACTGCACTTTTCGGCGTCAGACATAGCCGCAGGATATAGCTGAACTCGCGCCCGAAGCGCGTGTTGCGTGCAAAAAACAGAATCACCGCCGAGGCGGCGGCGACCATCAACAAGGTCTGCACCAGCCAAGACGGTGAGGAATAAAGCTCGGTTTGCCATTTTTGCATGGGTGTATTCTCTGAAAGGGTCGTAAAGGCCGTCTGAAAGGACGGCAAATTTATTGAATTATGATCACTATGAAAATAGTTTTTCAAACTGTTGTATTTTTGTATTTACAAACAGTTCTTATTTGTTTTTGTGGAAAGCAGGAATCTTATCAAATATAATCGCAAAGCTAAATTACTTTGTAATTTTTTACCCGATATAAGAATTATTAATATTTCAATTCAGAAGGAATTTATGAACAGCAAATTAGCCCTGATGCCGCTTGTGGTTGCAAGCGCATTCGCCTACGCCGCCGATGAAGCCACCCCTGCTCCCGAAGCCCATGCAGAAGTGCAGGAAGTCAAAGTCCACGCCGACGCCAAACGCGTGAAGGCCGCACGCTCTTATTCTATTGCCAGTGACGGCGATATGCGCGACCGCGTGAATTTGGGCGTGTTGGGTAAAGCCAATGCCTTTACCGCGCCGATTACCGTGGTCAATTACGACGAAAAAGCCCTCAACAACACCGAAGCGCGTACTTTGGTGGATGCTGTAGCGAAAAAAGACGCTTCGACTTGGCAGTTTGGCGGCGAAAGCAATACTTTGACCGGTCTTTACTTCCGCGGTTACCAACTTGATGCGCGCCAATTCAGCGTCAACGGTTTGGCCGGTATGTACGGCACACAAGGTACGGCCAGCGTGCAAGTCGGCTCTGCACAACTGATTAAAGGCGCGTCCACCGCCGTGAACGGTATGGACCCTGAAGGCGCGGTATCTGGTTCCGTCAATATCGAAACCAAAAAAGCCGCCGATGAAGGCAACCGCAAAATCGGTTTGGGCTGGTTCAGCAACAATCGCGCCCAAGGTACGTTCGACTTGGGTCAACGCTTCGGCGAAAACAAAGAATTCGGCGTACGTGCCAACGGCAAACTGCGCCACGGCTACACCCCGCGCCACGGCTACAGCGAAGACAACAAAGAATTTGCCTTAAATGCCGACTATCGCGGCGAAAAACTGCGCGTGGCGTTCGATTCCATCTACGCGAAACGCAAAACCAACGGCGGCCGTGCACGTATGCAGGACATCCAAAACGCTGATGGTCGTTTGTTCGATGCCCCGGATGGCAAAACAAATCTGTTGCCAAGCTGGAACTGGCAAAATACCGTCGGTCAAACCAATATGCTGACTTTTGAATGGGATGCGTTTGAAAATGCGCAAATTACCGGCGGTATCGGTTACAACAAGGCGCGTTATTACGGCACGCTGATTTCTCCGACCATCTGCGGTAAAAAAGGCGCAAGCAGCCAAACCGCAACCTGCTCAAGTGCCAACCAATACCACACAGGTACGGCACGCCTGACCGACCAATATTTCCGTACTTTGAGTATAAATTTATCCGCGCGCGGCGAATTTGAAACCGGCCCGGTAACGCATAACTGGAGTACTGCTTTTGACCGTATCATTCGTCAGCGTGCGACTGTCCGTGGTTCGGCTGCGGGCAAAAGCCGCGTTGAGGTTGATGCAAACGGCAATATTGACAATCAACTGGCTTCTTTTGTCCCTAATTACGCGACAGACTGGGAAAGCTCAGCAAACCTGGATGCCAATATCAAAGTTAACAGCCTAGCTTTGTCCGACACCTTGGGCTTTGCCGACAACAAATACCGTCTGACTTTGGGAGGTCGTTTCCAAGCGGTTGAATATACCGATAAAAAAGCAGGTCAAAGTGGCGATGCCAAACGTTTTAGCCCTATGTTTATGGCCGCGTGGGTGCCGCAACCTGATTTAGTCGTCTACGGCAACTACATGGAAGACTTAGAGCCAGCCGACATTAAAACCGACGATGATGGCAATACCACCATGTCTAAACCGCGTGTCAGTCGTCAGTTTGAAGTGGGCGTGCGTAAAAACTGGGGCAATTTCGTGACCACGTTAAACGCGTTCCAAATCAAACGTCCGGGCTACTGGCGCGGTTCTACCACCGGCAAAACAGACTTTGCCGCGTATAAAGCTTTGGGCGGCGCGGCAGGCGACAAACAAGGCATGGAACGCAGCCGTGGTATTGAGTTCAATACCTATGCCAACTTGTTGGACAAAACCCTGCGTCCAAGCTTTGGTTTGATGTATCTGCAATCAACCGTAAAAGATTATCCGAATTTCGCCGACAATTTGGTTAACGGCGTACAAGTCGCCAACCCGCGCGTGATTGCCAAAGCAGGCGTGGAATGGGATACACCGTTTGCCAAGGGCTTGACCTTGAACGGCAATGTTTCGTATTTTGGTAAGTCTTACCAAGACACGCAAAAACAATACGCCTTCCCGTCCTATACCTTGGTTGACGTAGGCGCGCGCTACAAAACCAAGCTCGGCAAAAATACTTTAACCGTCAGCAGCTCGGTAGAAAACCTGTTCAACAAAAACTACTGGCAGGTGCAACGCGGCCAATATGACCGCAGCTTCGCCGTCGTCGGTATGCCGCGTATTTACTGGCTGAAAGCGGAATTGGATTTCTAATCTGATTTCGGTTTGACCGTAATAGTAGGCCGTCTGAAAGGGAATGATAAAAAGCAAAAATTTGTTTTTTATCCTTTTTCAGACGGCCTGATTTGATTGCCTTATGTTTTTTGCTTGAAAAATCTTACATGTTTTTTATGGATTTCACGCGAAACAAGGTTAATATTCCATTTTCACAATACATCATTCGAGAAGACATATGAAAAAATCCATCAAACTGACCCTGTGCGCCCTCGCACTCTTACTTTCCGTGCAAGCGCAAGCGGTTACCCATGCCGTGATTGAAACCAATATGGGCAACATCCAACTGGAGTTGGATGAAGTCAAAGCGCCGAAAACCGTGGCAAACTTTGTCAATTACGCCAAAAAAGGTTTTTACGACAACACGATTTTCCACCGCGTTATCGACAATTTTATGATTCAAGGCGGCGGATTTACCGAGAAAATGGTTCAAAAATCCACCGATAAAGCCATCAACAACGAAGCAGACAACGGCTTGAAAAATAACGTCGGCACCATCGCCATGGCGCGCACCGGCGATCCGAATTCCGCAACCAGCCAGTTCTTTATCAATACGGCCGACAACGACTTTTTGAATTTCAAAAGCAAAACCCCTCAAGGCTACGGCTATGCCGTTTTCGGTAAAGTTACTTCCGGCATGGACGTTGTCCGTAAAATCAGCAAAGTGAAAACAGCGACACGCGGTTTCCATCAAGATGTACCGACCGAAGCTGTGATTATCCGTAAAGTCAGCATCAAATAATTTTGATTGCTTGAATCCAAACAACAGGCCGTCTGAAACATTCAGACGGCCTGAATTTATTTATTTGATAATAAGCGGCAATTTGGGCGATAATTCAGCATCTACAATTTAAGGAGTCGATTATGCAAACCCGCCTGCCTTTTTTCGGCGTTGTCCGCGTCAGCGGTGAAGACAGAGCTTCATTTCTTCATGGCCAATTATCCAACGATATTAATAATTTAGCTTCAGGTCAGGCATGTTACGCCACATACAATACGCCTAAAGGCCGTGTGTTGGCGAATATGTTGGTCGTCAATCGCGGAGAAGATTTACTGTTGGTCATGGCGCAAGATTTGACCGAAGCCATCGTCAAACGTTTGAGAATGTTTGTCTTGCGTGCAAAAGTCGTCTTCGAGCTGATGCCTGATTTGGCTGTCAGCGGCGAATTGGCAGACAATGCAGCACCACATCCTGCTGTTGAACCGCAACTGTCTTTCCTGGCCCAAATTCAAGAAAACACCGTAGAAATCGCCTTGCCGCACACAGGCCGTCTGAAAATTTCAGCAGCAGAAAACGCATCCGAATATCAAGCAGAAGCCGAAAACGCATGGAACCTGCACGAAATCCGCAGCGGCTATCCGTGGATTTGCGCCGCAACCAAAGAAGCGGCCGTTGCCCAAATGCTCAACCAACACATCATCGGCGCCGTCCATTTCCGTAAAGGTTGCTACCCCGGCCAAGAAATCATCGCCCGCGCCCAATACCGAGGCCAAGTCAAACGCGGTCTGGCCGTATTAAGCGGCGATTCTTTAGAAGCCGCCGGTATTGCCGTCAAAGTCGGCGAGGAAGAAGCAGGCGTTATTCTTAATACTGCACTCACAGAGCAAGGCAGCCTCAGCCTCGCCGTTATCAAGTTTTCCGCAGCAGAAGCAGCATTGACCGATGCAGACGGTAATGCTTTGAAACAGGAAGCACTGTTTTTTACGGTTGAGAAAGATTGATGTTAGATGATTGAACAAAAAGCTTAAATTTAAGCATTAATCAGCTTTAAATGAAAACAGAAAGGCCGTCTGAAAATTATTTTTCAGACGGCCTTTGATATTGTGTTTTTTTGGTACATGACCCAAGCTGCGTTTGCTGCCGACTGGATTACGTCATAGTTTGGAATCATTCGGTAACAACGAAAACCGCGTGCGTACCGCACACACCCTACATCTCAATCTTAAGTTTGCGTCGCCCACAGGTAGGGTGTGTGGCGTAGCCACGCACGCGGTTGGCAGGGGTGCGGGCTACGGCTTGCTATACTTGTTTTTAATTATTCTATGAGAGAGCCATAATCTAATTCATTTTTATTTTTACTATTTTCATTGGGTTCATTTTGCAATACACTGTTGTCAATGTCGCTACTTATATTATCTGCATCTCTAGTGACAAGTTGCTGAGGAAGTTTTTCGTTTTTTTCTTTAGTTTTATCAAAATATTGTTTAAACTCATTAGAATCATCTTTAACTTTAACAATATCTTTTTGTAATTCTATAAGTTTATTTTTTAATTCTTCATTAAATTGATTAGTTAATTTTTCCTTAAGTTCATTAACTTCATCCAATGCCTTATCAATTCTTTGTGACTCTCGCAATGAGAAAAATATAGAAATTACAGTTATTAATACGGCGTATAAAGAAACTGAAAATGTTAGAGAGTTAATTATTTTATCTTGGTTATCTATTTTTAGTTGTATCTTTTCTATATCTCCCCTATAAATATCATCCTTAATTTGCTGAAATTTTCGTTCTATAGCCTGGCATTCTTTTCTGTTTTTGCAAGAAATTGTTGTATTTTCGAGTAAGTTTTTATCTAAATAGTTTTTACTACTGCTTTTTATATTACTTGATTGATCAGATGATTTGGGGATTATAAACATGGTAATAGATATGGTAACAAATAAACCAAATATGATTAGTAACCAAAAACTATTCCAAACAATGTTCCAATTATTCTTCCCAGTTTTTTTATTATCTTGAGATGCGGTATCAGTATTTTTAGACATAATTAAACACTACTCTTCAAAAGAGAATAAATTTGATAATGCAACAATACTGCTTTGCATACTCTGCAATGCACGCTCAATTTGATTAGGTGAAATTTCTTCTTGATAATTAATGAGTATATCAACTGAACAAACAGCATACTCAGCATTCTTTTCTTTATCAGCACTCCATTTAATTAACTTTTTCTCTAGATTTTCTTGAAGCAATCTTTTTTGAAAGTCAAGGCAATTTGGTTTTAATTTTAATAAGGAAAAAAATTGTATAAAATCACCACCTTCTTGCACAGAGATTACTAGCTTGAATTGTATTTCCTGATTTTTTCTATGAGAAAAACGTAATACAAAGCCATCAAAATCTTTATTATTCCTATCTTTATATTTTAATGAATTTTTATCTAGATATGATCTAATTACTTCTTTTGTTGATTCTACATTAACTGCCATAATAATTTCCTTGTTTGTCAAGATTGTTTTTTAAATTAAACTGAATATAGAATAATTCTTCTATTTGGCTTTCTAATGTATTAGAGGAAAATTTAAATGAAATTAACCTTCTAACAAGAGATCGTCTGAAAAATTTTCAGACGATCTTCTTTGTACCTACATATTACTTATCAAACCAGTTTACTGCTTACCCAACCTTCCACGCTTACCAGCATTTCAGGCAATTTGTCGGCATCCGTACCGCCGGCTTGCGCCAAGTCAGGACGGCCGCCGCCTTTGCCGCCGACTTGTTCGGCTGCAAATTTAACCAGATCGCCTGCTTTGACTTTGCCAGTCAATGGTTTGGATACGCCTGCACATAGGGAAACTTTGCCGTCGTTGACTGCGACGAGCAATACGATGGCTTGTTCTGATTTGCCGGTTAAGTCGGTCACGATTTCGCGCAGGGCTGCGGCATCGGCTTCGATTTGTGCGGCAACGAGTTTGGCTGCACCCAAGTCTTTTGCATCGTCCAAGAGTTTGGCACCTGCATGGACGGCGAGTTCGGCTTTGGCGCGTGCCAATTCTTTTTCCAATGCTTTGGCGTGTGCTGCGCCTGCTTGGATTTTCGCCAGTACGTCTTTTTCGGTTTGGGCTTTGGTTTCGGCAATAATGTCTTTAACCAAGCGTTCTTGTTCTTGCGCCCATTTGAGTGCGTTCAGGCCGGTGATGGCTTCGATACGGCGCACGCCTGCGGCAATACCGCCTTCGCTGATGATTTTGAAGAGGCCGATGTCGCCGGTGCGTGAAACGTGTGTACCGCCGCACAATTCGGTAGAGAAACCGCCCATTTGCAATACGCGCACTTCGTCGCCGTATTTTTCGCCGAAGAGCATCATGGCGCCGGTTTTTTGGGCATCTTCCATGCTCATAATAGCTGCGTTGACGGCAACGTTTGCCAAAATGGCTTCGTTGACGCGGCGTTCTACTTCGGCGATTTCTTCGGCAGTTACTGCTTGAGGATGGGAAATGTCGAAACGGGTGGATTCGGCGGTAACCAAAGAGCCTTTTTGTTCAACGTGTTCGCCCAATACATCGCGCAGGGCTTTGTGCATCAAGTGGGTCGCGCTGTGGTTGCGCATATTGGCATTGCGGATTTCGTCATCCACTTTGGCGGTAACGCTGTCGCCGACTTTCAGACGGCCTGAAGTTTGTACGCCGAATTGACCGAATACGGCCGCTTTGATTTTTTGGGTATCGCGTACTTCAAAGCGGTTTTCGCCTGCGAAGATATAGCCGACGTCGCCGACTTGGCCGCCGGATTCTGCGTAGAACGGGGTAAAGTCGATAACGACGGCACCTTCGTCGCCTTCGTTCAATTCGTCGACTTGCTCGCCGTCTTTGTAGAGGGCGAGGACTTTAGATTCGGTTTGGCGTTCGCTATAGCCTTTAAACTCGGTGTCCTGACCTTCGTAAGGCAGTTGGGCATTGGCTTTGAAGCTTTGTGCGGCGCGTGCGCGTGCACGTTGGGCTTCCATCTCACGCTCGAAGCCTGCTTCGTCCAGTTCGATGCCCAGTTCGCGCGCCATGTCGGCGGTTAGGTCGTAGGGGAAACCGTAGGTGTCGTAGAGTTTGAAGATGTGTTCGCCGCCGATAACGAGTTTGCTGTTGGCGATGTTGTCCATCAAGTAGGTATTCAAGGCTTCGGCAAACGGTTTTTTCGCGTCGGGAATATGGGCGGTTTCCAAAGCAGCCTGCAAATCGATATACATGCCTTCGTTCAGGCTGCCTGAAACTCGAGGACGGATAACGATTTGCTTTTTGCTCGGAGCAACACGGGAAGCGGCGGTAAATTCCACACCATCTGCGGTTTTCAATGTCAGAGGTTTGCCTACACCGTCTTGCGGCAACAAGCTTTCCAGTTTCAGGAATTTCATGCCGTTGAGCACTTGGTTGAACAAGCCCATGCCTTTTTCCAGCGTTTCGCCGAAGCGGCTTTCTTCCGCGCGCAAGGCTTCCATAATCTGTGTCTGTTTCTCTTTCAACTCAGGATACGCGGCGCCCATTTCTTTCACCAAATCGGGCACGAGTTTGTAGAAAAACGCCTGTTTCTGGCCTAGTTTGTAACCGTGGCGCACGGCGCGGCGGATGATGCGGCGCAATACGTAGCCGCGGCCTTCGTTGGAAGGCAAGACACCGTCTGCAATCAGGAAGGAGCAGGATCGGATGTGGTCGGCGATGACTTTCAGGCTGGGTTCTTCCATGCTGAAAGCTGCGCCGGTTTCGCGGGCAACGGCTTTGAGCAGGTCTTGGAACAAGTCGATTTCGTAGTTGCTGTGAACATGCTGCATGACGGCGGCCATGCGCTCCAAGCCCATGCCGGTATCGACGGAAGGCTTAGGCAGTGGATTCATATTGCCTTGTTCGTCGCGGTTGAACTGCATAAATACGCAGTTCCAAATTTCAATCCAGCGGTCGCCGTCTTCTTCAGGGCTGCCCGGAATGCCGCCCCAGATTTCTTCGCCGTGGTCGTAGAAAATTTCGGAGCAAGGGCCGCAAGGGCCGGTGTCGCCCATTTGCCAGAAGTTGTCGGATGCGTATTTCGCACCTTTGTTGTCGCCGATGCGGACGATGCGTTCGGCAGGCATACCGATTTCGTTCAACCAGATGTTGTAGGCTTCGTCGTCTTCTGCGTAAACGGTTGCCAACAGTTTGTCTTTAGGGATGTTCAACCATTCGGGGGAAGTCAGGAATTCCCAAGCGAAGTGGATGG
Source organism: Neisseria mucosa (assembly GCF_013267835.1). NCBI lineage: Bacteria > Pseudomonadati > Pseudomonadota > Betaproteobacteria > Neisseriales > Neisseriaceae > Neisseria > Neisseria mucosa. The sequence goes on from NZ_CP053939.1 coordinate 575,242, forward strand.
CATCGCGTTTGAAGTAGTCGCCGAAGGAGAAGTTGCCCATCATTTCAAAGAAGGTGTGGTGACGGGCGGTGTAGCCTACGTTTTCCAAGTCGTTGTGTTTGCCGCCTGCACGTACGCATTTTTGCGCGGTAGTGGCGCGGTTGTAGGGGCGTTTGTCAAAGCCGAGGAATACGTCTTTAAATTGGTTCATACCTGCGTTGGTAAACAGCAGGGTTGGGTCGTCGTGTGGCACGAGCGAGGAGGAGCGGACGATGGTGTGGCCTTTAGATTCGAAAAATTTCAGGAATTTTTGGCGTAGTTCGGTGGTTTTCATAATGTCTCGATAAAATTTTGTACAAAGATTTCAGACGGCCCGGACGGCACGTTGAGATTAAAAACGAATGGGCGTTATCTTACCGCAAAACCATATTTCAAGCTATCGGCAGAAAGGTTTTAAGTTGGCGGCAAGCTGTCTTTCAGACGGCTTCAAGCGGGTCGATATCTTTTAACAATGAAGCCTATCCGCCCCGGCTTGCCTGCTTTATAATGCCTTTCTCTTTTCAACCGGATACGCAAGGAATGATAATGGCCAAACATCTGCCCCTCATCGTACTGACTGCGCTGGCGCTGGCCGGCTGCGGCGGCTCGGACAAAAACTCTGCCGACAAGGCGGCGCAAACCGATAATCAAAAGGTATTGAGCATTTACAACTGGTCGGAATATGTTGATCCCGAGACGGTTGCCGCGTTTGAGAAAAAACACGGTATCTCAGTAACTTATGATGTGTATGACAGCGATGAAACGCTGGAAAGCAAGGTGTTGACCGGCAAGTCGGGTTACGACATCGTGGGTCCTTCCAATGCGTTTGTCGGTAGGCAGATTAAGGCAGGTGCGTATCAGAAAATCGACAAATCCCTGATTCCCAACTATAAAAACCTGAATCCACAACTGATGAAGCTGATGGAAGGCGTTGATCCGAATCACGAATACGCCGTTCCGTTTTATTGGGGGACTAACACTTTCGCCATCAATACCGAGCGTGTGAAAAAGGCTTTGGGTACGGATCAGTTGCCGGACAATCAATGGGATTTGGTGTTTAACCCCGAATACACGTCCAAACTCAAGCAATGCGGCATCAGCTATTTGGACAGCGCGGCAGAGATTTATCCTATGGTATTGAATTATATGGGTAAAAATCCAAACAGCAGTGAAACGGCGGATATTAAGGCGGCTACGGAAGTCTTGAAGAAAAACCGTCCGTACATCAAGCGTTTTACCTCGTCCGGTTTTATCGATGATTTGGCGCGCGGCGATACTTGCGTAACAATTGGTTTTGGCGGCGATTTGAACATTGCCAAACGTCGTGCCGAAGAAGCCGGCGGCAAAGAAAAAATCCGTGTGATGATGCCGAAAGAAGGCGTGGGGATTTGGGTGGATTCGTTTGTGATTCCGAAAGATGCCAAACATGTGGCCAATGCCCATGCGTATATCAATGATTTCTTAGATCCCGAAGTTGCGGCGAAAAACGGCAATTTTGTCACTTATGCGCCATCCAGCAAACCGGCTCAGGAGCTGATGGATGAAGAGTTTAGAAACGACAATACGATTTTCCCGACTGATGAAGATTTGAAAAACAGCTTTATCATGGTGCCTATCCAGCCGGCGGCGTTGAAATTTATGGTCCGTCAATGGCAAAGCGTGAAAGCAGGAAAATAAGCTGATTTGAGCATATTCAGGCCGTCTGAATGGTGTAACCGAAATCCTTGATTTCGTTTTATGGCTGTTCAGGCGGTCTTTGGTTTGTGTCAGACTGGCTTGGGTAAGGTTTGAAAAAAACAAAGGGCGTGTCTATCAATCACGCCCTTTGTTTTTGTTTCAGACGGCCTTAGAATTTCACGCCTTTATGCAGGGCGACGATGCCTGCGCTCATGTTGTGGTAATCCACGCTGTCGAAGCCTGCATCCAGCATCATTTGTTTCAAGGTTTCTTGGTCGGGATGCATACGGATGGACTCGGCGAGGTATTGGTAGCTGTCGGCATCTTTGGCAATCAGTTTGCCCATAATCGGCAACAGTTTGAAAGAGTAGAGGTCGTACACGCCTTCCAAAGGTTTGTACACTTTGGAGAATTCCAACACCAGCAGGGTGCCGCCCGGTTTCAATACGCGGTACATTTCTTTCAGCGCGGCATCTTTGTGCGTCATGTTGCGCAGGCCGAATGCGACGGAAACCAGATTGAAATAGTTGTCGGGGAACGGCAATTTTTCAGCGTCTGCCAACGATACGGGCAGAATCATGCCTTCGTTAAGCAGGCGGTCGCGGCCGACGGTCAGCATGGAGGAGTTGATGTCTGTCAGCCAAACTTCGCCTTCTTTGCCCACACGTTTTGCCCAGCCTCGGGATAAATCACCTGTACCGCCGGCGATGTCCAATACTTTGTCGCCTTTTTTCAGGCGGGCGGTATTGATGGTGAAATGTTTCCAAACGCGGTGCAGACCGCCGGACATTACGTCATTCATAATGTCGTAGTTTTTTGCCACGGAGTGGAAGACTTCGGCAACTTTGCCTGCTTTTTCGTCTTCGTCAACGGTAGTGAAGCCGAAATGGGTTTTGTGGTCGCTCATAGTGTCTGCCTTCTTAAAATAATACGGATTCAGATATCGAATACGTCGAAATCGCCAACCACTTTCGACGCGGGAAATATAGTTTGTGCCTGCTGTTCCAGCATCAGGCGTTGTTCTTCTTCGGTATAACGTGCGCTGATGTGGGTCGGGTAAAGTTGTTTCACATTGGCCTGCAAAGCCAGCTTGGCGGCATCGGATACGGTCGAATGGAACACTCGTTCCGCTGTTTCTTCATCACCTGCCGCAAAGGTTGCTTCATGCACCAAAACGTCTGCATTTTGTGCGGCGCGTACTGCCTGCGGACAGGCTTTAGTATCGCCGAAGATGGCCACTTTTCGGCCTTTTTTGGGCGGGGAGAGGAACGCTTTGCCGTCAATGCTTCTTCCGTCATCCAAGCTTACGGTCTTGCCTTTTTTCAGACGGCCTTTCCGCCGCAACCACCACTACCGCAGGAATGTGTGTGTTTGGGTTTTAAGTCTTCGGCACTTGGCGTTCTGGACGCGCCGGCTTTTTCGAGGCGGTCGAGATAGTCTTGCCAAAGCGCGTCTTGATTGTGCGCCAGTCGGTAGAGATAGTCCCAATCGTAAAGGCCGCTGTCGTGGCCGTCTGAAAAAGTAATTTTCAAGGCGTATTGGCCGACGGGGTCTAAATCGGTAATGCTGACTTCGGCTTTGCCTGTTTGCAAAACATCTTGGCCGGCACCGTGTCCGCGCACTTCCGCGCTGGGCGAGTACACGCGCAGGTATTCGGCAGGAAGGCTCTTTGCACCGTCAACATAGACCAAAGTCAGTACGCGACGCTCTTTTTGGAGGCGGATTTCTTGTGGAATTTTATCGGCTTGGGTCATGTCATGCTCCGTTCTTTTTACGCAAATAGGCAACGCGTACAGAAAAAATACCGCCAAGTACGGCAAACAGCACGATTGCGTAGAGTGAAAACCGTATCAGGCCCACTTGTGTGTCCGCCGTCAGCCCCAAGGGCAGCAACATCACGGCAACGAACAGTAAAAATGCGGCCAACATGGCGGCAATGCTGGCAAAGGCATAGCGGGTATTGGCTGCTGTTTGCGGATGTTTGGTCATATTGGATGGCTTGCCGTAGGGTGGTGAGGCGGTATTTTATCAGCTTTTTGGTGCTTCATGCCGTCTGAAAACGGCTTTATTTCCATAAATAAAGTGTAATGGCGCGCCTGTCTTCGCCTTCGGGCATTAAGCGGATGCTGCTGCCTTTGCTTCCGTTGACACGGATAATGATGCCGCCGGTCTGCCGCTCGATGATGTCGAGTTGGGTGTCGCGGTTCATGCGGTAGTTGTAACGTTCGCATTGTTTCAAGCACCAGAAATCTTGCCAATGGATAAAATATTTTTGTCCGGATTCGATGGCCAGCGTTTCGCCGCCTTTGACGATAAAGTAAGGATAATCGGGTTTTTGCGTGCTGAATGTCCATTCGGCTGTTCTGTTTTTTCCGTTTTGACGGTATTGGAACACGGCACGGTATTCGGTGTCGTATTCCAAGGGCTGTAAAGGAAACAGCGCAAATTGGCGGTCGGTTAGGAGGCGGTTTGGGTCATTATTTTTATCTAAGATTTTGACGTCTTTGATTTCTTTTGTGTCCTGATACAGTTTGAACGAACGCATTTTGACCGGAGGCGATTGTTCTGAGAATGCGATGCTGACCGGATTGCCGGTCATTTCATAATGCGGCATAGGGTCAGGACGTTCGCCGTGGAAAACCGGCGAAGCGAAATTGCCTTGTGGATAGGTGATGTAAGGCCGGGTTTTGCGGTTGGAAATTTCATCCGCATAAACAATGGCATGGCCATGACAGGCATCTTGATAAAACGAACGGCTGAGGTCGGATAGGGGGCGGTTTTTTTGGCAGAGGCTGTTGAATCTGCTGTCGCCCTGATTAATGCTCAACGCGATTTGTTTGCCTTGAGATTCAAACGCGGCACCGGCCTCGTCGATATTTTGATCGAGCAAGGAGAAACGGTGGTAAATCGCCGTCATCAGGTTGTCCAGCTGATGTTGGGCAGGCAGGTGGTCGTTGATTTTTTCGTTTGGCGGGTGTTGGCCGGTACTGACGTTTTCATGTACGCCTTGATAGGCATAACCGGCTTTGCGCGTGCGGTCAGATGGGCGTGGGCCTGTGTAAAAGGGATTGCGTGTATTGTGTTCGTCATGTCCATCATCAGGATTTTGCAGCAGATAGCGGGCATGATTGCGCGCGGCGCGTTCGAGTGTGGCCGAGTGCGCCAGTGTGGGCAGATTGGCTGAAGCGCGGAGGAAGTTTAAATACGCCAAGGCGTCAAAATCGGCAACGGCAGTACGATTTTGCGGCGGTTGGGCGTAGATGAGCTGGTCTTCGGAATAGCGATGGGTTTCGTAGTATTGGAATATGCCGAGGGCGATGGCGAAACCCCCCAGCCAGTAAAGAAAGTGTTTCATTATATGTACTGCGTTCAGACGGCCTTGAGCTGCGGCTCTTTCCCCTTGAAACTCATGCCGTTAAATGATTATTTTGATAGCGGCTTGACTTGGAATGCTTCAGGATGGGATTTGAAATATTCGACAGCGATAAATCCGCCGCCAATAATAATCAGTAGGGCAATGGCCATGCCGATCATCGCTAAAATGAATTTGTCCATATTTGTCCGTTTGAATGAAGGCCGTCTGAAACACTTGGAAGCGTTCAGACGGCCTTAAAGTCAGGTTAATTAACGTTCGATTTGCGATACGTCGCGCACTGCACCTTTGTCGGCGGAAGTCGCCATCGCGCCGTAGGCACGCAGGGCAGCGGAGACGTAGCGGTCGCGGTTTTCCGGTTTCCACGCTTTGCTGCCGCGTGCTTCCATTTCGGCACGGCGTGCGGCAAGCTCTTCATCGGAAATGACAAGGTGGATGCTGCGGTTTGGAATATCGATTTCGATGGTGTCGCCTTCGTGTACCAAACCGATGGCGCCGCCTTCTGCCGCTTCAGGCGAAGCATGGCCGATGGACAGGCCGGAAGTACCGCCGGAGAAACGGCCGTCGGTCAGAAGGGCGCAAGCTTTGCCCAAACCTTTGGATTTCAGGTAAGAAGTCGGGTACAGCATTTCTTGCATGCCCGGGCCGCCTTTAGGGCCTTCGTAGCGGATGATGACGATGTCGCCTGCCACGATTTGGTTGCCCAAAATGCCTTCGACTGCGTCTTCTTGGCTTTCAAATACACGGGCGCGGCCGGTAAATTTGAGGATGCTCTCGTCCACGCCTGCGGTTTTTACCACACAACCGCGTTCTGCGATATTGCCGAACAATACTGCCAAGCCGCCGTCTTGCGAGTAGGCATGTTCGACATCGCGGATACAGCCTTTTTCACGGTCGAGGTCGAGGGTTTTCCACATACGGTTTTGCGAGAACGCCTGAGTGGTGCGCACGCCGCCGGGAGCGGCTTTGAAACGCTCGATGGCATGGGTGTTTTCAGGGTTGGTCACGTCCCATTTTTCAATCGCGTCTTTCAGTGTCGGCGCATGGATGGTGTACACGTCGGTGTGCAGTTTGCCTGCCTTGTCCAATTCTTTCAAGATGGCGAAAATGCCACCGGCGCGGTGCACGTCTTCCATGTAGTAGTCGTGATTGTTTGGCGCGGTTTTGCAGATGCAAGGAACAACGCGGCTCAGGCGGTCGATGTCGGCCATTTTGAAATCGACACCGGCTTCGTTGGCAACAGCCAACAGGTGCAAAATAGTATTGGTAGAGCCGCCCATGGCGATGTCCATGGTCATGGCGTTTTCAAACGCTTTTTTAGTGGCAATGCTGCGTGGCAACACGGTTTCGTCGTCTTGCTCGTAGTAGCGTTTGGTGATTTCGACAATCATGCGGCCGGCTTCGAGGAACAATTCTTTGCGGCCTGCGTGGGTGGCAAGGTAGGAGCCGTTGCCCGGCAGGGAAAGGCCGAGTGCTTCGGTCAGACAGTTCATGGAGTTGGCGGTAAACATGCCGGAGCAGGAGCCGCAGGTCGGGCAGGCGTTTTGCTCGACTTCTTCGACTTGTTTGTCGCTGATATTGTCGTCAGCCGATTCGATCATGGCGTCAATCAAGTCCAAGCGGCGTTCGGGTTGAATGTTTGCAACTCCGATAACTTTACCGGCTTCCATCGGGCCGCCGGAAACGAAGATGGTCGGAATATTCAAGCGCATGGCGGCAATCAGCATTCCCGGGGTGATTTTGTCGCAGTTGGAAATGCACACCAGCGCGTCGGCGCAGTGGGCGTTGACCATGTATTCGATGGAGTCGGCAATCAGGTCGCGGCTGGGCAGGGAGTAGAGCATACCGCTGTGGCCCATGGCGATACCGTCGTCAATGGCGATGGTGTTGAATTCTTTGGCAATGCCGCCGGCTTTTTCGATTTCACGGGCAACCAGTTGGCCCATATTGTGCAGGTGCACATGGCCTGGGACGAATTGGGTGAAGGAGTTGGCAATGGCAATAATCGGTTTACCGAAGTCGGTTTCCATGACGCCGGTCGCACGCCACAATGCGCGCGCACCTGCCATATTGCGGCCGTGGGTAGAGGTTTTGGAGCGGTATTCAGGCATTTTTGTTCCTTTGTTTTATGCTGAGGCCGTCTGAAATAGGCTGAATATTGTGGCGGCCCGTTGTAGAAATAACTCGGTATTTTATACCAATTACGAGCGATGAAGCACGCTATTTTGTAATAAAACTAAACTGTGTTTGCTTCACCTGAATTTGCTGCTCACTTCTTCAGACGGCCTGAAGTTTTCTTAAGATGAAACGCTGTCTTTCTCAGTTGCAAAAGATGTTGGTGTCAAAAAGTGATATGATAGGGAACTTCTCACACTTTTAAGGATAAGACGATGAAAAAAATCATGTTTGCATTGTGTTCGGCCATGTTGGCTTCTGCTGTGTCTGCCGCTGTTTATAAAGTGGACGAATTCCATGCCAATGCCCGCTTTGCCATCGACCATTTCAACACCAGCACCAACGTCGGCGGTATTTATGGTTTGACCGGAAATTTGGAATTTGACCGCGCCAAACGCCAAGGCTCTATCGATATCGTATTGCCTTTGTCCAAACTGCAAACCGGTTCTGAACACTTTACCCAACACTTGAAATCTGCCGATATTTTCAACGCGGACAAATACCCTGAAATCCGTTTTGTATCCACCAAATTCAATTTCAACGGCAAAAAACTGCTTTCTGTTGACGGCAACCTGACCATGAACGGCAAAACTGCGCCGGTGAAACTCAAAGCCGACAAATTCAACTGCTACCAAAGCCCGATGTTAAAAGCAGAAGTGTGCGGCGGCGACTTCAGCACCACCATCGACCGTACCAAATGGGGCTTGGATTATCTGGTAAGTGCCGGCATGAGCAAAAAAGTAAACATCAATATCCAAATCGAAGCAGCCAAACAATAATCCTGCTTGATTTTAAAATAAAGGCCGTCTGAACAGCTTAGGCAGAAATCGTTGATTTCGTTTATCCCTGTTCAGACGGCCTGATGATTAAAGTCGATTAGGATTCTTTATTTTTATCGGCTTTGGCTGCCCAATAAGTTGCCAAAAGCGAGCCGGAGATATTGTGCCACACGCTGAACAATGCGCTGGGAACGGCAACAACCGGCGCGGCGGCAAAGTGTGCGGCGGCAAGGGCGGCACCCAAGCCCGAGTTTTGCATACCGACTTCGATGGCCAGCGTTTTTTGTGCATCATAAGGCAGGCCGGTCCATTTGGCGGCAAAGAAGCCGAGCAGATAGCCGATGCCGTTGTGGAGTACGACAACCGCGAAAATCAGCAGGCCGCTTTCAATAATCTTGCCTTTGCTGGCACCGACGACCGCGCCGATAATCAGCACGATGGCGGCAACGGAAACCAGCGGCAGTGCGTCGGTCAGTTTTTCAGTTTTGTTGCCCAAGACTTTATGGACAATCAAGCCCAAAACGATGGGGAACAAAACCATTTTGACGATGGACATCAACATACTGCCCGCTTGGATTTCCAGCATTTCACCGGCGAGCATCAGGAAGATGGCGGGGGTCAGCAATGGGGAAATCAGGGTGGAAACCGATGTAACGGCAACCGACAAAGCCACATTGCCGCGCGCCAGATAAGTCATTACATTGGAAGCAGTACCGCCCGGGCAGCAGCCGACCAAAATCACACCGACTGCGATTTCGGCAGGCAGGTTCAACAGCTTGGCCAGCAGATAGGCGGTTGCCGGCATGATGGCGAATTGTGCAATCACGCCGATGATGACGGCTTTGGGGCGTTTGAACAAAATATCGAAGTCAGAAGGTTTGAGCGTCAAGCCCATGCCGAACATGATGATGCCCAGAAGCCAAGGAATGTAAGGGCCGACCCATTTGAAGGTGTCGGGTGCGAAAAAAGCGATGCCGGCAAAGAGCGCCGCCCAAAGGGAAAATGTTTTTCCAATAAAGTTGCTGATTTTATTGAGGATACTCATGATAATATGTTGTGAAGTTGTTTTTAAGGGAAATCAAGGATACACGCCTTAACCTTAATTTGCAAAATGACTTAAAAATAAACCAGGCCGTCTGAAAATAGAGATTGATTTTCAGACGGCCTGCAATCTGTATTTATGATATAGGCGGTATTACTCTTTTGATAAAATATTGCGCAGCCATCGGGCGGCAGGTGCGATTTCTCCGGCGAGCATCCCGGTTTCGATTTGGCTGCTGTGTTTGATGACATCGGCTGCCGCGCCATGTAGCCAAACGCCGGCGCAAGCAGCCTGGAATGCCGGAATGCCTTGTGCCAGCAGGCTGCCGATCATACCGCTTAAGACATCGCCGCTGCCGGCGGTAGCCAATCCGGCATTGCCGCTGGTGTTGGTATAGACCATGCCGTCAGTTGCGGCAACTAATGTATGATGGCCTTTCAATACGACAGTTGCGCCATATTTTTGGCTGATTTCGGTTACGGCTTTCTGTCTGTCGGCTTGAACTGATTGGGTATCGATACCGAGTAGGCGGGCGGCTTCGGCCGGATGCGGTGTCAGGACGATATGTTTGTACGATTTGAGGCGTTCGGCTAATTCGGGAGAACGGGCCAGTAGTGTCAAGGCATCTGCATCGAGCAATAAAGGCCGGTCATGGTGTGTTGACAGGATTTTGGGCAGCAGCTGCTCTGATAATCCGTCCAGACCGAATCCGCAGCCGATTACCCGTGCGCTGACATCGTTGCGCTCCATCAGTTGGGCCGCAGTGGCGAGCATGATTTCAGGGCGTTCGGGAATGATGGCAAAAGGCAGCGCGGCTTGGTTGAAGCCTGCCCAAACCTTGCCGCACCCCTGATACATGGCGGCTGTGGCTGCCAAAACCACTGCGCCGATCATTCCCGTTGAGCCGCCGATAATGGCAAGCGTGCCGTATGTGCCTTTGTGCGACTCTTGGGCGCGGGGGCGGAATACGTCGGGAAATGCTAAGGCCGTCTGAAAAGCCTGAAGCGATTCGGGAAGCGTGTAGATGGGCTGCATGGCGTAACCTTCCAAGATAAGAAATTTAATTTTAAATCAGAAAGTAAAAGGTAATGAAGCAAAAAATAAAAGTTTGGGACGCACCTACGCGCCTGTTCCATTGGCTCTTGGTGTTATTGATGGGTTTCATGTGGTACAGCGCCACCCGAGGCGGCGATATGCTGGTATGGCATTTGCGCGGCGGTTTGTTGATGTTGGCGTTGGTGGTTTTCCGCTTGTGCTGGGGGATATGGGGCAGCGATACGGCAAGATTCAGCCGATTTGTGCGTCCATTTTCCGAAATCCGCCGCTATACACAAGGCCAGATGTCTGAAGACGAATTGGTCGGCCACAATCCTTTGGGTGCGCTGATGGTCATCGCTTTATTGGCCGCGCTGGTTTTTCAGATGGCCACTGGCTTATTTGCCGCCGATGAAAATACGTTTACCAATTCCGGCTTTTTGAATCATTTGGTCAGCGAACACGCCGGTACGCTGGCGCGAAAAATCCATGTCAATTTCTTTAATATTTTGACTGTTTTGGCAGGCGTACATATCGCAGCTGTTTTGCTGTATCGCTTTGTGAAAAAACAGGATTTGATTACGCCGATGATTAACGGCTTTAAAACCATTGATGCCAAGCAGCCTAAGTTGGCAGGAATGGGACAATTGCTTGCCGCTTTGTCGGTAGCGATTGCGTTAGTGTGCGCAGTATGGATGTTGCGCGGCTGATGTTTTAAGGCGGATACCCAAAAACAAACCGACTCCGATAGCTGAAATGGCTGTTGGGGTCGGTTGCTTTTTAGGGTTTAAAAGATGATGTTCAGACGGCCTTAACGCAGCGCAGGATGCTGTGGCCTCGGCCGATGCCGTCTGAAATTTCCGCTACTTTCAATCCGGCTTTTTCAACGCAACGGATCAGGTCTTCAGAATGGAAGATTTTGCTGTTGCCGTTGGCCATGGCAGTGAAATACAGGCTGGTCATGGTCAGGCAGTAGGCGGCGGTTTCGTAGCGTTGCCTGTCCCAGAAAGGCTCCATGATGTAGAGGCTGGTGTTTTCGCTCATGGACGCAGCGGCGCGTTGAAGAATGCTGGTGGCTTGTTCTTCGGTGAAACAGTCTAGGAATTGGCTCATCCAAATCGCGTCAAAACCGGTTGGGAACGGAATTTCAGGATCAAGCAGGTTGGCCGGATGGGCGTAGATACGGTCCGCGCCGTTTTTGCCTTTGGTCGCTTCGCGCATCAAGCCGATTTGTTGCGGCAGATCCATAATGGTTACTTCCACTTCGGCATTGTGGTTGACGCATTGCTCCGCCCAGCGGCCGGTATTGCCGCCGACATCGAGCAATTTTTTGACCGGTTTGGCGAACACGGTGTTGAGCGCTTCGGCGAAGGAGTTGTCGGAATAATAATGGTCGAATGCAAACCATTTTTCCTGCGCGATGCTTGGCAATGAAGACAAGCCTTCGTAAATGGTCGGCCAGTCGCCGAATACTTTCAGGCCTTCGGGCTTGCCGGTTTGCAGGGTTTTTTCCAAATCAAACATGCCTTGGTAGCAGATTTCCTGCGTGAAATCCATGTTGACACGGGCCATTTTGTCTTTGAGGACAAACCAACCGGCCTTGCTGATGAAATAGCGGTTGTCGCGAGTCAAGACAGTGCCGATAGAAAGTGAAGCTTCCAGCAGGACTTGTGCCGCGTAGTTACTGATTTTCGCTTTTTCAGCGATTTCGGCTTGAGTGAGGCCGTCAGGATGGGCGTTCAGCAGGTCCAGAATGCCAAATTTCACCATCAGGCGGGAAACTTGGAACACAATCGGTGCAAAAGCGATTTCTTGAGCCAGACGTTGAGCCTCGCCTGCGGACTGGTGTTCGTGGGAATAGCGTTGTTCTAGGGCAGGGAAGAGTTGCATATTGTTGGTTTTCCACTAAAAAGTTAATAGGTATATTCAGACGGCCTCAAACACAATCCGTCCTGATGCACACGGATGCTCTCCGTTGTTGATTTTAAAGCTCAGTTTGTTTTTGCCTTCATCGTATTTCAGCTCTACCGACACTTCATCATGAGGACGGATAAACTGCTGATATTTTAGATTTTCGATGCGGATAACGCGCTGTTTGCCCCATGGCTGGGGCGCGATCAGGTTGCGCACCCATTGCAGCTCTACCACGCCGGGAACCAGCGGGAAGGTGGCAAAATGGCCGCCGAAATAAACCAAATCCAAAGGCACGCGGCCGATGAAGGTTTCGATATTGGTTTCATCGTCAGATGATGTTTTCGACCAAACGGGCGAAGTTTGGGCAACGGTAAAGGCCGTCTGAAAATCCGCCGCGGCGATTTTTGCTTGGGCGTTGCGCGGCAGGCTGTCGGTAAAACGCCAGTAGCGCGGCAGGGCAATGGTGTCCTGCGTGGCGGCCAGATGGCGTTTGAGCGTATCGGCGACCGCAGCGCGGCCTTTCTCGCGCAAGGCAGCGATACCGTCTGCGTTCAATGCCGCCCATATGGCAATACGTTGATGTTGCGGATGACGGCCGCAATGGGCGTCGGCAATCCAAGGATGTTGTAAAAGTTCGTGTTCGATTTGGGTCAGCGACACGCGTTTGTCCTCAAATTTAATAATACGGTCTTGGCGACCGAGTAACAGGAAACCGTCATCTTGCGGCTCGATCAAATCGGCTGTTTGACGGCGTTCGGGCGACCAAGGCGAAGAAGCCCAAAGTGCGCCTTCTTCGTTTTGCCCGATTTCCACGCCTTCGAAAGGCTGCCATTCTTGGCGTTCGCAACGTGAGGCAATCACGCCGGTTTCGGTACTGCCATAAACTTCAAACGGGCGGACGGCAGCCTGTTGCAGCAAATCCGCCGTGGCTGAGGGCAATGCGCCACCGGCCGAGACAATGCCTGCAATTTTATGGCCGATACTTTGCCAGTTGCGGTTTTCGCCCAAGCGGTTGAGTACGGCCGGACTGGCAATCCAAACCACTTTATCATGTGCGGCCGTGCTGTAAAGCAGGTTTTCCGGATAAACGGCTTGCTGTCGCTCCATAGTCCAACCCATTGTCAGCGCGAGTGCGAAGCGGAATGTGAAGCCGTAAAGATGCTGCGGAATAACGCTACCGATCACGGTTTCACCGTGCTGTCCAAATGGCAGCGTATTTGCCAAAGTCAGGGCTTCGGCCTGCATTTGCGCGGCGGTTTTCACAATAATCTGCGCTTCGCCGCTGGATCCTGATGTTTTCAGCCATGCTTCGGCATGGTCGGGAATCAGATGGTTTTCAGGATAGGTGTGCAGCGCTTCTGATTCTGTTCGAGTCAATACATCAGGCAAGTGCCAAATGTTCAGGCCGTCTGAAGACAGCTTTTTATCTGTTGAATCTGTTAAAAACACTTCTGACGTTTTGCCCCATTCCAAATTGTCTTGCGCCAAATTGGGCAACAATAAAACCTTTCCGCCCGAATGCCACACTGCCAACACAGCACAGGCAAACAGCGCGGCATCGTCAAACCACAACGCGGCAGTTTGCACGCCTGCCTCTTTCAGACGGCATGACAGATGGAAAACCGCACGGTTGAAATCAGCACGCGTCCAATTCGGATGGGTGGCGATAAGGTCGTGTTGGGGTAGGTTTGGGGATAGGATTCGGGTTAGGTGCATGATGGTTCTAAGGTTTTATAATTTCGATGTATTTGCCTTGGTTTCTTCTTTGATTTGTGCCAAGCATTCATCGTATTGTTTATTTGTCGTTTGGCGTACCAATTCGTAATCATTTGCCTGCCACTCTTCCAATGAATGGCTTTCACTTCTTTTGAAGCAATGGAGTAAGCGATCGGTTTTGCCGCTTTGTCCGTCTACCAAAAGGCTGACTTCATTGTTCAGAAAGAATCGGTCTCGTTTATTGAATTTTTCATAAACCAAATAGAAACGACCCGGTTGGACAAATAGTTTTTTACTGGCACTATTGCCTTTAAATGACCATTTTGCCGCCCAAGCCCGAACTTTGGGAGAGAATTGTTCAAAAACGGGATTCGCAAAATTCGGTTCAATAGGCTTCCCACTTAAATTGTGTTTGCCCAGCAGGTCAGGGCCTTCATATCCAATATGACCGCTACTACCGGCAAGAATGAATAATGCAAAAGTTGCTGTAAATACGGCTGTTTGTGCAGCCCTTGCTTTTACCGTATTGGATTTCCGAATAATCATCAAATTCATGCTGCTGGTTGTAGTATCGTCAGAATAACGATTGTGTATTCGGTCAATGACGGTCAGGTTTCCCGAGCGCGTTTTGATGGTGTGGCTGGCAACTTCCGTATAATTTTTCTTGTATTCGGCTTCCGCCTTTTCTTCAGGGGATAAAGGCGTTTTAGATGTAGAAGAGCATGCGGTAAATGTGAAGGAAATCAGGGTAAGTAGGATGATTTTTTTCATTATGGTTATTCGTCTAATTGATGAAATATTTTTAATAGTTTAAACCTTCAAAACCAATTTCCGATAAATCAACTCTCCGGCAAATAAGATTCCCATTAACACATACGACACGATGCCTGTATAAGCCGCCCACCAATCGTAATATTGCAAGCCTGCCAAAATGGCGGCGGTTGCGCCGTTGAAGACAAAGAAGGCGCACCAGATTTGCGTAACTCGTCGAGTGTGGCGCACGCCTTCGGGCGGCAGGTCGGGGTGTTGCAGTCGGGCGAGGCGTTCGATAACGGTTTGTTTAGCAAACAGGCTGCCGCCGAAAACGGCAAGCATCAGCGTGTTGACGGCGACGGGATACCAATACATCGAGTCGGGCCGTCTGAAAACCAGTACCGCCGCAAAAAAAGCGGCAAGGATAATCGCCGTAATGCGTTGTGCCGTGGTTTGCGGCATGGCGGCGCGTATCAGCCATAACACACACATGGCCGCTGCAAGCCAGAAAAATGCGCCGTTTTCCCTGCCGTAATACCATAGGAGCGGATAGGCGAGGCTGGCAAGGGTCAGTAGGAGTTTTCCTAATATTTTCATGGTTGCGATTGATTTTCAGACGGCCTTGCGGATTGACAAGGCCGTCTGAAAATATGCTGATTCAAAGCAAAATCAGGAATCTTGTTGTACTTTCAAAACCGCTTGAACCACGTCTTCTACGGTACGCACATTGCGGAAGTCTTCGGCTTGCAGTTTGCGGCCGGTTTCGCGTTTGATGTGGTCGATAAGGTCGATGGCGTCGATGCTGTCGATTTCCAAATCTTCGTAGAGGTTGGTTTCGGGTTTGATGCGTTCCGGTTCGATTTCAAACAGGTTAACCAGTGCATCGGTCAGCAGGGTGCGTACTTCTTGTTCGGTCATCTTCTCTCTCCCTTATGCTTGGCGGCTCTTGACGAACTCGGCCAGTGTTTTGACGTTGGCGAAGTTTTCGCGCAGGTTGTCGTTTTCACCGTCGAGCTGGAAGCCGAAGGTTTTTTGTACGGCCAAACCAAGTTCCAATGCATCAACCGAATCCAGACCCAGGCCGTCGTCGCCGAAAAGCGGATCTTCGCTGCCGATGTCGGCAACGGTAATGTCTTCCAGACCTAAGCTGTCGATGATTAATTGTTTAATTTGGTTTTCTAAATTGCTCATGTGGTTTTCCTTGTAAAATAGTCTTGCAGGTATTCGTTTAAACGCCTTGCGGCGATGGGCAGGGGTTTTTCTGCCAGCCATTCTTCCGGCAGGATGTCGTCGCCGACGGTAATTTCATAATGAATTTTTTGCGGCGGGATTTTGTACCACGGTTGCCCCTTTTTAAAATTGGGCGGCGTCATCTTGATGCACACGGGCGTGATGACCGATGCGCTGCGCAAACCGAGCGATACAGCGCCGCGGTGCATTTTAACCTGTCCGTCCCAACCTGTGCGCGTGCCTTCGGGGAAAATCAGCATACTTTGCCCGCTTTTGAACACGGCGTCGATTTCTTCCAACATTTCCATGCTTTCGTCGTTGGGGATGTAGCCGGAAGCGATAATTTGGCTTTTCATGCTGGGGTTGTGCAACAGGTCTTTTTTGACCAACACGTTCGGGTCGGGGAAGTGGCTGATCAGTAAAACAACATCCAAAAGCGAGGGATGGTTGGCAAGGATGAGCTGGCCGGGTCTGCCGAGTTTTTCCAAGCCGTTGAAGCGGACGCTCAATACCCCCGACCATTGCAGGTAGCCGACAAAGAAACGCCAAACTTTGCCTATCATGCGTCTTGCTTCAAGTTGGCGTTTGATGTCGCCTTTGGTCGATTTGAGCGTATAGGGTAAAAGTGCGATTTTGAACAATACGCCTGCAACGCCGAAGAGGATGAAGCCGAAGAGTGTGGCAAAAAAGCGACGGAAATAGTCTAAAGTCTTCATGCGTTTTTCTGCCAGTGCCAGTTTCTACCGGCATAGTGTTGCGTATGTTGTCGGCCGTCTGAAAGCAGGAAGCGTACCCACTCCAGGCTGCTCCAATAGGGCTCGACTGTTGTATCGTTAGGGTTTTCAGACGGCCTTGCGGATGTGGTTTCCAAGCTTAAGGTATAGTCTTCGCCCTTTGTAATCACCAGTGCCAATGCATAGGCAAACGGCGCACGTGTAGCCAGGACGGGATAGTCTTCGGACAAAGGATCATCGGCGACAATCACTAAAACAGACGGCGCGCCGTCTTGCAAAAGCGCGAATGCCTCGGTCAGCGCGGTTTCAAAGGAATCGGCGGCAACGGCCAACGCGGTATGCTCACTCATGTCTTTGCGCAACATCGACCATTGCCCAATCGTTGCGTTGTGGACGGACAGGCCGAATGAGGTCGGCGACACGGTATGCGTGTTCAAAAGCTCTTGCCACAATTCAAAGCTGCGGTTGCTTTCGCCGTCGTGCGAAACGTACACCGGGACGCTTTCGGGATATTGGTCGGCCAGATTCCATGCGGCATCGCAAACCAAGCGTGCCGCTTTTCCCAAGCGGCGGCGTTGCATTGGCGGTAAAAAGGAGAGCGCGGGTTTGCACTCCGGCAGTGAGGCGGTATCAAGTTTTCCCTGCGCCCAGTCCTGCCATTGCTCCGGCGTACTGATTTTGCTGGAGGAGGCCTGCCATGCGGCGATATTGAAGCTGAAACGGCAAACGTTTTGAGGCATGATGTCTTTCAGTGTTTTACATTTTCATACATTGTAATGAAATGGGTTAGTAAAAGCTAGGCTCTGTTATAATGCATATTGTAACGTAATTTATTCCCGGATGACATTTTATGCCTTCAATACCGAGTGCCCCGATTTATGATGTGGCTCCGCTGCTTCCGCACAGCGGACATATGGTGCTTATCGACTGTGTGAAAGAATTTGGCGATGACTATACGGTTTGCCGTGCGCCGGTTGGCGATAAGCATATTTTGCTGCAGGACGGCGTGTTGCCGTCTATGGCTTATATGGAATTGATGGCTCAGGGCATAGGCGCGTATGCAGGCATTGAGGCTTTAAAGGCCGGAGAGCCTGTACGCTTGGGTTTTTTATTGGGAACGCGCAAGCTGGATTTGTTTGCCGATTCCGTGCCTGTCGGTACTGAACTGGAAGTCAGGGCGCATGTGTCCATTCAGGATTTGGGCGGCATGGGCGTATTTGATTGCGAGTTGCGCTGGACGGATGCGCCGGAAGATGTGAAGCCTCTGTTGCCGCCGGACGGTTTGCTGGCAAAAGCCTCTTTGAATGTGTACAGTCCGAAAGACGGTCAAATCATTTAAACCGTTTACAAGGCCGTCTGAAAAGACAAAGATTCAGACGGCCTGTCGATATAGTGAGAAAACGTATGAGTGAAACTATTTTAATTACAGGGTCTAATCGCGGTATCGGCAAAGCTGTTGCGCTTGGTTTGGCGCAGGACGGCTTTGATATTGTCGTCCACTGCCGCAGCCGCCGTGATGAAGCGGAAGCTGTTGCGGAAGAAATCCGTGCATTGGGTAGAAATGCGCGTGTTTTGCAGTTTGACGTGTCCGACCGCGAAGCCTGCCGTGAAATTTTGACCGCCGACATTGAGGCAAACGGCACATATTACGGCGTGGTGCTGAATGCCGGATTGACGCGCGACAATGCGTTTCCTGCGTTTACAGATGATGATTGGGATTTGGTGCTGCGTACCAATTTGGACGGTTTTTATAATGTGTTGCACCCTTTGACCATGCCGATGATCCGCCGCCGTAAAGCAGGACGTATTGTGTGTATGGCGTCGGTATCCGGTTTGACGGGCAACCGCGGTCAGGTCAATTACAGCGCGTCCAAAGCGGGCTTGATCGGCGCGGCAAAAGCCTTGGCGGTTGAGTTGGCTAAACGCAAAATTACTGTCAACTGCGTGGCACCGGGCCTTATCGATACCGATATTATCGATGAGAACGTACCTGTCGAAGAAATCTTAAAGGCAGTCCCTGCCGCGCGTATGGGATTGCCGGAAGAAGTGGCGCATGCGGTGCGCTTTTTGATGGATGAGAAAGCGGCGTACATTACGCGCCAAGTGATTGCTGTGAACGGAGGTTTGTGTTGAATACCAGAAGAGTCGTTGTAACAGGTATCGGCGGTATTACCGCTTTCGGCCGTGATTGGCAAAGTATTCAGACGGCCTTTAAAGCTGAAAAAAACGCGGTCAAATACATGGACTGGAGCGGACGCTTTCCTGAATTGGAAGCGCAACTGGGTGCGCCAATTGAAGGCTACACTCCACCCGAACACTGGACGCGCAAGCAGCTCAGAAGTATGGGGCGCGTATCGCATTTGTGTGTCGATGCGGCGGAACAAGCCTTGACGGATGCGGGTTTGCTGGGTGATGAAAGCATCACCGATGGCCGTATGGGCGTGGCGTGCGGCTCGTCTGTCGGCAGTACCAAAGACATTGGCGATATGGGCGAACTTTTGATAACAGGCACATCGCGCAATTTCAACGCCAATACTTATGTGCGCATGATGCCGCATACGACTGCTGCCAATATCGGCATTTTCTTCGGATTGAAAGGACGTATTATCCCGACTTCGAGCGCGTGTTCTTCCGGCAGCCAAGGCATTGGTTATGCTTACGAAGCGATTAAATACGGCATGATTGATATGATGCTGGCTGGCGGCGGTGAAGAGTTTTGTCCGTCCGAAGTGTATGTATTCGATTCACTTTATGCCGCCAGCCGTCGTAACGGCGAACCTGAGCTGACGCCGCGCCCTTACGACAGCGGACGCGACGGCTTGGTGATTGGCGAAGGCGCAGGCATTTTCGTGTTGGAAGAATTGGAACACGCCCGTGCGCGTGGTGCGAAAATCTATGCCGAGCTTGTCGGCTACGGTGCCAACAGCGACGGCAGCCACGTTACCCAGCCGCAAAAAGAAACCATGCAGAAATGTATGGAGCTTGCGCTGAAAGACGCCGGTATTACGCCTGATAAAGTCGGCTATGTCAGCGGTCACGGTACGGCGACCGAAAAGGGCGATATTGCCGAAACATTGGCGACCGAGGCTGTGTTCGGATTCATCCCCATGAGTTCGCAAAAAAGCTACCTCGGCCATACACTCGGCGCGTGCGGCGCGTTGGAAGCCTGGTTCACCATCGAAATGATGAACAGCGGCTGGTTTGCGCCGACCGTCAATTTAGAAAACATCGATCCGCGTTGTGGTAAGGTAGATTACATTCAAACAGGCGGACGTGAAATTCAAACCGATTATGTGGTCAGCAATAACTTTGCCTTTGGCGGCGTCAATACTTCGCTGGTGTTCAAACGTTGGCAAGAATAATCATTGCTTGATGTTATGATTAAAGGCCGTCTGAAACTTATTTTGAGTTTCAGACGGCCTTTATTTTATTTACGGATTGAGCCGCTTTTGGATTTTATTCGTTTGTTTTCTTCTGATTCAAATCTACCAGCCTTGTTCCGGCCAAGAAGTCGTAGAGGAACTGGCGGTCGGGATGGAACAGGGCGAAGCCCCATGGCAGGATGAGCCAAATAAGTGCAGCACCGAATGCGCCTTTAGGAGGGATATTGAGCAGATGGCGCAATCCGGCGTAGGCAAACAGGGGGATGAAGACAATAAAAATGCTGGCCCAAATAAAGCGCAGGCGCAGTTGCGGCAGGGGCGGCTGAGTATCGTTTTTATCGGCCAAACCGATTTTCCATGTCTGCATGGCGAGGGTTTGGCCTTTTTTGTGCCAGTTGGCGCGGAAGTAGAGCCACCATGCGTAGAACAGAATCAGGCAGGTTGTCAGCATGGACAGGCGCGTGGAAACGGGATTGAGAAAGATGGCGGCAATACCGGCTGCAAGGGCGGCAATGCTGGTCACGGCGCCGGTCAGCAGAAGTTCGTAAACCAGTGCGGCGAGGCGGCGTTTGAGTGGGGCGGTGGGAAGGCGGGTCATAATGCGATGGAAACGGAAATGGGTTTGATGGCAATAAAAACAGGCCGTCTGAAACGGGGTGGGATGTTCAGACGGCCTGTTACTGTCGGGATTAGCGATGTGGACGTTTTTGACCGCGTGCCTGTTGGGCGGCCATTTGGTTCATTTCCTGACGGGTCGGACGTTTTTTGAAGATGGCGTGCGCTTCGTCAACGGAACATTTTTGCGACAGGCAAACCAAGGTAATCGCGTCTTTTTGATGTTGGCCGCCGCTGTGGTACATGCGGCGCAGGTTGGCTTCGTTGATACGGCCTTTTTCCGGATCGATGTCGAATTTTTTCAGGCGCTCGAGGAATTGGCGTTGCTGACGGCGTGAAGTCCAAACGAAACCGCCTGCGGCAGCGGCTACGATGATGACGGCCAACAGGATGGCCAGCGGCCATGAATCGACGATCAGAACGATGATGAGGCTTAATACGGCAGTGGTCAGCAGGGCCAGACCGCCGATGCGAAGTTTGGTTTTATTATCCATATGGTTGGTGTTTCCTTGTTTTTTGCTGGAAGAGGCCGTCTGAAATGCGAGGTTCAGACGGCCTGAATTTGAGTTTACGCTATTTTACAGTATTTTCTGTTTTTGGGGCGTATTGCGTGCAAGTTTCTTGACGCGCGGCAACGGTTTCAAGCGGCCAGCGAAGTGACGAGCTGTTTGAACTCGGTCCATGCATCGCCTTCTTCCGCGCCTTTGATGATGCGGTCGATTTTGGCGCAGGTTTTGAGCGCGTCAAGCAGGCGGTTGATGGAAATGCGTTTGGCCGCCATCGGTGCAAGGGTCTGCTTGTCGCCCCATAAGCGCAGGCTGTTGCGCAGGCTTTGGATGTTTTGTCCCTGCTTGAGTGCGGCAGTCAGGCGGATTAGGGTGCGGATGTCTTCGGCAACCGCCCACAACAGCAAAACCGGCTCTTCGCCTTCTTCTTCCAAACCGTCCAGCAAACGGGAAACGCGCAGGGCATCGCCTTTCATCCATGCGCCGGCCAGTTGAAATACGTCGAAACGGGCGACGGTGGCAACCGCGGCCTCTGCGTCGGCAATATTGATCAAATGGCCTTTGGGATGGAGCAGGGCGAGTTTTTCGATTTCCTGACGGGCGGCCAAAAGATTGCCTTCGACGCGCTCGGCAAACAGGGCGAGTGCTTCAGGTTCGATGTCCAAACCCTGCTGTTTCAGACGGCCTTGTATCCATTGCGGCAAAGCATGTGGCGCAACGGCTTTGGCTTCTAAGACGATGCCTTTGCCGGCTAATGCGGAAAACCATTTGGACTGGATTTGCGCTTTTTCAAGCTTGGGCAGGAGGATGAGCGTAACCGTATCTTCGGGCAGGCGTTCGGCGAAGGCTTGCAGGGCATCGCCTCCGTTTTTGCCGGGTTTGCCGTTGGGAATATGGATTTCCAGCAGTTTCAAATCGGCAAACAAACCTGCACTGCCGGCACTTTGCAACAGCTCGTTCCAGTCAAAATTGTTTTCAGCGGTATAGACTTCGCGGTTGAGATAACCTTGTTTTTTTGCGGCTGCGCGCAGCGTATCCAAAGCCTCGATGCGCAACAAATCCTCTTCGCCGTGGATGATGTACAACGGCTTGAGCGGCGTATCGGGGCGCAGGCTCTCAATGGGCGCGGCAGCCATTATTGCGCCTTCAAGAAAGTCAGGCGGCGGACGATTTGATCTGCAGCATCGATGCGCATTTCAGACCAAATGGTTTCTTCCTCTTCCTGTTTGCCCAAGACTTCGCTGTCGGCGTAGTCCATGGTGCGGTGAACCTTAACTTCCATCGGTTCGCCAACAGGCTCGCCGTTGCGGAAAGCTTGGGCTTTGACGATCATGGCCAGCAGGTATTCATTGACTGCGGCGGCGCGGGTGATGGTGTAGATGTCGCGGCGTTTTTGAAAGTCGACAACGCGCAGGGTGATTTGTGATTCGGCTTCGCTAACCGGATGGCCGTCGGCACGGCGTAAGGCATTTTCCAGCGCTTTTTGCATGACGGCTCCGCCTTCTACATGCCAGTTCTGATAAGGCAGCGGCTGAGAAGTCACGCCTGTGCCTTTCAGGTGGAAACCGCAAGAGGCAAGCAATAGGGCGAGTGCGGGCAATAGGATTTTTTTCATTGGATATTCCTTCGTTGAAACCGGTTACGGTATCGTCGGATTATAACGAATAATGTTTAGGCCGTCTGAAACCGTAAACGGAAAGTATTTCAGACGGCCTTGTCTTTGATGGTGCAAATCTTATTTTTCCAACCAGATCAGGCTGACCATGCGGCCGGTTTGTCCGTCGCGGCGGTAGGAGAAGAAAGTATCGCGTTCCAAGACGGTGCAATGGGTGCCGCTATAAATCATGTTCACGCCTTCGCGGTGCAGAACCATGCGCGCCAAAGCGTAAATGTCGGCAAGGTATTTGCCGCCGCCGATGTCTTCAAACGCATCGACAGCTTCCGGCATGGGTGTGCAAAACGCATCAAATACATCTTGCCCCACCTCAAACGCATCAGGACCGATGGCAGGGGCGAGATAGGCCATGATTTCCAACGGCTCGACCTTCATTGCCGCAATGGTGTTTTGCAAAACACCGCCGGCCAAACCGCGCCAACCTGCATGGGCTGCTGCAACCACCGTCCCTGCTTTGTCGCAAAACAAGACGGGCAGACAGTCGGCAGTCATGGAAGCGCAGGCGACCGTGCCCGTCGTATCCACCGAGGCATCGGCATCGGGCGTATTGCCTAACGCTTCGGCGGCGTTCACAACAATGGTGCTGTGGATTTGATTGAGGTAGGCAACGGGCAGGCCGACTTGTTCCTGGACGATTTCACGGTTGCGGAGCACGGCTTGCAGATTGTCGCCGACGTGCGAACCGACATTCAGGCTGCGGTACACGCCTTCGCTGACACCGCCGTTGCGCGTGGTAATAAGCGTTTTAACATTGGCAGGGGCAGGCCAGTCGGCAGTCAAAAAGTTCTTGCCTTGGGGAGCGAGGTTTAGGGTATCTGTGATGGTTTTCATAATCTTTGAATCGCTGAAATATTGGAACGGATTGATTTCAGACGGCCTGAAATAATATTTTAGGCCGTCTGAAAAATGGGTTTAATCCCTTACGTAAACGACTTCGACATCGTAGTCGTCTTCATTCCAATCGTCGTCATCGTCCGTACCGAATTTCTCCTGCCATTCTTCTTCATTACTTAAAGACGAATCCAAACCGGCTTCCAAACGCAGGACGGAAAGCAGGTGGTACATATCGTCAGGCATAGGCGCTTCAAAGGAAACAGTTTCGCCGGTTTTCGGATGGACAAAGCTCAAGCGGTAGGCATGCAGGGCTTGGCGCGCGCCGAGGGCTTTGACGGCTTCTTTAACTGCGTCGCTGCACGGGTGGCGCAGGTTGCCGTAAACAGGGTCGGCGGCCAGCGGATGGTTGGCTTCGCGCATATGGACGCGGATTTGGTGGGTGCGGCCGGTTTCGAGCGAGCATTCGATGTAGCTATGTGCCAGATAACGTTCCAACACTTTGACGTGGGTGATGGCAGGTTTGCCGCCGAATTTGACGACTGCCATTTTCAGGCGGTTGTGCGGATCGCGGCCGATTTGGGTTTCGATTTTACCGTCAAAAGGAACGATGCCGTTGGCGATTGCGCGGTAAATGCGTTTGACTGTGCGCTCTTGAAGCTGTTGAACCAGTGAGTTTTGCGCCGGCAGGGTCTTGGCGACCACCATTAGGCCGCTGGTTTCTTTGTCCAAACGGTGTACGATGCCCGCACGAGGCACTTGGCTTAATTCGGGACAGTGCGCCAACAGGCCGTTGAGCAGGGTGCCGCTCCAGTTGCCTGAAGCAGGGTGGACGACCAATCCGGCCGGTTTGTTGATGACGATGACGGTATCGTCTTCATAAATAATGTCCAAATCCATCGGTTCGGGCGTGAACGCGAGGTTTTCTTCGCTCGGACGTACCGTAACGGCAATCAATTCACCGCCTATCATTTTATCTTTGGGTTGAGCGGGCTTATCGTTTACAATGACTGCACCCTCTTTAATCCACGAACTCAGGCGGCTGCGCGAGTAGTCGGGCATGAGTTTGGCCAATACGGCATCCAGCCTTCCGCCCGCCATTTCGAGCGGAACGGTCAAATTAACACAACTTTCTGTTTCGGGGGATGACGGAAAGTCTAAATCATCGCTATAATCGGCTTCGTTATCAAAGGAAGTATTCTGCATGAAAAAAATTCTTTTAGTAGTTTCTTTAGGTTTGGCACTGAGTGCCTGCGCAAATAAAGGCACAATCGATAAAGACGCCCAAATTACTCAAGATTGGAGTGTGGAAAAGCTTTATGCCGAAGCGCAAGACGAGTTGAACAGCAACAATTATACGCGAGCTGTCAAGTTATACGAAATTTTAGAATCCCGTTTTCCAAACGGCCGCTATGCACAGCAGTCCCAGTTGGATACGGCGTATGCCTATTATAAAGACGATGAGCCGGAAAAAGCCTTGGCTGCCATCGCGCGCTTCCAACGCCATCATCCGCAACATCCGAATATGGACTACGCGCTGTACTTGAAAGGCTTGGTCCTGTTTAACGAAGACCAGTCTTTCTTGAACAAGCTGGCTTCCCAAGACTGGTCCGACCGCGATCCGAAAGCCAACCGCGATGCTTATCAGGCGTTTGCAGAGTTGGTGCAACGTTATCCAAACAGCAAATACGCTGCCGATGCAACCGAACGCATGGCCAAGCTGGTGGACGCTTTGGGCGGTAACGAAATGTCTGTGGCGCGTTATTACATGAAACGCGGTGCTTATGTCGCAGCGGCCAACCGTGCGCAAAAAATCGTTAGCCGTTACCAAAATACCCGTTACGTCGAAGAAGCTTTGGCGATGATGGAATTGGCATACAAAAAACTGGACAAGCCGCAACTGGCTGCCGATACACACCGCGTTTTGGAAACCAACTTCCCGCAAAGCCCGTTCTTGCAACACGAATGGCGATCTGACGATATGCCTTGGTGGCGTTACTGGCGTTAAGCGTCGAGTTGTTCAGGCATGAACAAGGCCGTCTGAAAATGATGCATCTATGCATTTGGTTTTCAGACGGCCTTTGTTTTTAATGTTTTTTTACGTTTCCTGCAAACAGGGTGCAAAATTCGTTTTAATATGGTAAAGTCTGATTTTAATAACTCGACGGTTTGAAGCCGTTACTCAGGGGCTGTTTAAATTTAAAATCAGTTTTGTTGAAGCCGCATCGGATTTGCCGTTGATGCATTCAGGAAAATTCCAGTCGTCAGGCTGATTTGGTTTTAAATTTAAGCAGCCCTTTGTGTTTACAAAAAAACAGAGGTAGATTCTCATGAAGTCTTGGCAGCTTCCTGAACACGTTGCCGACGTGTTACCGATTAATGCCCGACAACTGGAAAGCGCCCGTGAGCGGCTGTTGGCTTTGTTTCGCGTGCATGGTTATGAATTGGTGCAACCGCCATTGATGGAATACAGCCATTCCTTATTGACGCATATCGATGCCGGTTTGTCTTTGAAAACCATTTTAGTCGTCGATCAGCTCAGCGGCCGCCAGCTCGGTATCCGAGCGGATATTACGCCGCAGGTAGCGCGTATTGATGCCCATTTGCTTTCTGCCAACCAAGGTATCAACCGTTTATGCTATGCCGGTTCGGTGCTTCATGCGCGACCTGACGGATTGCTCAATATGCGCGAGCCTTTGCAGGCGGGTGCGGAAATGTACGGCTTGGAAGGTATTGAAGCGGATATTGAATTGATTGATTTGATGCTGAAAAGCATGAAGATTGCCGACATGGGCGAGGTCTTGCTTTCATTGGGCCATATCGGCGTATTCCGCGCATTAGCACATGCCGCGCATTTGGATGAGCAGAAATCAGCAACCCTGCTGTCATTGATGCAGGACAAAGATGCCGAGGCTGTCAGCCAGTTGGTCAAGGAATGGAAACTCGACGGCATGTGGGCAAAAGCGTTTTCACTGTTGCCCCGACTGTACGGCGGTCGCGAAGTGCTGACTTTGGCTCGTGAGAAATTACCGGAATTATCCGCAGTCAGTGCGGCGCTGGATGAATTGCAGGCCGTATGCGACGCGTTCCCAAATCAAAAAGTGCATATCGATTTATCGGAATTGCGCGTTGACAATTACCATACCGGCTTGCTTTACGCGGCTTATGGTTCAAATCTTCATGATGCAGTGGCACGCGGCGGCCGTTATGACGGATTGGGCGGATACTTTGGACGTGCGCGTCCGGCTGCCGGATTCAGTTTTGATTTGCGCAGCTTTATCGGCCGCCTTCCCGCTATCGGACGGGAGTCCGTGGTGGCGGTCGATGTCAAAGACATGCCTGCGGCTCAAGAAGCGGTAGATGCTTTGCGCGAACAAGGACAATGTGTCGTTATCGATTACGGTATCGGCTACAACGGTTCGGAAGAGGTTACAGGCCGTCTGAAACAAGTGGACGGCGTTTGGAAAGTAATCGATTTGAACGATTGAGTTTTATTTTGAAATTTTGTATCTGAAATAAGGTTAGATGGCTATGGCTAAAAATGTTGTCGTAATCGGTGCCCAATGGGGTGATGAAGGCAAAGGTAAGATTGTTGACTGGCTGGCAGAAGAAACCAGCGGTGTTGTACGTTTCCAAGGCGGCCACAATGCCGGCCATACTTTGGTTGTCGGCGGCAAAAAAACCATTTTGCGCCTGATTCCAAGCGGCATTTTGCATGAGACTTTGGACTGCTTCATCGGCTCAGGTGTCGTGGTTTCTCCTGAAGCATTGCTGGGTGAAATCGACGAATTGAACGCCGCCGGTGTGAAAAACGTTGAAGGCCGTCTGAAAATTGCGCCGACCTGCCCATTGATTCTGCCTTACCACATTGCGCTTGACCAAGCACGCGAAGCTTCCCGCGGTAAAAGCAAAATTGGTACAACCGGTCGTGGCATCGGCCCAGCCTATGAAGATAAAGTTGCCCGTCGTGCGATTCGCGTGGTGGACTTGTTGCACCCTGAAAAACTGGTTGAAAAACTGGAAGCTGTTTTGGCTTATTACAATGTTCAGTTGCAACACTTGCACAATGCCGAGCCGGTAAAAGTTGAAGACGTGATGGCTGTGATTGAAAAAGTTGCACCGCGCATTGCGCCGATGATTACCGATGTTTCCCGTGTTTTGAACGAGAAAAACCGCAAAGGCGAAAGCCTGCTGTTTGAGGGTGCACAAGGTACGTTGCTGGACATCGACTACGGTACTTATCCGTTTGTAACTTCGTCCAACTGCTTGGCCGGTGCCGCTTCTGCCGGTGCAGGCGTAGGCCCGCAAATGCTGGATTACGTTTTGGGTATTGTTAAAGCCTATACGACCCGCGTGGGTTCCGGCCCATTCCCGACTGAATTGTTTGACGAAGTGGGTGCAGGCTTGGCTGAGCGCGGTCATGAGTTCGGCTCCGTAACCGGTCGTGCGCGTCGTTGCGGTTGGTTTGACGCGGCTGCGTTGAAACGCTCCATTCAAGTT
Source organism: Neisseria mucosa (assembly GCF_013267835.1). Taxonomy (NCBI): domain Bacteria; kingdom Pseudomonadati; phylum Pseudomonadota; class Betaproteobacteria; order Neisseriales; family Neisseriaceae; genus Neisseria; species Neisseria mucosa. The sequence goes on from NZ_CP053939.1 coordinate 603,198, forward strand.
AACGGCATTTCCGGCATGTGCATTACCAAGCTGGATGTCATGGACGGTATTGAGAACATCAATATCTGCGTAGGCTATGAATTGCCTGATGGCAGCAAAACCGACATTCTGCCTTGCGGCTCTGACGCGGTGGAAACCTGCAAACCGATTTACGAAACCATGCCGGGTTGGAGCGAGTCGACTTTCGGCGTGAAAGAATACGATAAGCTGCCTGAAAACGCTAAAGCTTACCTGAAACGTATTGAAGAAGTTTGCGGCGCGCCTGTGGCCATTGTTTCAACCGGTCCTGACCGTGAAGAAACTATTGTTTTGCACCATCCGTTTGCTTAATTGATGAAGTGAATAAAGGCCGTCTGAATTTTTCAGACGGCCTTTATATATGCAATGCAATAAAATTTATCCCTGAAGACCACCTATCTTCAGGGATGAATTTTGTATTTTACGCTGTTTTTAAGTACGAATGTTTGGAAAGTGAGATGTAGTGCCAAGTAACAATTATTCTCATTGACGTAAATCAAGAAAAACCAAATCTGTAATTTTATTTCACAAAAACCCCTGTAAATAAATGGGTATTGATGTTATCCTTTCAGAAAATTTACAGTCTATATTTTCAATAAAATTAGGAGCTTGATATGTCAAATGATGTTCAGCAACGTCCTGCCGCTTGGGAAGGTTTTGTCGGTGGTAACTGGGAAACCAACGTAGATGTCCGCGATTTTATTCAAAAAAACTACACGCCATATGAGGGCGATGCTTCTTTCTTAGCACCTGCAACCGAGGCCACAACCAAACTGTGGGCGGAAGTGATGGAAGGCATCAAGGTTGAAAACCGTACACACGAGCCGTATAAAATCGACGCGCAAATCGTCTCCGGCATTACCAGCCATGCACCGGGCTATATCGACAAAGATTTGGAAACCATCGTCGGTCTGCAAACTGACGAGCCTCTGAAACGCTCGATCATGCCGTTTGGCGGTTTGAAAATGGTGCAAGACGCGTGCAAAGTGTACAACGTTGAATTGAATCCCGAAGTCAGCGAAATTTTCACCAAATACCGCAAAACCCACAACCAAGGCGTGTTTGACGTTTATACGCCCGACATCCGCCGCTGCCGTAAGTCAGGCGTGATTACCGGCCTGCCGGATGCCTATGGCCGCGGCCGTATTATCGGCGACTACCGCCGCGTGGCATTGTACGGTATCGACTTCTTGATGAAAGACAAACTCAACCAGTTCAACTCACTGCAAGCCGATTTGGAAAACGGTGTGGACTTGGAAGAAGTCATCCGCCGTCGCGAAGAAATCAACGAACAATACAAAGCCTTGGGTCAAATGAAAGAAATGGCGGCTTCTTATGGCTACGACATTTCCGGCCCTGCAAAAAATGCACAAGAAGCCATCCAATGGACTTACTTTGCCTACCTTGCTGCCGTTAAATCTCAAAACGGCGCAGCGATGTCCTTCGGCCGTGTGTCTTCGTTCTTGGATATTTATATCGAACGCGACCTGAAAAACGGTGTGATTACCGAAACCCAAGCGCAAGAATTTATCGACCACTTGGTGATGAAACTGCGTATGGTCCGTTTCCTGCGTACGCCCGAATACGACCAACTCTTCTCCGGCGACCCGATTTGGGCAACCGAATCCATCGGCGGTATGGGCTTGGATGGCCGTACCTTGGTAACGCGCACCAACTTCCGCGTGCTGCATACCCTGTACAACATGGGTCCGTCTCCTGAGCCAAACATCACTGTATTGTGGTCAGAACAACTGCCGCAAGGCTTTAAAGAATTCTGCGCCAAAGTATCCATCGATACTTCGTCCATCCAATATGAAAACGACGATTTGATGCGCCCTGACTTCAACAGCGACGACTACGCCATTGCCTGCTGCGTCAGCCCGATGGTGGTCGGCAAACAAATGCAGTTCTTCGGCGCACGCGCCAACTTGGCGAAAACCCTGCTGTACGCAATCAACGGCGGCGTGGATGAAAAATCTAAAGAGCAAGTTGGTCCGAAAACCGAGCCGATTATGGACGAAGTTTTGGACTACGACACTGTCTTTGAGCGCATGGACAAATTCATGGATTGGTTGGCAACCCAATACGTTACCGCGTTGAACATCATTCACTACATGCACGACAAATACAGCTACGAAGCTGCGCTAATGGCGTTGCATGACCGTGATGTGAAACGTACGATGGCATGCGGTATCGCCGGTTTGTCTGTGGCTGCCGACTCATTGTCCGCCATTAGGTACGCCAAAGTGAAACCGATTCGTGACGAAAACGGCATTGCTGTTGACTTTGAAATCGAAGGCGAATACCCACAATTCGGTAACAACGACGACCGCGTGGACGATATCGCCTGTGACTTGGTGGAACGCTTCATGAAAAAAGTGGCCACCCACAAAACTTACCGCAACGCCACTCCGACTCAGTCCGTACTGACCATTACTTCCAACGTTGTTTACGGTAAGAAAACCGGTAATACTCCGGACGGCCGCCGCGCAGGCGCTCCGTTTGGTCCGGGTGCAAACCCGATGCACGGCCGTGATGTCAACGGTGCAGTCGCTTCGTTGACTTCCGTAGCCAAACTGCCATTTGAGTTTGCCAAAGACGGTATTTCCTACACCTTCTCTATTATTCCCGGCGCGTTGGGTAAAGACGAGCATTCCCGCGAACGCAACCTTGCCGGTCTGATGGACGGTTATTTCCACCATGAAGAAGGAGAAGTGGAAGGCGGCCAACACTTGAACGTCAACGTATTGAACCGCGAAACTTTGGAAGATGCGATGCATCATCCGGAGAAATATCCGCAGTTGACCATTCGCGTGTCCGGTTATGCGGTTCGCTTCAACTCGCTGACCCGCGAACAACAGCTTGACGTGATTACCCGTACGTTCACTGAAACTATGTAATCCGGGTTGAGAAACAAACCAAAAGCTAAATTTGCATTTGGTTTGTTTTGAAACAAAGCTCCAAGGCCGTCTGAAATGTTCAGACGGCCTTTATTATCGTACAATTCACATCAGCAAAATTATTTTTGAGCCGAACACTATGTCCACGACTTTTGCGATCACTCCCGAGCCGGAACTGAAAAACCTTGGCCACCGCCACTATAACGGCAAAGGCATTATTCATTCGATTGAATCTTGCGGCGCTGTCGATGGTCCGGGTTTGCGCTACGTGCTCTTTTTGCAAGGTTGCCTGATGCGTTGCCTTTATTGCCATAATCGCGATACTTGGGATTTGCATACCGAGCAGGCGCAGGAATTGGATGTGGCAACCGTGATGAAGCAGGTCATGACCTATCGCCATTATCTGCGTGCGACAGGCGGAGGCGTAACGGCAACCGGCGGCGAGCCGTTATTACAATATGAGTTTGTACGCGATTGGTTTACGGCCTGTCGGGAACACGATATCCATACCTGTCTCGACAGCAATGGCTATGCTTTGCACTATGACTCGATTTTGAATGATTTGCTTGATCATACCAATTTGGTCATGCTCGACTTAAAACAAATCGATCCTGAAATTCATAAAGTGCTTGTCGGTATCCCTAATACCAAAACGCTGAAATTCGCGCGTTATCTTACCGAACGCAATCAGCCGACGCGCGTGCGTTATGTGGTTGTTCCCGGTTATACCGATGATGAGCGGTCGGCGCATTTATTGGGCGAGTTTATCGGTGATATGGATAATGTCGAAATGGTCGAGCTTTTGCCGTATCACGAATTGGGTGCACACAAATGGGCTTTGTGCGGCGACGAATACAAATTAACAGGCGTACATCCACCGCCCAAAGAAACCATTTTGAAAATCAAAGAAATATTAGAGAGTTACGGAAAAAATATTATTTATTAAAACAGAAAAAGGCCGTCTGAAACGAAATAATCAGTTTCAGACGGCCTTTTTATCATTGAAAAAACTTAAGCTTTCAGAGCGGCCAAAACCTTGGCGACAACTTCTGATACTGCAACGGCTTGAGCCTGATTGTCACGGCGTTCGGCATATTCGACATTGCCTTCTTTTAAGGCGCGATCGCCGATGACGATGCGGTGAGGAATGCCCAGCAGTTCGGAGTCATTCAGCAAAACGCCTGCACGTTCGTCGCGGTCATCCAGCAATACATCCGCGCCTGCGGCCAGAAGCCCGGCATAGATTTTGTCGGCGGCTTCGCGTACGGCATCTGATTTTTTGTAGTTCATCGGCACAATCACAACTTCAAACGGCGCCATTGCTTTGGTCCAGATAATGCCTTTTTCGTCGTTGTTTTGTTCGATGGCGGCGGCCACAACGCGGGTAATACCGATACCGTAGCAGCCCATTTCCATGATTTGGGATTTGCCGTTGTTATCCAAGAAGCTGACGTTCATGGCTTTGGCATATTTGTCGCGTAATTGGAAAACGTGGCCGACTTCAATACCGCGCGCCAGTTTCAGACGGCCTTGTTCGTCAGGACTAATGTCACCTTCGATGACATTGCGCAAATCGACAAATTCAGGCTCGGCAGCATCGCGGCCGAAGTTGAAGCCGGTATAGTGGTAGTCGTCTTCGTTTGCGCCGATAATCCAGTCTGCGCCTTTTTCGGTGGCGAAATCGGCATAGACTTTGCCTTTGAAGCCGACAGGGCCGAGTGAGCCGCCGTTTGCGCCGAACTGTTCAACAATCGCGGCAGGGCTTGCCATGGTCAGCGGTGATTTCACGCCGGCCAGTTTTTCTGCCTTAATATCGTTAAACTCATGGTCGCCACGCAACAGCAGCAGAACAAGTTCGCCTTCGTTTTCGCCTTCAACCACGATGGATTTAAGGGTTTGTTCAACCGGAATATTGAGGAATTCAACCAAAGACTCGATGGTTTTGACATTTGGCGTATGTACTTTGGTCAACTCGGACTGAGCAGCGGCGCGTTCGCCTTTGAGCGGCAAGGTGGGCGCCAATTCGATATTGGCGGCGTAATCGGAAGTATCGCTGTATGCGATAACGTCTTCGCCGCTTTCAGCCAATACTTGGAATTCGTGAGAGCCAGTACCGCCGATGCTGCCGGTATCCGCAGCAACAGGACGGAATTCCAAACCCAGACGGGTGAAGATACGGCAGTAAGCGTCGTACATATCCTGATAGGTCGTCTGAAGCGAGGCATAGTCGGCATGGAAGGAATAAGCGTCTTTCATGACGAACTCGCGCGCGCGCATCACACCGAAGCGCGGACGCACTTCATCGCGGAATTTGGTTTGGATGTGGTAAAAGTTTTTCGGCAGTTGTTTGTAGCTGTTGACTTCTTTGCGTACGATGTCGGCGATGACTTCCTCACAGGTCGGACCCATGCAGAAATCGCGGTCATGACGGTCTTTCAGGCGCAGCAGTTCTTTACCGTAAAACTCCCAGCGGCCGGATTCCTGCCACAGCTCGGCAGGTTGTACCACCGGCATCAGCAGCTCCACGCTACCCGCGCGGGCCATTTCTTCACGCACGATATTTTCAACTTTGCGCAATACGCGCAGACCCATCGGCATCCAAGTATAAAGACCGGATGCATTGGCTTTGATCAAACCGGCACGAATCATCAGCTTGTGGCTGGCAAGTGCGGCTTCGGCAGGGGCTTCTTTAAGGGTAGAAATGAAGAACTGGGAGGCTTTCATGGCATATTTTTCTTTCTTAAAAATAAGTGCGTATTGTAACGCAAAATGTATGGCCGCGTGTCTTTTGAATGGCATCTGATGAAATCGGCCGTTGTTTTACGCAGCTTTTGATTCGGGGCGATTTTTAGGGATGTCAACCCTAATTTATGCACAAAGCCGCATAACCTTGTTTTACCTATAAATTTTCACTGTATGATTATAGTAAAATCTTATAAATATAACTTATTGATTTTATTACATCTTATTTGATTAAATTTTAGTCAATTTAAGACTTGGTTTGTTCCTAAAGAAAATTTTACGATTACCCAAAGCTTATCAACAGATTTATCCACAGAGATTGTGTATAGATTTTAAATGCTGTCGGCGTAATGATTTCGCATGATTGGCAAGCCTTATTTAAAGCAGATTTGGTTGCCTTAAAAAGATGGGGCAACAACACAATGGGCAGGTTTTGCGCTAACATTCTGCTTATTGTTGTTTCCTTACAAGGAATAAAATGAAAAATTCAGAATTGCATTTGCTGGAACGCAGAAAGATGTTTAACGGGCATCAGGAACGCTACCGCCACTTTTCTCAAACCTGCCGGACGGATATGGTATTTGATGTCTATCTGCCGCCACAAGTCTTAAAAGGTTATCCCGCGCCTGTTTTATATTTCCTTTCCGGCTTAAATAGCGATGGTTCTGAATTGGTTCAACAAAGCGGAATCCAACGTTTTGCAACGCAATGGAATATTATCGTAGTTTTTCCGGATACCTCGCCACGCGGTCAGCATGTTGCCGACGGCGGTGAACATTATCTTGGACGGGGCGCCGGATTTTATGTTGACGCAACTGAAGCACCTTGGGTGCAGCATTATCAAATGGAAAGCTATATCAGCCAAGAATTACCTGATTTGATTGAGCATCATTTTCCGGTAACGAAAGAGCGCAGCATTGCAGGTTTCAGCATGGGCGGGCATGGCGCGCTGTATTTGGCTTTGAAGCATCCCGGCCGATATGCTGCGGTTTCTGCTTTTGCGCCTTTATGTCATCCTATCGATACGGAAGGTGGCAGGCAGGTGTTTTCTGCTTATTTGGGGCAAAACGTGGAAACATGGAAACGCTATGACAGTACAGAACTGCTTCAGACGGCCTCGCATAAATTGCCTGTTTTGATTGATGTCGGCAGTGAAGATACTTTGTACCCTGAAGTCCTGCAACCCGAAGGGTTTGTCCGCTCAGCACGAGAAAAAGGTTTCGCTATCCAATATAAAGTCCGTCCGGGCTATGGCCATGATTATTTCTTTATTGCCAGCTTTATTGATTCGCATATTGAGTTTCACGCTCAGGCATTAGGGCTTTAAGCAGTATTGAATAAAAGGCCGTCTGAAATCCGATTAATGGTTGGATTTCAGACGGCCTTTATTTGGTCTTTTTTGACCTTTAATTTTAAACAGACTTATTCCTCAGGACGTTCGCCGTCGGTATCGTCCAATTTGCCTTCGGTAATATCGACATTGATACCGACTGCCGCACGGATTTTGGCATCGATTTCGTTGGCGATATCAGGATTTTCTTTCAGCCAAACGCGTACATTGTCTTTACCTTGGCCAATTTTTGCGCCGTTGTAGCTGTACCATGCGCCGGATTTTTCAACGATGTCATGTTTGACGCCCAAGTCGATCAATTCGCCTTCCCAGCTGATGCCTTCGCCGTAAAGAATATCGAATTCGGCTTGACGGAACGGAGGGGCAACTTTGTTTTTGATGACTTTGACTTTGGTTTCGTTACCAATCACGTCATCGCCTTTTTTAATCTGACCGGTACGGCGGATGTCGAGGCGGACGGAGGCATAGAATTTGAGCGCGTTACCGCCGGTTGTGGTTTCAGGGCTGCCGAACATTACGCCGATTTTCATACGGATTTGGTTAATGAAAACAACCAGTGTATTGGTGCGTTTGATGTGGCCGGTCAATTTACGCAGGGCTTGGCTCATCAGGCGGGCTTGCAGGCCGACGTGGCTGTCGCCCATTTCGCCTTCGATCTCGGCTTTAGGCACAAGTGCGGCTACGGAGTCGACAACGACCATATCGATACCGCCGGAGCGTACCAAGGTGTCGCAGATTTCCAATGCCTGTTCGCCGGTATCCGGTTGGGAGAGATAGAGTTCTTCGACTTTTACGCCGAGTTTGCGGGCGTAAATCGGGTCAAAAGCATGCTCTGCATCGATGAATGCGCAGATGCCGCCATTTTTTTGGCATTGGGCAATGGCCTCGAGACAGAGTGTGGTTTTACCGGAGGATTCCGGACCGAAAATTTCAACCACACGGCCGCGGGGCAGGCCGCCGACGCCGAGCGCCAAGTCCACGCCGAGGGAGCCGGTAGAAATAACATCAAGGTTTTCTTCCTGTTGGCTGCCGTCCATTTTCATGATGGAGCCTTTGCCGAAGTTTTTTTCGATTTGGGCAAGGGCTGCGGCTAAGGCTTTGCTTTTTTCGTCTGACATGTTTTCTCTCCGAAAGGAAATATGAATCGCTAAGAATTTATTTAGCTATTATCGCACAAATTAAGAAAAAGTATAGTTTTATTTTTATTTTTCAGACGGCCTGTGTTTTTTGTATGCAACAGGCCGTCTGAAATATTGAATAATCAATCAGTTGGTCAATGATGCAAAAACTTGGAAATACTCGGGGAAAGTTTTATGCGTACATTTCGGGTCGTTGATGATGACGGGGACGCCCAAAAGCGAAACCAGCGAGAAACACATGGCCATGCGGTGGTCGTCGTAAGTGTCGATGACGGCATCGGGGGTAAGCGTTTCGGGCGGTGTAATATGGATGGCTTCGGCTTCTTCGATGACGTCTGAGCCCAGTTTGCGCAGTTCGGTTGCCATGGCGGCGATACGGTCGGTTTCTTTGACGCGCCATGAACCGATATTGCGCAGGGTGCAGGGTTGTTTGGTGGCCAATGCGACGATGGCCAGAGTCATGGCCGCATCTGGAATATGGTTGGCATCCAAATCAAAAGCCTGAACCTTGCGTTCGGCAGGACGGGAAATTTCTACAAAATTTTCGCCCCAAATAACATCCGCACCGATTTTCTCCAATTCGCGTGCGAAGGCAACGTCGCCTTGAATGCTGTGTGCGCCGATGCCGGTTACGCGGATGGGTGTACCGGCAATCAGGCCTGCGCCCAAGAAATAAGATGCGCTGGAGGCATCGCCTTCTACATATAAATGCTCTGGCGCATGATATTTGGCATCGGCCGGGATTTTAAATACACGGTAGTCTTCATTGATGATGTCCACACCGAACTGCGCCATCAGCTTGAGCGTGATGTCGATATAAGGTTTGGAAATCAACTCGCCTACCATGTGGATTTCAAATGCTTGTCCGGTCAAGGGCAAAGCCATCAGCAGGGCGGTCAGGAATTGGCTGGAAACATTGCCTTTAATTGGAATAACGCGCTCGCCGTTGTCTTGGCGTTTACCGATCTGAAGCGGCGGATAGTTTTCATTGCCTAGATATTGTACGTCCGCGCCGGCAATGCGCAACGCGTCGACCAAATCGCCGATGGGGCGTTCGTGCATACGCGGTACACCATGCAGATGATAGTCGCCGCCCAAAACGGCAAGTGCGGCAGTCAAGGGACGGAATGCCGTACCGGCATTGCCTAAAAACAAATCGGCAGTTGGGTTGGGAAAGCGGCCGCCGGTGCCATGAACTTTCAGACGGCCTTCAGGTAAAGATTCAATTTGCACGCCGAGTTTGTCGAGTGCTTCAAGCATTCGGTCGGTATCGTCGGATTTGAGCAAAGAATGGATTTCGCAAACGTTGTCGGAGAGTGCCGCCAAGAGCAGCGTGCGGTTGCTGATGCTTTTGGAACCGGGCAGGGCAACGGTAGAGGGCTTGAGTGTGGAAGCGGGCAGGCGGATGGATTCGGTCATGGGTCAGGATTTCAAATTGTAGACAAAACGATATTATACGCAGGCAAAGGCCGTCTGAAAAATGGAAGTGGCGTTGTAGGCAAGAAAAGCCGGACTCTTTTTGAAAGTCCGGCTTTGGGATGCTCGATATTTTAATGGTTAACCCAAAATATGCATTAACTGGTCAATGTTGAACGTACCTTCGTCAAAGCGGAATTCGCTGACTGAGGGGATTTTTTGACCTTGGATATCGGAATATTGGTGGTCGATGGTAATGAGGTCGTTGTGATTGTTTTCGTTACGAATGGTGATGTTCCAAGTCGTGCCGTCCTTTTCTTTGACGGTTTCGAGTGACAGATCCGAGAGGGAAATGCCTGCTCCGAATTGGATGGCGTTTGTACCGTGATGGTCGAAAATGGTGTCATGGCCTTCGCCGCGATTGAATACGTAGGTATCGTTACCGGCTTCGCCGCGCAATATATCGTCCCCTAAGCCGCCGAACAGTGTGTCGTTGCCTGCGCCGCCGTGAAGGATGTCGTTACCCGCTTCGCCCAACAAGGTGTCGTTACCGGCGCCGCCATACAGCGTGTCGTTGTCTAAACCGCCGTTCAGATGGTCATTGCCACCGCCTCCGTAGAGAATATCGCTGCCGGCATCGCCGTTGATGACGTCGTCTCCGGTGCCGCTGGACAATTTGTCATTGCCGCTGCCGCCGTGAATCTCATCATTGCCCCGGTTGCCGTAGATGATGTCTTCGCTTTCAGTACCTTTGATATGGTCGTCGGCGTGGGTGCCGTTGAATGTGGTTTTGCCGTCGGCAAAGGTTTGGCTGACGCTTGCCTGCCCTAAATTGCTGACATAAAGCATATCCCAGACATCCAGGCTCGGTACGGTGACTTCCAGTGCCACCGGTTTGCCGTTTTCATAGATGACGGAAGATTCCAATGTGTGCATGGATATATCGTCTGAGTCGGGGGAAGCCAGTTGTACGATGGCTTGCTCGGCCTGTTCTGCGCTGATTTCCATATCAAACGGGATTCTGACTTTAGGGTTGTCGAGTTTCAGCGTGTGGTGGTTGGAGCTGTTCCAATTGGTGTCTTTGTCGAGGCCTGCGAGATTGATTAATTGGACAACTCGGCTGCCGTCTGCGGTGGCTTTGGTCCATGTATAAACTTTGCCTCCTTCGCCTGAGGTGGAAGTCATGTCGTAGCCGTCGGATGCTACGATGGAGGCATGACTGTCTTTGAGTTCAACCAAGCCTTCGCCGCGCAACAGCTCCTCATAGGCGGTAATGAATTGTTGATAGTTGAATTCTGATTTGGCCAGGGCTTCGTTGGTTTTGAGCGTTTGAGCGGGATAGTATGGATCTTGCAAAATACCAAAACCATGTGCGTTTTTATCCGGGTGGTTGTTTAATGCGGCAACAGTCATGTGGTAGCCGCCACTCGCTGCGATAACGGCATCGACCAGCAATTCGTTGTCCGGATTGAGTTCGGAAGAATGATCTTCCGGGTGGGTACCTTTTTGAGTATAGGCGGCAATAATCGGGGAAACGTGATTGTAATCGTACAGACGGCCTACCAAGCGTTTAAGCTCGGCATAGTTGTGGTTTTCATAATGGGTATTTCCGGCTGTATCTTTAAAATCGCGCGGCCAGATTTCTGAGTAAGGAACATCCATGCCGGTGGTGGATAAGACATCGGCCCTGCCTGTGCTGATGTCGTTGATCATATAAGTTTGACCGTAATCGTGTAACTTTTCCGCAGCCGCGGCTGACAAATCGTCATAACCGTCAGACATTCTGAAGTTTTCAGTCTTTTGGCCGTTTTGTATTTTATAAACGAGGTTATCACCCATGGTATCGGCCTGCCAGCCGTCGAAGCCGCCTGTTTTCAGGGCTTTGATCATGGTGTTGACGATATAGTTTTGCCAGCTTTTGTCGGCAGGATCGACGAATTGTTGTACGGATGTTTTGGTTTCTGCACCGGCTTTGCCGAAGTTGGAATGCTCTTGGGCATTGTAGAGTTTGACATTATTTAAAATGTCTTTGATGGCCGGGTTATCGAGTTCGTCATTGGAGGCAGCGTTAAGCATATTGTAGAGCATGGCACTGCCGCCTTTTTCGTGAATTTTATTCACGAGGTTTTTAATCAGCAGGGTATCGATTTGGGGAGGGTTGGGTTTGCCGTTGTTGACAGCCCAAGTCGCCCATTCTTGCTTGAAGCTGTTGACATTTGGAAATGGATTGGAGGTTGTGTCGTACACATCATAGAAGAAATAATTGTTGATGTGCATTTGTGCCAGCTGATCGATATTGTTTTGATAACCTTCGAGCTGGTCATTGGTCATGGAGTTGTTTCGTTCTGCCGAATTATCGTTAGATCCCGCCACTACGCCATAGCGGGGGAAAATGGTCCAGTCGTCTTCGACAGACAATCCCAGGGTTTTGCTGGTGTGGTTGCCGGTGTTGTCAACGGTTTCTACTTTGATGACGTAGCCCGAATTGGGTGAAAAAATATCGGAAGAAAGTTTGACGGAGGTTGCGTCCAGATGATCCAATTTTTGGATTTCCGTACCCAAATGGCTGACGGTAACAGAGGTGATTTTGTCTGTCGCATTGGAGATGTTCAGAATAACATCATCGCCGTTGGTATAGGCTGCCTTGTTAAAGAGAATAGTCGGTAAAGGGGCTGTTTTTGCTTCAGTTGTCATGCTGTATATTCGCTTCTAAATATTATATTTTGAAATTGCCTTAACAAATTAATATCACTTAAGTTGTTGATATGGATAATTGTTAAGACTTTTTAGTAGGAAGAGCGGAAAATAAGTTCCCCGTTTGATAGCAAATATCTAAAATAATTCGGGTTATGATTGAAATTCAAAAAGGCCGTCTGAATGCTTTGTTATTCGAAAGGCGGTTTTTTGCAGGCATATAACCAAACACCATAAGAAAATCAGAAACCATTCTTTCCTATTTTTTCAGACGGCCTTTAATATCGGCGGACAATCATTGATAAAAGCAAGAACACGACCATGAGCCATTATCCTTTGTTTGCCGATTTGAGAAACCGCCCTGTTTTACTGGCAGGCGCGGGCAAGGTTGCCGAGCGCAAGGCGGAAAGCCTGTTGTCTGCCGGAGCGCGCGTGCGCGTTGTTGCGGAAACTTTAAATCCTCAGTTTCAGCAATGGGCGGAAGAAGGGAAAATAGTTTGGCTGGGCGGCCTGTTTGAAGAAGCCATGCTGGACGAGGTGTATTTCGTTATTGCGGCGACGGATGACGGTGTGTTTAACCGCCGTGTTTTTGAAGCGGCGGAACGACGGGCGAAATTGTGCAATACGGTGGATACGGCGGACTTGTGTTCGTTTATCGTGCCTGCCGTGGTGGATAGGGGGCCGTTGAAAATAGCCATATCCAGCGGCGGTACTGCGCCTGTATTGGCGCGGAAATGGCGGCAGATGATCGAGACATTGATTCCGCTGCATACGGGTACAATGGCGCGTATTGCCGGCAAATGGCGTGAGAAGGTTAAGCAAACGCTGAATAATGTCGAACAACGCCGTTATTTTTGGGAAAAGTTGTTTGACAGCCGTTTCGGTATTTTTGCGGCTCAAAACAATATCGAGGCGGCGGAACGCGAATTGATTACGCAGTTAAACCGGGAAACGCCGTTTGGCGGCGAAGTGGTTTTGGTGGGCGCAGGGCCGGGCGATCCTGGCTTGTTGACCATACATGCTTTGCAGGCGATTCAGGCTGCGGATACGGTGTTTTACGATGCTTTGGTGTCGGATGAGATTTTGGCGATGGTGCGTAAAGATGCGGTGAAAATAAGCGTGGGCAAACGCGCCGGTGCGCATCATGTCCAGCAGGAAGAAACCAACCGTCTATTGGTTGAACATGCTCAAAAAGGCGAGCGCGTGGTGAGGTTGAAAGGCGGCGATCCTTTTGTGTTCGGGCGCGGCGGGGAGGAAGTGCAAACCCTGCATCAGGCCGGAATTGCCTACCGCATTGTGCCGGGCATTACTGCCGCGCTTGGTGCCACTGCTTATGCCGGTATTCCGTTAACCCATCGTGATTGCGCCCAAAGTGCTTTATTTGTGACCGGCCATAGCAAACACGAGGGCAGTCAGCCCGATTGGCAGACTTTGGCTTTAAGCCGCCAAACGCTGGTGATCTATATGGGTACGCTTAAAGCGGCTGAAATTGCGGAAAAACTGATGGCTTATGGTAGACAGCCTTCTACGCCTGTCGCCGTGATTTCCAATGGGACTTTACCGCATCAAACCGTGCGGACAGGCCGTCTGAAAGATTTGGGTTTGTTGGCCGCCGAAGCGGAGCGTCCGGCTTTAATGGTGATTGGCGAAGTGGTTGCCCTGCGCAATGAGATGAAATGGTTCGGAGAAGGTATCGAATATTTCGAAGAAGCCGCGTAAAGAGAATGGATTAAATCAGGCCGTCTGAACATTGGTTTCAGACGGCCTTGCCTTATTTAAAAGCTTGGCAATATTGCTGATAACGTTCTGCCAGTCCGTATAGAATGAGTGCGGTCAGCCCCCAGATGTCGTAGTGTTGGAAAGGCAGGGCGGGGAGGGCGAGGGTTTGATTGTTGTGATGAAGTTGGCGGAATGTGTAGTTTTGCAGGTTTAAGGCGAAGTCCAAAGGCAGATAAAAAATTTCTGCTACTTCGTCGGGATTGGCTTTGGGGTTGACGGGCTGGACGCAAATTGCTGGAACAGGCGTAACACGGTAGCCGGAAGGTGTGTCATAAAAGGGTAGCGGCGTAAAAGTTTGCCATACGGTAATCGGAATGGCGGTTTCTTCATAAGCCTCTCTTAACGCCGTTGCCGTTAGGCTGTCGTCTTGGGCATCTTCGCGGCCGCCGGCAAAGGCGATTTGCCCGGTGTGTTGCCTTAAGGTATCGGCTCTTTTAGTCAGTAAAATTTGCCACATTCCTTCATGCAAGACAATGCCGACCAAAACGGCTGCTTCTTTGACCGTTTCAGCGGTAACTAATTGATTTCGCTCTGCTTGCATACGGCTGCTGAAGTGTGAAGCTTGAGTGAAGAAATGGATAATTTGGTCGGTATTCATCTTTGATGCTGATGGTTTTATGCAGATGAGGATTACACAAGGTTTACGGTTGCTGTGTCAACAAAATAGGGTGCGTGTGTTACAGTTATGCCTGAATGATAAATAAAACTTTGCATCTGTTCTGCAAGTGCTTAGGCCGTCTGAAAATGTCGGCATGTTCTCAAAAAGGATAGTTATGTTGTTTTCTCCATCCCGTATTCGAGTAGCAGCTGCGGCTGTCATGATGTTGTTTGCTACACAAACTTTTGCTGCGCCCGGCGATTCAAATACAGTTTTTGAATCGGCTAAGATTATCAAAAAGAAAAGCCGCGCCGACCGTTTTTCTCCTGAAGAGCGCGAGCAGGAACGGATACGTCTGTTGGGTATACAAAACCGCACCTCGCAGGTTTTCACTTTGTTAAATTCAGAACTGGCCCTGCAAAAGGGCGATGCGGCTTCTGCGCTGTTTACTTATATTTTGACTTTGCATCGCACCAAATCTCCCGAAGTGGCCGAACGCGCTTTGGAGATGGCGGTTTCGTTAAACGCGTTTGAACAGGCTGAAGCCATTTACCAAAAATGGCGCGAAATCGAGCCGGAGCCTGGTGAAACACAAAAGCGTATGACTTGGTTGCGTAATTTGCTGCTGGGCAAAGCCGATAAGAATTTGAGCGGATTGGACAAGGTGATTGCCGGCGGTAGTGAAGATGAGCAAAAGCGCGTGTTCCTGCTTTTGGCGCAAACCGCAGCCCAACAGCCGAATCTGACTAGCGACGCGGTCAAACAGGTACATAAAACGGCCTTGAATTATCAAGACTTCCCTGAAGCGGCGATTGCGGATGCAATTTTTAGTGCAAAAGACGGTCAAAAGAAACACGCCATTGCGGCATTGCAGCGATTGGCCAAGTTGGACAACGAAATTTTGCCGCCGACTTTTGTTACATTGAGACTGATGGCGCAACGGCATCCTGATATTCTGGACGGCTTTTTCAAAGAGACAGACACCAAAACCTTATCTCCGATTTGGCAGGAGTTGGACATTGCCAATTTGATCGCTCATGGTCAAAATGATAGGGCATTCAAGCGTTTGCAGACTTTATTGGAAGAAAATCCCAACCCTGATTTGTATATTCAGGCCGCCTTATTGTCAGCGAGCAAGACAGAAAATATTTCTGCGGTAAACAGTTATCTGGAAAAGGCTTATAAAGCCGGTACGGAAGAGCAGCGCAGCCGTGCGGCGTTGATTGGTGCGGTTTCATATAATGATGTAGAAGAATTGGCCAAAGCCAAACAATGGCTGGATAAGGTAACGGCTACGGCTTATACATTTGATAAAACCATTTTGGCTGCTTCCATCGAAGCCAAACAGGGCAACCATAAAGAGGCTTGGGCTTTGGTGCAACGCGCACAAAAAATGCCCGAGCAAAGAGGACGATATTTTGAAGCTAAGGATTTGTTGAGTACGGCTTTGTTCGTATTGTCTAAAAATACCAATCTTCAAGAATCGTTGAACGCTTTGAACAGCTTGGTAAGTTCCACCGAAAAATCCTTGAAAACTCAAGCTTCTCCGGAGTTGCTTGCCAATGTGTTGTATCAGCGTTCGATGACGTATGAAAAACTGAATCAGCCAGGCAAGGCGATTGCCGATTTGCGCCGTGTGGTAGAGCTGTATCCGGACAATCCGCACGGTTGGAATGCTTTGGGCTATACCTTGCTGTCCAACGGCAAGGATTTGGAAGAAGCGTTTAAAATGGTTCAGACGGCCTATCAAATGGAGCCGGAAAGCGCAGCCATTAATGACAGTGTGGGCTGGGCTTATTATCTTAAAGGCGATGCCCAAATGGCTTTGCCGTATATCCAATATGCCTACGAAAAAGAACCTGAAGCTGAAGTAGCCGCACATTTGGGCGAAGTCCTATGGACGCTTGGAGATCAAGAGAAGGCCAAAGAAATCTGGAATGACGGTTTGAAACGCGGAAGTAATCTCCGAGTATTAAAAGAGACAATGTCCAAATTCGGTATAACGCCCAGCAAACCGCATACTCAAAAACACAAATAAAACCAAAAGGCCGTCTGAAAAGCGTTTGATTTCAGACGGCCTATGAAGGAATATCCATGAATTTAAAACAAATATCATCGGTTGCAGCCTTATTGCTTTTAGCTGCCTGTGCGCAGCCAAACCTGCCTCAGCAAAACAGTTGGCAAGCGGCAGAGCAGGTGCAGGATTTTAGCGCAGATGGTCGTTTGGCTGTCAAAGTGGAAGGCAAAGGCTCTTATGCCAATTTTGACTGGACTTATCAGAACGCGGTTCAAACCATTGATGTCAATACACCGTTGGGTAGTACCGTAGGCCAGCTGTGCCAAGACAGCGAAGGCGTATTGGCAGTAGACAGTAAGGGTAAGGTTTATCAGGCGGAAACGGCTGAAGAATTGAGCAGACAGCTTTTGGGCTTTGCTTTGCCGGTTCAATATCTGCATATTTGGGCAGATGGCAAACGCGTTGCCAATGCGCCATACAAAATCCTGTCTGACGGCCGACTGGAGCAGTTTGACTGGACAATATCGCGCACATTAAATAGCTCGGGACAGCCCAAAACGCTACAACTTGAAAATGCCAAGTTTAATATCCGCTTGGTGTTCGACACGGTAAACCACTCTTTAGATAAAAATGGACAAACCCGATGCGCAGCACGCAAATAGAGGATAACATGTCTGTTTCAGCGGAAATCCAAGCCTTTCCTGCACCGGCCAAATTAAATTTGGATTTGAGGATTACCGGTCGCAGGAGCGATGGTTATCATAATTTGGAAAGTATTTTCTGTTTGATCGGCTTATACGATACCGTTCATCTGAAAATGCGTACCGATGGGCAAATTATTCTACATACGCCGGTTGAAGGGCTTAAGCCTGAGCAAGACTTGACTTATCGGGCGGCTAAATTATTACTGCCCTATGCAAGCGTACCGTACGGCGTCGAAATCTGGTTGGATAAAGTGATTCCGACGGGTGGTGGATTGGGTGGTGGCAGCTCCGATGCGGCCACTGTCTTAATGGTTTTAAACCAATGGTGGCAATGCGGCTTGAGCAGGCAGCAACTGATTGATTTAGGTGTAAGTCATGGTGCGGATGTTCCTTTTTTTATTTTTGGCAGAAGTGCTTTTGCCAAAGGTGTGGGCGAGAAGCTGGCTGAAATAGATGTTCCTAAACAATGGTATGTTATCGTTAAGCCCCCCGTCCATGTGGCAACAGCTAAAATTTTTGCACATGAAGGCTTGACACGGGATTCTAAACCCAGCATAATGCCGACTTTCCAATCATTACAGCCGTTTCAAAATGATATGCAGGCGGTTGTGTTTCAGGAATATCCTGAAGTTTGGAAGGCTTATATTGAGTTATCCCAATATGGTCATGCATTAATGACCGGTTCTGGGGCATGCTTATTTATAGCATGTGAATCTCATCAAGAAGCAAATACAATTTACCAACAGGTTTCTCAATTATATGAAGCTTATTGTGTGGAAGGATTAGATATTCATCCGCTGTTTCATATGATTTAGTAAGTTGGGGAGTCGTCAAGCGGTTAAGACACTGGATTTTGATTCCAGCATGCGAAGGTTCGAATCCTTCCTCCCCAGCCAAACCCTTTGTTGGGGAGTCGTCAAGCGGTTAAGACACTGGATTTTGATTCCAGCATGCGAAGGTTCGAATCCTTCCTCCCCAGCCAACACCCTTTATTGGGGAGTCGTCAAGCGGTTAAGACACTGGATTTTGATTCCAGCATGCGAAGGTTCGAATCCTTCCTCCCCAGCCAAATAAAAGCGTGTAAGTTTTCTTACACGCTTTTTTACGCCAAGGGAAAAATAACGCTGAAAAACTTTTTTTTACCCGTCTTTACGCGTATAATCGCGAAATTAGTGTCTTGGACATAGGGCAAAGGGAAGCGTAATGTTTTCTGAGCGTAAATCAAATCTAGAATCAGGTGAAGATATGGCTGCTTATGACAGTTTAATGGTGTTTACCGGTAATGCAAATCCGGAATTGGCGCAACGTGTTGTCAAACATTTGGATATTTCACTCGGTGAAGCCACCGTTTCCAAATTCTCTGATGGCGAAGTGGCCATTGAATTGCTGGAAAATGTGCGTGGTCGCGATGTGTTTATTTTGCAACCTACCTGTGCGCCTACCAATGACAACCTGATGGAAATTTTGACTATGGCCGATGCACTCAAACGTGCTTCTGCTGGTCGTATTACTGCCGCGATTCCTTACTTTGGCTATGCACGCCAAGATCGCCGTCCACGCTCTGCTCGTGTACCGATTTCCGCTAAATTAGTGGCGAACATGTTGTACTCAGCAGGTATCGACCGTGTATTGACTGTTGACTTGCATGCCGACCAAATTCAAGGTTTCTTTGATATTCCGGTAGATAATATTTACGCTACCCCGATTTTATTGAACGATATTAAACAGCAACGCATTGATAATTTGACCGTCGTCAGCCCCGATATCGGTGGTGTTGTGCGCGCGCGCGCTGTTGCTAAATCTTTAAATGCTGATTTGGCCATTATCGATAAACGCCGTCCTAAAGCCAACGTGGCTGAAGTAATGAACATCATTGGCGACATTCAAGGCCGTACCTGCTTGATCGTAGATGATATGATCGATACGGCAAATACTTTGTGTAAAGCAGCCGTTGCCCTGAAAGAGCGTGGTGCAGATCGTGTATTGGCATATGCCAGCCATGCAGTATTCTCCGGTGAAGCAGTGAATCGAATTGCTTCTTCTGAAATTGACCAAGTAGTTGTAACAGATACGATTCCGTTGTCTGAAGCAGCTAAAAAATGTGAACGCATCCGTCAAGTAACTATTGCCGGTTTGCTGGCTGAAACGGTACGCCGTATCAGCAATGAAGAATCCGTCTCATATCTTTTTAATGAAGAAGTGATGACAGGCAGTATGTTGCTGCCATAACCCCATGTCGTCTTAAGCTGGTCGCGGCCGATGACGACGATTTTATCTAAATTGGAGTATTAAACATGACTTACGAAATTCAAGCCTCTGTACGCGAAGCCCAAGGCACTGGTGCGAGCCGCCGCCTGCGTCGCGAAGGCCAAATCCCTGGCATTCTGTACGGTGAAGGTCAAGAGCCTGTTGCAATCGCTGTAGACCACAAAACTGTATTCTACGCATTGGAAAAAGAATCTTTCCATACCGCTTTGATTAAACTGTCTCTGAACGGTGAAGCCAAAGACGTTATCGTGCGTGACTTCCAAATGCATCCATTCCGTCGCGAAGTTCAACACATCGACTTCCAAGCTGTGAAAGCCGATCAACCTGTACGCATCCGCGTTCCTCTGCACATTGTTAACGCTGAAAACTCTCAAGCTGTTAAACTGCAAGGTGGTCGCGTATCTCTGTTGAACACTTCTGTTGAAGTAATTGCTTTGCCTGCAAACATTCCTGCTTTCTTGGAGCTGGATTGTACATCAGTAGTTGCCGGCGACATTCTGCACTTGTCAGACATCAAATTGCCGGAAGGTGTTGAAAGCGTTTCTTTGAAACGTAACGAAAACCTGGCTGTTGCTACTGTTACCGGTAAAAAACGCTAATCGTAGTGAATATAAGAAAACCGTATCAGATAAATCTGATACGGTTTTTGTTTGATGTAAGCGGCTATAAATTCAAACAGTGGAGATAAAGCCAAAGTATCTTATAAAGTCATTTGCTATAAAACTTGGGTATAGCGTAAAGCGATACGTTTTATAAGATTGAAGCAATTTCTTTGCGAAGCTTATTAAGAAAGCGTCCATGCCGTACCCATTGTGCAGCTGATTCATAATCCTGCTGTTCAAATGCTTGTTTCAAATCTTGATATAGGCTGCTTTGTGCATTTTGGATTTCTTGATCCAATGCTCGGATAGCATCATGGTTTTGTTCCATCTGAGCATCCATTAATGTTTCTCGCCATTCCATTTGTTGCATGAGGAATTCTGGAGAGAAAGAAGTATGTTCAGGTGCGTCAGCATCGATACCTTGCATTTTCAACAGGTACGCAGCGCGGTCAATGGGATTTTTTAAGGTACGGTAGGCTTCGTTGATGGTGGACGACATCATCACTGCCTGCTTTTGCTCGAAGGCGGAGGCTGAAGCGAATTTGTCAGGATGGAAACGGGCAGCCAAGGCGCGGTAGGTTTGCTCCAAGTTTTCGGCGTCGATATCGAAAGCGGGTTCAAGCTGGAAGAGTGTGAAATATTGAGACATAGCGGGATAATTAATGTGAAATTTTCGGCAGAAACCTGATTTTGCCTTATAATCCGCTGATTCTTAATCAAAAGGACTGAATATGAGCAGTAAAGTGCAACACAATAAAGGCAAAATACGCGACAATGCTTTAAAAGCCTTAGTGAAATCCGATTTGTTCCGACACAAGGTGGAACGGAAAAGAAAAGGCAAAGGCAGCTATAACAGGCAGGAAGCGAAAAAATGGCGGGATGGTTTTGATACTGTCCCGCCATTTTTATGTCTTAAACGTGGAAGCTCTCGCCGCAGCCGCAAGAGTCTTTGACATTCGGGTTTTCAAATTTGAAACCTTCCTGCAAACCTTCTTTGGTGTAATCGACTTGCGTGCCGTCCAGATAAACCAAGCTTTTTGGATCGATATAAACGCGCGCGCCGTGTTCTTCAAAAATCAGATCATCCTCGTTCACTTCATCGACAAATTCAAGGTTGTATGCCATGCCCGAGCAGCCGCTGGTTTTCACACCCAAGCGCACACCCAACCCTTTGCCGCGTTTGGTCAGGTAGCTGTTGATGTGTTTGGCTGCGTTTTCTGTGATAGTAATCATGCTTTTTTCCTCATTTCGCAATCATTTTCTGTTTTGCCTGCTTTTTTATTTCAGACGGCATCTTGATTATCAGGCCGTCTGAAAACGCTGTTTTGCCCACTCTATTGCGGCGGCAATGGCAGCTTTAGCCTGCGGACTATTTCTCCAACAGGTCGAGCCGGTTAATTGTGCGCCCCGTTCCAAAATATCGTCTAAATCTGCCGCCGCCAGCTTGGCAATATCATCTAATCCCATTTGCTGCAAACGCTGCAATATGGTTTTACCTATGCCTTCGACAGCAAGTAGGGATTGGACTTCTTCATCAGTAAAAGGCATTTCGCCTCCTTTGATTTTGCAGGTATAACGACTAAATTAAATATAAGCTGCGATTTATTGCCCTCTCCCTAACCCTCTCCCGCGGGGAGAGGGGATAGATTGGCAGGCAGTCCCAAATTTGGCGGCAACTTCAAAAGGATGAAGTTTCTGTGCTCTCAATTCACCCTGTCTGCTTAAGAGGAGAATAAATCACCAGATTTGCTTTTCTCGAAGACTCGCTAGGAGTCTTGGGCACCTGCCGACAAGGGGTCGTTGAATTCGGTTATTTGTTTTCCTGACGTTTGCGATAGTCGGCAACGGCTGCTTTTACCGCATCTTCAGCCAAGATAGAGCAGTGGATTTTAACTGGAGGCAATTCCAACTCTTCGGCAATTTCGCTGTTTTTGATTGCCAGTGCATCGTCAAGGCTTTTGCCTTTCACCCACTCGGTAATCAGGCTGGAAGAAGCGATGGCGGAGCCACAACCGTAAGTTTTGAATTTGGCGTCTTCGATGATGCCTTCATCGTTTACTTTGATTTGCAGGCGCATGACGTCGCCGCAGGCGGGTGCGCCGACCATGCCGGTGCCGACAGACTCGTCGTCTTTGTCGAATGTGCCGACGTTGCGGGGGTTTTCATAGTGGTCAATTACTTTATCGCTGTATGCCATGATGTGGTTTCCTTTATGTTTTTTGATGGTTTAAATGGTTTGTTTGCCGGTTTTCAGACGACCTGAAATTCAGATTTTGCACGCGCCGCCTTCGCAGCCGTCATCGTTTTCCGAATCGACGCCGCCTTCCACGGTAACGCCGTCAAAATCTCCAAGCAGGCTGTCGAGATTGTCGAGGTCAAGTTCTTGTTCGTTCATGGGCTGTATCCTTGATTTTAATGTGGTGGCTTTTAGGTCGTCTGAAAAGGTTTTTTGGGATTTTCAAGACGACCTTTTTATTTATTAGGTAGGTTTAGTTGTTAAGCCCAACATTTCGGGTAGATTGATAGGCTTGTTGGGTTTTCAACCCAATCTACGCTTGCTGATTTAATTTTTTGATATAAGAAATAATCTCACTAAATTCAACTGGCTCATATCCATATGATTTTACAAATTCCACACAAACAGTAACCCACCGACTTTCTCGAAAGAAAGCTAATACAACAGATTTAACCTCTTGATAACCAAGATTTAAATCCTCATTAAAATCTTTTTCCATCAAGGAATGTAGATTACCGTCTAGTCTTCCTTCAAGTATTTTCTTATCATATTTTTCAAATATATCATGGGCTTTATCTAAATCTTCTTCAGACCAATCAAACTCAATAACTAACGATCCGATCGGATTATTCGAATAATTTTGATAGCTATTCAACATGCTTATATGGAATTTAATTTTTGCAATTTCTTCCTTTTGGTTTTCTAGAAGTTTTTGTACGTCAAAATACTGTCTATCGTCTACCATCATAAAATCCTTTTATCTTTTTACCCTATTATTTTATTGCCATTTGAAATCATTAATGCAATATCCGATTGCAAGGCATGTTTAATTTCCAGGATAGACTCTTCCGCACTTTTTTGTTCATAATAGCGATTGTATTTAGAGAGAGTATTCTTCCAACCATTGATCTTTTGTCCCAGCACAGGATTCGAAAATTTATCATCACTAGCAATAGCTAATTGCGATACTGCTGACATAAGTTTCTCAATTTCTGCGATCTCTGCATCAATTTTTACACCTCGTAAATGTCTAGCAGGTAACTTCCCAATTTTTTCATAACAATAGCGTAGATTTAAAACCATATCATGCAAATCTCTACGATTAGATATTTCATCTCTTAATTTCTCTGTTTGTTTTTTCAATCCCCATGCTTTAACAGCCGATACAATGCTGACAATACCTGCAATAATATTGATAAAAGTATTTATTTTTTCCATTTGTAATCTGTGTTCAAAAAATTTTGATTCAAAATTAGTCTATTTTCAGACGACCTGTATAGGCCTATATGTTTAGAGATCGTCTGAAGTTTAGTCAGCTAAATATTTGTACCTTTATCAATGCGCCGCCCATTCAATCGAATTCAAATCAATCCCATCTTTGAACATTTCCCACAGGGGCGACAGTTCGCGCAGTTTGCCGATTTTGGATTTGATTAGTTCAGCGGCGAACTGCACTTCTTCTTCGGTGGTCATGCGGCCGAAGGTGATGCGCAGGGATGAGTGTGCCAATTCGTCGTTGCGGCCGAGTGCGCGTAAAACGTAGCTTGGCTCAAGGCTGGCGGAGGTACAGGCGGAGCCGCTGGATACGGCGAGTTCTTTCACTGCCATAATCAGGCTTTCGCCTTCGACGAAGTTGAAACTGACGTTTAGGTTGTTCGGGGCGCGGTGTTCGAGGTCGCCGTTGATATAGACTTCTTCGATGCCTTCGATACCTTTGAGGAAGATGTCGCGCAGTTTGCGGTAGTGCGCCATGTCTTGCTCGAGTTCTTCTTTGGCGATGCGGAAGGCTTCTCCCATGCCGACGATTTGATGGGTCGGCAGGGTGCCGCTGCGGAAGCCGCGTTCGTGGCCGCCGCCGTGCATTTGGGCTTCGAGACGCACGCGTGGTTTGCGGCGTACATACAGGGCGCCGATGCCTTTGGGGCCATATACTTTGTGACCGGACATGGACAGCAAATCAACTTTGGCGGCTTCAACGTCGACAGGCACTTTGCCGCATGCTTGCGCGGCATCGACGTGGAAAATGATTTTGCGTTCGCGGCAGATTTCGCCGATGGCGGGAATGTCTTGCACCACGCCGATTTCGTTGTTTACCCACATTACGGAAACGAGAATGGTGTCTTCGCGGATGGCGGCTTTCAGTACGTCTAAATCAACCAAGCCGTTTTCTTGTACGTCCAGGTAAGTTACTTCAAAGCCTTGGCGTTCGAGTTCGCGCATGGTGTCGAGCACGGCTTTGTGCTCGGTTTTGACGGTGATGAGATGTTTGCCTTTGGTTTTGTAGAAGTTTGCCGCGCCTTTGATGGCGAGGTTGTCGGATTCGGTCGCGCCGCTGGTGAAGATAATTTCTTTGGGGTCGGCGTTAATCAGGGCGGCGATGTCGGCGCGGGCTTTTTCGACTGCCTCTTCTGCTTCCCAGCCGAATGCGTGGCTGTTGGAAGCGGGGTTGCCGAAGGTTTCGGTCAGGTAGGGAATCATTTTTTCGGCAACGCGTTTGTCAACGGGGGTTGTGGCGGCGTAGTCGAGGTATACAGGGGTTTTGACGGTCATGGTTTGCTCTTTCGTTGGGTCATCTGCCTGCGGTCTTTGCCGTAGGTCGGTTTAATGAATGTGTGTAAAGGTAACGACATGACTGCTGTCGCTGCAGTTTTTTTGTTCAATGATGCTTTGCAGCGTAACGCCGCTGAGGTAATCATTGATGGTTTTGTTTAAGTTTTCCCAAAGGTCATGGGTCAGACAGGGGGCGCCGTGGTGGCAGTTTGCTTTGCTGCCGCATTGTGTGGCATCCAGTCGGTCTTCGGCTGCGGAAATGATTTGTGCAATATTGATTTGCTCGGCGGGCGCGGCAAGGATGTAGCCTCCGCCTGGGCCGCGTAGGCTTTCAACCAATCCGGCACGGCGCAGCTTGCTGAATAATTGTTCGAGATAGGAGAGCGATATGCTTTGTCGTTCGCTGATGGCACTGAGTTTGACAGCACCGGTTTGCGCGTTCATCGCCAAATCTATCATGGCGGTTACTGCAAATCGCCCTTTGGTAGTCAGTCTCATGGTGTGGTTGCCTGTGTGGGCGTTTTTATTAGTGGGGGAATTGTCTAATATCTGAGTGTTTCAGTCAAGTATGTGGCGGCTCGGTTTGATTGTTTGTTTAAATGGTGGCATGGGTTGATTTTTAAATCGGAAAATATTTTCTTTATTTTTCTGTAATTTGGATTTGAGGCCGTCTGAAAAAAGGCTATCAACCCTACAAATATCAGGGTTAAAATGTTTTGATTTAATATTGATAGTAATATAGATTATCAAAATTATTCTTAAAATTTAGTTGTTTTGATGGAGCAAAGTGAAGGGTTGTTTGAAATGTTCAGACGGCCTGAACCATCCGTCTTTACCTTAACAGAGGCAATCGACAATGAAATGTGATTTAAGCAAAATAACCTGTATCGAAGACTTGCGCCTTGTTGCCAAACGTAAAATGCCGCGTATGTTTTATGACTATATTGACTCAGGCTCTTGGACGGAAACCACTTATCGTGAAAATACTTCGGATTTTAAAGACATCCGTTTCCGTCAAAAAGTATTGGTTAATATGGAGGGACGCAGCCTTGAGACCAAAATGATCGGGCAGGATGTGAAAATGCCGGTAGCGATTGCACCGACCGGTTTCACGGGTATGGCGCACGCCGACGGCGAAATCTTGGCGGCGCGGGCGGCGGAAAAATTTGGTATTCCGTTTACGCTGTCGACCATGTCCATTTGTTCGATTGAAGATGTGGCTGAAAACACCAGCGCGCCGTTTTGGTTTCAGCTTTATGTGATGCGCGACCGCGAGTTTATGGAAAACCTGATTAAGCGTGCGAAAGATGCTAACTGCTCGGCTTTGGTTTTGACAGCCGATTTGCAGGTTTTGGGTCAGCGCCACAAAGACATCAAAAACGGCCTGTCTGCGCCGCCGAAACCGACCATCGCCAATTTAATCAATTTGGCGACCAAACCGGAATGGTGCATGAAAATGCTGAATACGGAACGCCGCACCTTCCGCAATATTGTCGGTCATGCGAAAAACGTGGGCGATTTGTCTTCGCTGTCTTCATGGACTTCCGAACAATTCGACCCGCGCCTGAGCTGGGACGATGTGGCGCGCATTAAGGATTTGTGGGGCGGCAAGCTGATTATCAAAGGCATTATGGAACCTGAAGACGCGGAAAAGGCAGCGAAAAGCGGTGCGGACGCATTGGTTGTTTCCAATCATGGCGGCCGTCAGCTTGATGATACCGTATCCGCCATCAAAGCTTTGCCTGATGTAGTCAGCGCGGTGGGCAGCGATATCGAGGTTTGGATGGACAGTGGCATTCGCAGCGGTCAGGATATTTTGAAGGCTTGGGCTTTGGGTGCAAAAGGTACGATGATAGGCCGGGCGTTCCTGTATGGTTTGGGTGCGTATGGTGAAGAAGGCGTAACCCGTGCGCTGGAAATCCTGTATAAAGAAATGGATATTTCCATGGCGTTTACCGGTCACCGCAATATTCAAGATGTGGATTCCAGCATTTTGCGTTCTACGCGTTGGACTCAAGATGAATTTTAATTTTTAAACATAAGAAAAGGCCGTCTGAAAATCTGTTTTCAGACGGCCTCTTTATAGACTGCTATTTCTCGTTTTTGCGATACCATTCGATGAAGGCATCAGGTTTGACAAAGCCTAATAAGGCTTCGCTATGACTGCCGTCGGCGCGGACAACAAACACGCCCGGAGGGCCGAAGAGGCCGTATTCTTTCAGTAAGGCCTGATGGCCGGGAGTATTGGCAGTCACGTCGATTTGGAAGAAGCGCTGCATATCGACCGCTTCGTGTACCTGCGGCTGGTTGAGCGTGTAGGCGGCCATTTCTTTGCAGGATACGCACCAGTCGGCGTAGAAATCAATCAGCACGGGCTTGCTTGGATCGGCTTTCAAGGCGGCATCCATAGCGGCTTTGAGTTCGCCGACATCGGTAAACATCTTGCCGTGGTCGGTTTCTTGTCCGTCTTCTGATGGAGGAACCAGCGTTAGGAAGTGGTGCAGGGCGGTGGTTTGTTTATTGAAGCTTTGCCAGCCAAACCACGAGCCGCCAATCAGCAGTAAAAAGCCCAATACGGCGGCAACTGTTTTCAGACGGCCTTTTTGTTTGCCTGATTTTGCCAAAAGCATCAGGGCGGGAACAATCATCAGCAAGGTGTAGAGGCCGACTACTGCGAAATAGGGCAGATGCGGCGTGGCGAGATATACGGCAACGGCCAGCAAAATGAAGCCGAATGCGTATTTGATGCCGTTCATCCAGTCGCCTGCTTTAGGCAGGATATGGCCGCCGAATGTGCCGATGATAATGAGCGGTACGCCGGTGCCAAGTGCCAAGACGTAAAGCGCGAGGCCGCCCAACACGGCATCGCCGGTCTGGCCGATATAGCCCAAAGCAAATGCCAGCGGAGGCGCAACGCACGGGCCGACAATCAGCGCAGACAAAATACCCATGATGAAGACGGAAACGATTTTACCGCCGGAGAGTTTGCTGCTTTGATTTTGGAAATAGGATTGGACGGAGTTGGGCAGCTGGATATTGAAGAAGCCGAACATCGACAGCGCCAATACCACCATCAACGCAGCGGCGGCAAGTACGACCCAAGGTTGTTGCAGCCATACGGTCAACAGCGCGCCGGTCAAACCGGCAATCACGCCGACCAAGGTGTAGGTCAATGCCAAACCTTGTACATAAACCATAGACAAGGTAAACGCGCGGCCTTTGCCGGCTTTTTTATCGCCCACGACAATACTGGAAACAATCGGCAGGAGCGGATACATGCAGGCAGTAAAGCTTAAGCCCAAACCTGCGACAAAAAACGCCAACAGGTTGGCGTTTAAAGTATCCCAAGAGAGCTTGAAGCGGCTGCTGTCGGGATTGTTTGCACTAGGCTGGGCAGGCATTGGGCCGTCTGAAGAGGTGGACGGTTGTAAAAAGCGGTCTTTGGCAGAAACCGGCTCATCGCTTTGCGGCTGGTAAACCCCGTTGCCTTTTACGTCAAACTCAGTATCCACCGGCGGATAACACACACCGGCCTCGGCGCAGCCTTGATAAGTCAGCGTCAGTTTGTATTGCGGCGCGGCTTGTTTGTAAGGCAGGTCAACCTGTGCGGTATGGTGGTAAACCGTTTGTTTGCCGAAGAATTCGTCTTCTTTTTCTTCGCCTTTGCTGAATTTGGGTTTACCCAAGACTTTGTCCGGATCGGTTGCTGCAACGATTTTGGACTGGTACATATAGTAGCCGTCAGCGATTTTGAACTGCACGCTGACGCCTTGATCAGTTACATTGACTTGAGGCACAAAGGCTTGCTCGGGAGGCAGCAAATCATTGGCATCTACTGCGAATGCGAAGCTGCTCAAGCCTAAAAATGCAATGAGGAAATAAAGGAATTTTTTCATAATATCCACGGATATGCCGTTGAGAAACCGTCATTATAAATGATGGGAAAACAATCGGCTTAATTTAAGTTAAAGATTACGCGAGTTGTCTAATTCTTTTGAATTATATCGGATTACAGTTAACCGTACATGAGCGATAGTCTCATGTTATCGTTCAATTTATGCCAAAGGCCGTCTGAAACGTTCAGACGGCCTTTGTTGCTATTCGGCTTAACTTTAAGGATAAGCGATATAAGCGTAAGCGGAATGGTTGTGTATCGATTCGAAGTTTTCGCTTTCGACGACGAATGATTCAATGCGTTTGTCGGCTATTAACACCGTGGCCACATCACGAACCATGTCTTCGACAAACTTCGGATTTTCGTATGCTTTTTCCGTTACATACTTTTCGTCAGGGCGTTTGAGCAAGCCGTAGAGCTGGCAGCTTGCCTGTGCTTCAACGTAATCGATGATTTCTTCAATGCCTACATCCGCATTCGCAATCAGACTGACGGTTACATGCGAACGTTGATTGTGCGCGCCGTATTGGGAAATTTCTTTGGAGCACGGACACAAGGAAGTAACCGGAACCATCACTTTCAAGCTGTGGCTGTATGTACCGTTTTTGGTTTCGCCGGTCAGGGTAACATCATAGTCGAGCAGCGATTGGATGCCGGAGACCGGCGCGCTCTTCTTGCGGAAAAACGGGAAGGACACGCTGATTTTGCCGGAATGCGAATCCAGCAGGGCAACCATGTCGGCAGTCAGCTTGTGCAGCGTATCGAAATCCAAAGCATCGGTTTGTTTTTCCATCAGGGCGACAAAGCGCGACATATGCGTGCCTTTTTGGTCGGCAGGCAGGAAAACCGTCATGGTCAGGCGGGCGACGGTGGATTGTTCGCCTTCTTTGCTTTTGAGGGAAATCGGAAAGCGCAGGTCTTTGATGCCGACCTGATTAATCGGCAGGTTGCGTAAATCGCGGCTGGATTGCACGTCTGCAATGGCGTTCATGCGTTGTATGTCCTTCATGATAGGATTGTTGAGATGCGTGTAGGGGAATCGGCTCGTGTCGGCCGATTTGCAAATGCGAGATTATATCACTTGCTTTATCCGCCTGCATTGATTGTTTCTATTTTTCAGATAGTGATAAAATCTTCGATTATTCACATCTACATAGGCAGAGACCCAATGAAATTCGCCACGAAAGCCATCCATTCCAGCTACGATTGCGACGAACACAACCGTGCGCTGATGCCGCCGATTTATCAAAACAGTATGTTTGCGCTGCACGAAATCGGCGAGCAGGTTCCTTACCGCTATTCGCGTCTGAGCAACCCGACCCGCCAAGTCTTGGAAGATACCGTTGCCGATTTGGAGCACGGTGCGGCCGGTTTTGCGTTTTCCAGCGGCATGGCGGGGATTGATGCCGTGTGGCGCACTTTCCTGCAACCTGGCGATACCCTTGTTGCCGTCGCCGATATTTACGGCGGCGCTTATGATTTATTGGTCGATGTTTATCAAAAATGGGGTGTGAACGTTATTTTTGCCGATTTGGGCAATCCGGATAATTTGGACGAGCTGCTCAAAGCACACAATGTCAAACTGGTTTGGTTGGAGACTCCGTCCAATCCGCTTTTGCGCTTGGTAGACATCAAAGCGCTTGCCGAGAAAGCCAAAGCGGCCGGCGCGCTGGTCGGCATCGACAACACCTTTGCCACGCCGTATCTGCAACAACCCTTGGATATGGGTTGCGATTTTGTGTTCCATTCCGCTACCAAATATTTGTGCGGCCATTCCGACGTATTGATGGGCATCGTTGTGGCCAAAACCAAAGAACTGGCACAGCCTTTGCACGACATGATGGTGCATACCGGCGCGATTGCAGGTCCGATGGACTGCTGGCTGGTGTTGCGCGGTATCAAAACACTGGCTCTGCGCATGAATGCCCATTGCCAAAACGCACTCGAAATCGCGCGCCGTTTGGAAGCTCATCCTGCCATTGAAAAAGTGTTCTATCCCGGCCTGCCGTCGCACGAATATTACGAACTCGCCAAAACACAAATGCCCAAAGGCATCGGCGGCGTGGTTACGGTTTATCTCAAAAACGACACGCGTGAAGCGGCCAATAGCGTGATTAAAAACATGAAACTGGTCAAAATGGCTTCCAGCCTCGGCGGCGTGGAAAGTCTGGTCAACCATTGCTATTCCCAATCCCACAGCGGCGTGCCGCATGATGTGAAAATGGAAATGGGCATCAAAGTCGGCCTGCTGCGTTTCTCTGTCGGTATTGAAGATGTGGACGATATTTGGAACGATATTTCCAAAGCATTGGATACGACTTTGTAAATAAGGCTTAAAGGCCGTCTGAAGGTGGATGGTTTTTCAGACGGCCTTTAGCAATAAATTAGGAATGGATATGAAAACATTATTCGGCGCATTAATGAGTATGGTGGTTTTGGCAGCTTGTACATCTCCTTCAGCGTCTCAGGCTGAACAAGCCTCTAAAGTGCAGGTGCAAACTCAACAAATGGCGCAGCCTACTTTAGCTGCCAAATGGCGTGTTGTTGCTTTCAATAAATTCACTGAAAAAGAATTGGCCGGTACTGATGCCTATCTGGATTTGAGCGAGATGCCTAAGGCGTATGGCAAGATGGGTTGCAACGGTATGATGTTTCAAGCCAATACGATTGGTTCGGACAAAATTGATTTTGGCCATATTGCGGTAAACATGATGCTGTGTGAAGACATGAAGTTGGAAGATGCGTTTTTGCGCAAACAAAGCGTGTGGAACTATCGTTTTGACGGTAACGATTTGATTTTGGAACAAAAAGGCATCAGTATCCGTTTGCGCCGTGAATAATCTTAAAGGCCGTCTGAAAATAAATATTTCAGACGGCCTTTTGAATCTTTATAATAAGCCCTATTTGAAACTGATACCGCATATCAAGGAAACCTATTATGGCAGCTTCTCCAGAAGCCAAGTTTACCGAAGAAAAAGTCTTGTGGGTCAAACACCATACGCCTAAGCTGATGACTTTTGCCATCAGCCGCCCCGAGTCCTACCGTTTTTCGGCAGGGCAGTTTTCGCGCCTTGGTTTTCGTGACGGCGAGGGCTTTATTTGGCGCGCGTATTCTGTCGTTTCTGCCGAATACGCCGATACGCTTGAGTATTTCGCGGTGTTAATCGAAGGCGGCCCGATGTCGGCACGTTTTGCTGCGATGAAAGAGGGTGACACTATTTTGCTGGATAAAACGGCTACCGGTTTCCTCTTGCCCGAGCGTTTCCCCGACGGTAAGGATTTGGTCATGCTCTGCACGGGTTCCGGCATTGCGCCTTTCCTCTCCATTATCGAGCAGCCTGAAATTTGGCAGCGTTTCGACCGTTTGGTTTTGGCGCATTCCGTCTCTTATGCCGACGAGTTGATTTTCAACCAACGCCTTGCCGATTTGAAAGAGCATCCGCTGATTGAAGAATATTTCCATAAATTCACTTTTGTTCCGGTTACCACGCGTGAAGAAACGGAAGGCGCATTGAGCGGCAAACGGATTCCCGAATTG